>NZ_JAGFJM010000005.1 GCF_024102715.1 Nitrosomonas communis
CATATTCACCAGACCTTAACCCCATTGAGCACAAATGGGCACAAGCCAAAGCAATCAGAAAACAACAAAACCAAACCGTTGAGCAACTCTTTAAAATTGAATCATTTTATGTGACGTAGGCTATAAAAATGGTCCTGGCAATTGCTGTCCAAGGTGAAAAGATTGGCTTAATGTGAAGAAAAATAGAGTGTATTATTTAATGCTTATCTGCTGCCATGTGATTCAGCGCAGCATCAAAATCAAATCAATCATGATGAAAAAAATATTATTCTCGACTATGCTGCTGTTTGCACTAATACCGGCGCGGGCAGAATGGGTAAGAGTAGATACGGTGGCAAAGCAAAGGGTAGTCCATTATTTTGATCCAGATAGCACGCAAAAGAACGGCTATTTCATAAAAACATGGGTGTTGTCAAGCTACGATCAGAAGCAAGCAGGTGGATATCAATCGGTCAAAAGTTTGTATGAACTGGATTGCCAGGAAGGAAAAGCCCGCTCCTATACCTTGCTGCTTTATCCTGATGCCAAGGCAGCAAGCAGTGTAATCGGCGCTCAGCATGATCCGTCAGAAGACTGGTTTGGCTATTCAGCCAATTCCCCGCTTGGCCATATCGCTAAGATTGTCTGCGGAAAATGACGCCAATTTTGCTCTTCAGCTACGGCGACATGGCGGTTGAAGAGCGCTCGCATGGTTATGAACAAGCAGGCGCCTCTATCAGGAAATTTTTCAAAACGCCTAGGACGTAATCGATATCCCGAATCGTGTGGTTGGCATTGATTTGGAAGCGAATTTCCTCATCTCCCTTGGGCACGACCGGATAATTCAAGCCGGTTGCTAAAATGCCATGCTGGAAAAGGTAGGCGGTGAGCAGTGCTGTTTTCCTCGTATCGCGCACCACCAGTGGAGTGACCGGGTGTGCGCCGGGGATGGTTTCGAAGCCCAGCCCGGTTAAGCCATTTTCGAAACGCGCCGTCAAATCGCGCAGTCGCGCCAGGCGTTCGCGTCCTTCCTCGCTTTGCAGTATTGCCAGAGAGGCTGCAGCGGCTAGTGCTTCCGATGGTGTGATCGGATTGGAATAGATATAAAGCGGGGAGGTTTCCCGCAGATAATCGATAACTGGAGCGCTGGCAACGACATAACCGCCATTGACCCCCAGCGCCTTACCCAGCGTGGCGATCAGTATATCGACTTTGCTTTGCGCGTATTCTTCAGTTCCGCGCCCGGTTGCGCCAAATGCACCGACCCCATGCGAATCGTCAGCAATGGTAATAATGCCTTCTGCAAAGTTTTGCTCATGTTTACGGCAAATCGCCACTATCTGATCCAGTGGCGCAGCATCACCGCGCATGCTGAAGATGCCGTCGGTGATAACCAGCACCCGCTTGATTTCTGGTTTGCCTGCGGCATAGGTGCCGAGAATACGCTCGAGCGCTGCCATGTCGAGATGCTGATAAATCTCTTTTTCGGCCGGGTGAGACAGTCGAATGGCGTTGATGATGCTGTTGTGATTCAACTGATCGCTCATCACCAGCGTATGTTCGTGGATTAAGGCGGGAAGCACTCCCATTATCGCTGCATAGGCCGCACTGTAAAGCATGGCGGATGGCCGTCCGTGAAATGCGGCCAGACGTTTCTCCAGTTCGACATGCGGCTGGTAGGTGCCGGCGATAAAACGCACCGCGCCGGGGCCGGTACCAAAATGCTTGGCACCTTCTTCTTCGGCAGCCATCACTTGGGGATGTAAGCTGAGCCCCAGGTAGGAATTGGAATTCATGAGCAGATAGGCCTTGTCATCCCCCGCTAAAAAATAACGCGCTCCAATATGTTTATCCTCTGCGGCCGTGGGCAATCGGCCGTGCTTTACCCAGTCAGGTGCGGCAATGGAGGCAATTACTTTTTCCGCCCCTTTGCGGGCACCTTTTGCTTGCAGCTCCTCCAGCCTGGCAGCGCAGTATGCATTCAATTTTTCCAGAGACATCTTCGCTCCTTAGCGAGGTTTAACTTAGCTTTTTCATCAAATGATCGATCATGTCCCGTGTCATGGCGGCAAGATCGTATTGCGGTTGCCAGCCCCACTCGTCACGTGCGGCTTGATCATCCATATAACGCGGCCACGAATCGGCGATCGCTTGCCGCAACGGGTCGATCTGATAGTGCAGCGTAAAATCAGGAATGTGCTGCCGGATTTGCGCAGCCAACTCTGCAGGCGCAAAACTCATCGCAGTGATATTAAAGGCATTACGGTGTTTTAATTGATGCGGATCGGCTTCCATTAGCTCAATGGCAGCTCGCACGGCATCGGGCATGTACATCATATCGAGCGTTGTGCTCTTATGTAAAAAACATGTGTATTTCTTTTGCTGGATGGCATGATAAAAAATCTCCACGGCGTAATCAGTAGTGCCGCCGCTGGGCAGCGTTTCATACGAGATCAAGCCGGGATAGCGCACGCCGCGGGTATCGACTCCAAAGCGGGTAAAGTAATAATCGCACAACAATTCGCCAGATACTTTGCACACCCCATAGAGGGTGGTGGGGCGCTGGAGGGTATCCTGCGGGGTATTGTCACGCGGTGTGCCAGGGCCGAAAGCACCGATCGAGCTGGGAAAGAACACAGCGCAGCCATTTACGCGGCTTACCTCCAGCACGTGATGCAGTCCTTCCATGTTGATTTTCCAGGCGACCTGCGGGTTTTGTTCGGCAGCGGCTGATAACAGCGCGGCTAAGTGAAAAATCGTATCAATGCGGAAATCTCGCACAATGGTTGCGAGCGCCTCGATATCAGTCACATCAAGCGTGGTATAAGGCCCTTGCTCCACCAACGCGTGCTGCGGTGTTCTTTTATGTCCGGCTGCGATAACGTTATCGCTGCCATATCGTGTCCGCAGCGCGGGAACCAGCTCAGAACCAATTTGCCCGGTGGCTCCGGTTACCAAGATTCGTTTCATATATTCCTATTTTTGAATTATAGGAGATGTCAAATAGTATGGTCAGATATCGTATCTGATCTGAAGCAAATGGATCGTACCGGGCGTTTGACTTGCTGCATAGCGCCAACTACGCCGTTTTACATCCTAACATTTTTATTTGGATGCAAACAGAAACGCACGCAATGCCTGATTCTCGGTAGAGGCTGCTGCGTTGCGTTTAATAGCAAGATAAGACAGCAACGATTCAATCTCTTTTTCTTCCATTGCATCCGGAATGCTGCCTATTGTAAAAATAATGAAACACTTAATCCAGATAATATCGGACGATCCGATAATTGTAGAGGCTGAGTTTATCCCGCAACTGATCCAAAAGTGGCGGTTTGTTTTCCATGGGTCGATTCATCATATTGATTTGTTGATCTAACAAAGTTTGTTATGATCAAAATTAAATCGATTCGTTAAAACATAAGAGGAGAGCGTGAGTATTGCAGTGATAGATTTCATTTTTGACGTAAGAGATCGCGTCATTTCGAAGACCTGATTCTGGCTGGGCGCAACGGAGACAGCATGGAGTTCCTTAAGGTGTTCGGCTTGTTCGTCATTACTGCAGTCGCAGAGATTGTCGGCTGTTATTTGTCGTATCTCTGGCTCAAGCAAGGGTATAGCATCTGGTTGCTGCTTCCCGCTGCTTTAAGCCTGGCCGCATTTGCTTGGCTGCTCACACTTCACCCTCATGCTGCAGGCCGTGTTTATGCTGCATACGGTGGCGTCTATATCGGGGTCGCGCTGATATGGCTCTGGATTGTTGATTCCGTCCGGCCTACTATCACCGATTTTATCGGAGTTGGTGTGTGCTTCCTCGGCATGGCTATCATTATATTGGGGCCGCATCATGTCCAACCAGGCACTCCAGTTGACCGTCCTGCTTCCGCTCCGCTGCGGCAGGATGGTGGTGATCTGAGGCATTAAGGGTGAAGGTTAGCGTCGTGCCACATAATCCGAGTTGGTCGACTGAGTTTGAAGTCGAAGCAGCGCTTATTCGTCTGGCAGTTGGAGATCTACTCGTGGCCGTTCACCATATCGGAAGCACTTCGATTCCCGGGATTTTTGCGAAACCGATCATCGATATCCTCCTGGAGGTTTGCGATGTTGAAGTGCTGGATGCTCGATCATCGGCGTTGATTGAGCTGGGATACGAGGCGAAAGGAGAGTTTGGAACTCCGGGCCGACGCTACTTCAGGAAAGATTCTACGACGGGTGTAAGGACGCATCAGATCCACGCTTTCGAGTCAGGCAGTATAGGCAGCGAGCGTCATCTTGCGTTCCGGGATTACATGATCGCCCACCCAGCCATGGCGCAATCCTACAGCGTTCTGAAACAGCGACTCGCTGCGTCTCATCCGGATGATATGGATGCATACATGGACGGAAAGGATTCGTTTGTGAAAGAACATGAGGCCAGGGCGATTGCCTGGAAGAGAAAAGGACACTCAACCGATGCGGCGAATGAGTGCCTCACATGACCAATCGAAGCTTGATCGAATGTTTGAACATTTGTCGAGTTCTGAAGCCTGGCAGCCGGCGCCCATCAGCGATTTTGTTCGTTAAGAGCATGAGCCAGGCCGGTTAGGTGCATCCCATGGAAGTTGCGAAAGTGCTACTCGCATACCTTCGCGTGCTGATATGGCCCGCCGTGGTCATTAGCATCTTGGTTAGCTTTTCCTCGGAAGTGCGTGATTTGATGAAGCGGGTTTCAAAGATCGGTTCTCCTGTTGTATCGGCCGAATTCGCAACCGGCCAGGTGAATCGGGAGGGCGTGCCAGCGGGAGCGCCGGACGTTTGGTTCGATATCCAGGAAACGTCGCTTCGACCTAAAGAGTGCATGAGCCAGGCACAAAGAGCGCTTGCTAACAGTGGTTTTCAACACATTGTAGCGGGAGGCGTTACCTACGGGTACACGGATCTATTCGTGGGGGCGGTCTGGTGTGGATGGCGCGAGGGGCTGGTTTTGATCACAGTTGCAGGTCCTAAGAAACAAGGCTTGGAAGCTCAGTACTCACAATTGTCCAATGCGTTCTCTAGCACAAACCCCTGACTGCGGGCTGGAGAGGGGCTGCTCCCGCTGCTTCGCCCCATTAACGTTGCAGTTACGCTAGGAGAAATGAAGACCGCAAGAATAGTTATCATCGGCGCAGGTTCCAGAGGCAGTATCTATGCTGCCTATGCGCTTGCGCACCCTGAATCAGTCAAGATCGTTGCTGTGGCAGAACCGCGCGAGGCATGGCGGACACGATTGTTGCAAGCGCACGGCATTCCTGAATCCGCTGCCGTAGCTGACTGGCGGGAGCTGCTGGATCGTCCGAAATTTGCTGATGCTGTCGTGGTTGCAACCCGGGACGCCATGCACGTCGAACCGGCGGTAGCCGCTGCCCGCAAGGGGTACGCCATTCTTCTGGAGAAACCCATGGCTCCGCATGCCGATGGTTGCCGCCAGATTGCTGTCGCCGCGCGTGAGGCCGGGACGCTACTCGCGGTTTGCCATGTGCTCCGGTACACCTATCACACTCAGATGATCAAGCAGTTGATTGCTGCCGGCACAATAGGTGAGGTGGTGAATGTGCAATCCCTTGAACCGGTTGGCTATTGGCATCAGGCACACTCCTTTGTGCGCGGTAACTGGCGCCGCGAAGCGGAATCCTCTCCCATGTTGCTTGCGAAGTGCTGCCATGATTTGGACTGGATTCGATACATCATGGGCCGTAAATGTCTATCCATCCAGTCGTTTGGTACGCTAAAGCACTTTCGGCCGGATCAGAAGCCGGAAGGCGCTGTCGCCAGATGTCTGAACTGTCCACTGGAGGGTTCCTGCCCCTATTCGGCAAAAAAGATCTACCTGTCGCGAGTGGCGCAAGGTTATTGCGGATGGCCTGTCGACGTACTCACGCCGGAGCCAAATGAAGCAACCGTCCTCGAAGCGTTGCGCTCCGGTCCTTACGGAAGGTGTGTCTATGACTGCGACAACGACGTTGTCGACAATCAGGTGGTCAACATGCTTTTTGAAGGCGGAGCAACAGCCAGTCTCACCATGACGGCGTTCACAGAAGGAGGGCATCGCCAGACCCGCATATTTGGAACACGGGGCGAACTGGTCAGCGATGGTAGCAGTATTCGATACTTCGATTTTCTGTCTGACACCCGGCAGGAAATCGCTACAACGTCCGGCGCGCATTTGACCCATGGCGGTGGAGACGACGCCATCATGGAAGCCTTTATCAATGCTGTACGGCACAACGACAGCGGTCTTGTGTTGTCAGGAGCGGAAGAATCTCTGGAAACACACATGATGGTCTTCGCAGCAGAGAAGTCGCGTTGTGAAAACCGGGTGGTCAAGATGGAAGAAATGGAGGGCACGACTAAGCCATGGAGTCGGAGGTTAATCTGGTGGAGGCACAAGTGATGAAAGTGCCGGAAAGTGGCGCTGGAGCAGCTATCGCGATTTTGTTTAGTCGGTAAGGGATGAAAGGAGGATGCGGGAATATTAAAATGCAAGACCTGGCACCAGATATTCCAAGACCTGGCACTAGATATTCCTGGGCCTCTGTTCATAGGGAGAAATAATACTCTTTCATTTTAGTAGCCATTAGTTTTCGTCTCAAAGTTAAAAAATTTTGATAGTCATTAATACCCATTTCCATTAACTCTGTTGGAACACAATTCATTTTTAAATTGTCGATTAGCTCCTGCTCTGTCAAGAGACCACTTACTTGGCGCTTATCATCTTGAATTTGTGTTTTTATTAATTCAAAGTAGTCATTTGGTGATTTGCTACCAACCTTAATATTTATTTCGGACTGCATATAAACGTAGTTTGCAATTTGATTGTATTTGCTTCTGTCAAGGCCGTGTTTTTTTAAATAATCTTTGGGGAACAGATGATGAATGTCACCACGTAGTGAAATTAAATCACTTATCAAGATATCTTTTGAAAGAAAACCTTTGTCGTTGGCTTTTACTTGAGCCGCAAGGAAAACGTGGAAATATGGACTGCTTGCAACGGAAGTATCTAGACTCTGTGGTAAGGAGGCGTTCCAAAATGCGTTTGATAACTCCCCTTCTTCTTTTTCTCTTAAATACTCATCAAAAGGCTTTTGAGAAATCTGTTTGATGTCGAAGTCAAATGAACTCTCAGGTGAACCCGAATAGCGGCCTGTCAATATTGAGTATACCAGCCAACGCCTAATATAACTCTCAATAGCAACTGAATTTACTCCAAGCTCTTTAAGCTTCAGATAAACGATGTACGCGAAATTAATTGCGTTTTTTGAACGGATTAGTTTCGGTGAAATGAAACCTGCTGATTTTACTATCATTAAGAACCGTTTGAAGTTAGTCTCATTTATAAAATTGTTAACACCTTTTTTTAGCGTTATAAATGATCGTTGAACGATTTCTTCTTCAAACGTTCTTGTTTCGAAATTTCTGCCTGATAGTAAACTTACTAAATCGGAAAGTTTTCCTCTGTTGAATTGTGAAGTAAATGCAACACGAATTAAATCATTATAGTCTGGATCATAAAGATCCTCATTATCTGTTTTAAGCCATTGTATTTTTTGAAATAAATCAGACTTTGTAAACTCTTTGTCATTATCAACGATGTGTTTGTAAAAGTCTGGAGCTATAGCTAGATGACAGAAATAATCAATAGTTTTTCTTAATTTGTTACCACCATTTTCTGTGTCAGCTGCAATTTTACTCATAGCAAAGTCAGCCTGGCTTAACACAACTCCTTTTGAATTGATACGGATAAAGATTTCAGTTACTGTTTCAATATCTAAATCAGGCGAAAGCTCAATAAGTCCTATTTGCTTTTTGGGAATGTTTATCAAGTTTGAAAATGCGCTTCTAACGTGTTTTTTATCAACGTCTGGGTTTATCTCAAAATAGTTGTCTGCAATTTCAAAAAGATCTCCATTAATTGTCTCTGAAATATCATGCAACCAAACCTTATCTTTTAATATTGCTGGGTTTTGAACTTCAAAACGCTCTTCGATAGGATTGAAAGCGATCTTGATCTTTACTCTTTGATAGGTCTTGTTGATTACATATTGTCCAAGTATGGCTGCTGTTAATGCCGTTATTCTTTGCTGCCCATCAATAAGTACTTTTTTACCTTCACTTAAACTTCCGTCTTTTAGTTTTATGTTAGGATTGCGCCAAGCAATAACATAACCAACAGGATAACCTTGATACAAACTATCCATTAAGTCACGAACTTTTGAGCTATCCCAAACAAAAGGTCTTTGAATTTCTGGGATTGCAATTTCTCCTGATTTTACCCAGGCTAGAATTGTCTCGATTAAGTGCTGATTTACTGAGTATTTCTGCATTTGTTTTTTGTAGTTGTTCGCTGCTCGATGATTGTGCGCTATTTTATAGAGTTGCTATTTCTTGGCTTGATGAAAAATACACTTGTGGTCTCTTTTATTCAGCCGATTATCCATTTCTTTCACATATGCTATGAATCAATCGCAGATCCTGAGTGGTGATTTAGGGCTTCTATGATCCGCGAGTAGCAGCGATACGCTGTCTGGCTGCATAGGCAATAACGAGTATGAGTTTCTTTGCTGAGTCAGCAAATAGTAACTTAATAATTGGTTTTATTTTGGCTGTGTGAGTAAAATATTTATTTAAAAATTAGCAATTAACTAAAAATTCAGATTGATATTTCCATATGCGTGTACTTAGCGTAAATGCTCAACAGACTTTTGAATTAGCTGAATTGCCAGAACCGGTCATGGACGACTGGGATTTACTGGTGCGGGTGAAAGCAGTGGCGGTAAATCCAGTCGATACCAAACTCAAAGCGGGTGTGAAGCCGAATCAGGTTGGAGTGAAAGTGCTGGGATTTGATGCCTGTGGCGAAGTATTGGCAGTGGGTGCGCAGGTGGAAGATTTTGCGGTGGGCGATCGTGTGTTTTATGCGGGTGATGTCACGCGCGTGGGCAGTTTTGCTGAGCAGCAAGCGGTGGATAGCCGCTTGGTCGCCAAGGCGCCACTTGGCCTGTCTGATCTGGAAGCAGCAGCGATGCCGCTGGTCGGTTTGACCGCTTCAGAAGCTTTGTTTGACCATCTGGGGCTGAGCTTGGAGGCTGCTGTCAATCAAGGCAGGCGTTTGCTGATTATTGGCGGGGCTGGCGGGGTGGGTTCGATGGTGATTCAACTGGCTAAGCAGGTGGGCGCAGCGGTGATCGCAACTGCTTCACGTGCTGATAGTCAGGCCTGGTGCAAGCAATTGGGCGCAGATCAAGTGATCGACCATCGCCTGCCGTTACGTCCCCAGCTTGAGCAAGAGGTCGATTGGATTGTGTGTGCTGCCGATACCGATAGCCATCTTGACAATATGGCGGCCTGCATCCGTCCCTTTGGTAAAATATGTGCCTTGGTGAGTCATCGTCAGTTGATGGATATGAACCGCTTCAAGAACAAAAGCGTGAGTTTTCATTGGGAGTTCATGTTTACCCGGGCAATGTTCAAAACACCGGATCAGTCTCGACAAGGTGCCTATCTACAACGCCTGGCGCAAGCGGTCGATGCGGGTATTGTTCGCTCCATTCTGACTCGGCAGGGCGGACAACTCAGTGTTGCAACGCTGCAAGCCGCATTTGATGAGGTCGCAAGCGGCAGGATGATCGGTAAAATAGCATTAGCAGGATTCTGAAAAGTTGTAAGGGCACAATTTCGGCTAGCTATTTACGTGATGTATTAGTGAAACTTCGATTTCCGGTTCCCATCCAGCCAATTCTCCTCTCCTTTTGCGCGCTTCAATAATCAAGCGCAAATTGCGCGCAGTGGTTTCGGCTTCCCATCCTTCCCGCAGGGCTGCCAGCGCTTTTGCTAATGCTTTCCTTGCGGCAGATGCATCCTTTGCGAGTACCGCGAGTTCCAGTTGCGTGGCGTAATCCCAGTAATCGGGTTTGCCGGCAGCGATCCGTCGTTCGACTGCATAAGCGACCACGGGCAGCAGATCTTTGCAGCGTGGATCAGGCGGCTCAGCCAATTCCATGAGGGTGACCGCATTAATACCGGGATAGGCATCGCGCCAGTCGGCCTCAAAGCCTTTCAGGTATGCGTCGATAGCGCTCTCGAGCAATCCTTCTGCGCGGAAAGCCTCCCCTTTTTGTGCAGCCGCTTCCCAGCGGTCTTTGTAGACGCGGCCGAGGATGCCGTAGGTCTCGCTGCTGGAGCCACGTTTTTCTATGACATCGCGCAGCACTTTTTCGGCATCCTCCCCATGGCCTGCGCGATTAAGCGCGAGCCCCAATTGTTCTTGTACCATGACCGTGTTAGCGAGCGGAGGCGACATTTTTGGCACGAGCTCAATCATTGCCTGCCACCCTTTCACGGCCCGATAGGATAGAAATAGATCAATCACCACACCTGATTCAGTATCGGCAATCGTGCCAAGACTATGCTCGATCGCACGTACTGCATCCAGTCCCTGCTTGCGCGCCTCAGCCAGGCGTTTCTTGACTTGCTCAGAATAGGCCACGCGGTCGCGGAATACATCGGTCTTGAGGCGCTGAATGTCTGGAAAACCTTCTACCAACTGATAAACGGGGCTATCTGTCATATGCTGACGTGCTTCCTGAAAGCGTTCTGTCAAGATCGGCGCGATAGCGGCGATATTGCCGGGTTTGCCATCTGCGCTGATTTCATAAGGGATGCTGCGAAGTGGTGCAACATCGAAGGGCAATTGTCCAGTGTTCTTGGCAAAGAGCAGGATGGTCGAAGAAGGCCGCACAGCGTGACGCAATCCAAGCTCATAGAAAACATTGGCGTTGGCTGTAGTGAGGTCGGCAACAGCATATTCGCACAAAATCAGCCGTTCGAACATCGGTTTATGAATAATGCCGCCTGCGACTTCTTCATCTGCCCGGATCGGTTCGAGATCGGCTGCCTGGATGGCCGGCTCGATCAGGTTGTGATAAACCGCGTCAAAATCGATCATCTTGCCGCCAGTCGCTGGTTTTTGCCCAAATGGCATGAGGACAAAGCAGAGAGGTTTAGTCATGGGGATCTCTCAAACAGGTTAATCAGAGAAAATCTTATCTTGATGGTGAGGAGACATTTTATTTTAGTAAACACTTGCATTGCTCATTTTTTTGTATATAATGAGAATCATTCTCATTAACATTATTGAAGATTAGATGCTATGGACCGTTCTGACATGAATTTGCAAACTACCAATGAGTCGCTCGCATTGAGCATGCGTGAACAAAACAAACCCATCAGTAGTGACAGTTTGTTTGTGGCGAGTAACGAAGTGGTTATACAGCACCAGGGTGAACAGTATCGGTTGCGGCGCACACGTAATGGCAAACTGATCCTGACGAAATAATGGATAGAAAGTAAATGTTACGGCGCAAAACGATCAATTGGTAACCGGGTAAACAGTTTCTCATCAGTCGCTGGAAGTACTCTCTCCTCTGCCAGTGACCATTCTAGCCAGCCAGCCCAATCTAGTTGCGGGCAAGCCAGCCAACTTTTTTTACCGATTTAAGGAGTATGGGCCATGAAATTTCTGAAAAAACCCATCTTTATGCCCGCTTTTCATGGGACAAATCATCTTGCTGAGAGCTGGTTGCCTGCTCATTATCATCGCTCATCATTCATTGCGCAGCGCTATAGAGCTATTCCTGAGAAGAAATATAATCTTATCAGTAGGTTGTCTGGGATAGGAAACACGTTGCTTGGATGGTTATCTACATTTAGTACAGCATCTCGTGTTGCAATCCGAGCAGCGCCTGAGCAAACAGTTTCCTCGGTGACTGATAGCAATTTCGCTATCACCAGAATCGATACACAAACAGCTGCCAGGCCTGATACAGCATGGGTGCCCCTGATCAAGGCAACGCGGGCAGGCAAGTCCAGTTCCGATCAGGAGAAGGCGAGAATGCTCCATAATCACCATAGTCTTGGCGGACAAACTGTGTTGTGCGTGGGTGGGCGTGCCGCACTTTATCCAGATTACCTTCGGCTGGTAGAGGCGGCAGGGGGGTGCTTCATGTCCTATCGTGGCAGCCTGGAAAATAATGGCGATTGCTTGAATATCTTGCTGGGGCGCGTCAATATGGTGATTTGCCCGGTCGACTGCGTCAGTCACGATGATTATTTTGCAGTTAAACGTTACTGTCGGCAGTCGGGCAAGTTTTGTGCCTTCCTGGCGCGCTCCAGCTTGCCTGTTTTTGCTCAAGGCCTGACAATGCTCATTTTACAATCACATGGAGCTCATCATTCGGAGTAAGACATGCGTGCTAAAAATATAACCTGGATCATTTTCACCATGCTGCTAACCCTCGGCATGATGTTTGTTTTACCTTCTCACAGCCAGGCTGGCAAAATCAGGGAATATTGGATTGCTGCCGAGAAGGTAACTTGGAATTATGCACCCACTGAAAAAAACCTGATTGAGCCGGAGGGCAATCTCGGCGTCTGGGGGCAAACACTGGCTTATACCAAATATCGCTATGTCGGTTATACCGACGGCAGATATACCACTCCTGTACCGCAACCCGAGTGGGCAGGCATTCTGGGTCCTCAATTACGTGCGGTGGTAGGGGATACCATCAAAGTGCATTTTCTGAATAAAACCGATCGTCCGCTTTCCATGCATCCGCATGGCGTGTTCTACCAAAAGGACGATGAGGGCGCTGATGGGGGTAAAGGCGCGAATATCCCTCCGGGAGGGCGCTATACCTATACCTGGATTGCAGACGATGCGGCTGGACCTGGTCCCAATGATCCTTCCTCCATTATCTGGCTGTATCACTCCCATGTCATGGCGGAAGAAGAAATGAATCTTGGACTGATCGGCACGATTGCCATCACCCGCAAGGGTGAAGCGCGTTCACAGGAGGATCCGACTCCCAGGGATGTCGATCAGGAGTTTGTCTCGCTATTCACTATTTTCAACGAGGAAAACGATGAGGAAAGCGGCTTGAAACACACCATCAACGGCCGCATCTTCGGCAATCTGCCAGGATATGAAACCAGCCTGGGTAAACGGCTGCGCTGGCATCTCGTCGCGCTTGGTAACGAAGTGGATAATCATACCGTGCACTGGCACGGCCAAACTGTGCTGGCTCACGGACGGCGGACGGATGTAATCGAACTCATGCCTGCCAGCATGACTGCAGTCGATATGGTGCCGCGCGCCGTGGGCGACTGGCTATTTCACTGTCATGTCAATGATCATATGATGGCTGGCATGTCTGCCCGCTGGCGTGTGTCGCCGTGATATGCTGCTTGAGAAAAACATTGGTATCAACAGATGATGCTGGGCAAAGTTGCATCTCCAGCGCCTTGCTATTTTATTTCTTATAGCATGTCTCTCATTGGAGACAAAACAAAACTTGTAAAAACATGTTGTTACATATTAGACGTGAAAATGACTAGACGCGGGCGACAAAATTTTTGTCTTCTTTACATCAGGGAGCGCCTAACCTATTGATTGGATAATATAATCATGCTATGGCACAAATATTGCTTTCACTTTGTTGTTCCAGATGCAAGTCTTTTCAAGGAAGATGATTTATCTGCTGGATGAGAAAGAAAGACAATTTTTAATTTATAAGGAGATTGGCAGTTTATGCTGGGCCTATCGTCATACCAAAAGACAATGAACGTGATAGTTTTCATCACGGCAATCCTGGCTCTTCTGTTTGCAAGCAACGCTTTTGCTCGTGATAATGAGATTAGATTTGAGCTTACCGATCATGCCGGCCGCTGGTTCGATACAGGAGTGGAGATAGCGGGTAGCCGCTCGATTGCAGTCGCTACACCGGGTGTGAGAGTTAAATTCTCAGGTGATTCAAATACCGTTCATACCAGAACCAGTCTGCTTTATCCTACCGGCGCGGCTGGCATGCCCTTTAATACCGAGCCGAGAAAGGGAGGCGACGATGTGACGCTGACTACTCCCGGTTTGTATGTTTTTGTCTGTAGTATTCATCCTTACATGTTTGGCGCGGTGATTGTGGATGACCCAACTACCGCCGGTTTAGATCTGGGTTCTTCGCTCAGTCTGATTACAGGCGTTAATTTTCCAAGCAGCAGCGACCTGGCAACGCGATTGCTGCGCACCTTTTTCATTGCGACCAATCCCGCAAACTGGCAGAACTATGCGAGTAATGCGCCTTGGCATATTACCTATCCAGACGTTGATGTGCGCGCCGATGTCGGTGTTGTCAATCTGGCGGGTATGCTGAATGCCCGTTATGGGAACGATACGATGCTGGAAGCGTTCAGCAAGCCAGCAACACCCGCAGTAGGTGAAGTATGGGTAGCCACCCAGTTTGAAACCACCGCAGGGAAATCCAAGCCTGGCACGGTGTCGGCGCTTGATGGTGTCAACTGGCAAGTTACGCGCAAAGTGGCCTTGCCTTCGATCGATATGAATAATCCGCACAATATGTGGACTGATAAGGATCAGAGCGTTATTTACGCAGCGCAATGGTTTGACAGTAAGCTGGCTGTCTATGATCGCCAAACAGGGGCATTGATTCGGAATGTGTCTGTCGGGGAATCGCCTGCTCATGTGATGACTTTGACCGATAACGATCGAATTCATGTCACCAATAACGGCGACAGCCGCACAGATTCTGTGATGGAGCTGGCTCCTCTCGCAATCCAAGTGCTGCGCCGTATTGATATTGGCCGCGGTACGCCGCATGGTCACTGGATGAGTCATGACGGCAAAAGTATGGTTACGCCTAATGTGACCAGCGGCGATACCACGCAGTATAATTTCAGAAGCAATACCATTGACGCGATCCTGCCGGTAAGCGGTGAATTCAGCCATCCACTGGCCATTGGAATGATGCCGGACGCCAGTAAATATTATGTCGCCAATATGTTTGATAACACGATTACGGCGGTCGATATGAGCACGCATACCGTAATCAAGCATATTAATCTGCTGGAGGACTACGATCCTTTGTCAGGCGCTGTTTCAGGTCCTGTGGGCGCATGGCCGATTCAAACACCGGTTTCTCCCGATGGGAAAAACATGGTGACGGCCAATACCCTGAGTGGAACGATCACCGTCATCGATACCAGGCCGGGCTTAGCGACGACAGATACGGTAGTCAAAATGCTGCCGTGTGATCCAGGCTGTCATGGCGTGCAGTATGGCGCCAAGCAAGGTGGCGGGTACTATGCCTATGTATCTAGCAAATTCTCAAATAGATTGTTAGTGGTTGATCCCGATCCAAATGCTGATGGCGATCCGTCCGATGCCGGCATTGTGGGGAGTGTGGGACTTTCTGCTGCCAGTACAACCCTCAAAGATGACACAGTAACAGGCAATCCGGGCATGGGCGGGCAAGGTATCCTGCCAATTCCATTGGTTTACAATGGCTGGGTTCAAAACTTACCTGCCTTCTGGAGTAATCAACTGACAGAAACGCAGCGAAATCCAATTCAGTAATGATGTATCGTGGGGCGATAGCTTTTCATTGGCATCGCCTCTGTTTCTACATCTGGCTGATCTGGGCGCTGGCTGCCTTGCAAGGCGGGGTATGAAAGCAAATAAACCTGATTCTGCTACGCCATGTTCGATTGGCTAGTGGTGCAAAGCATTTATCAGTGTTATTTGTGCATATACAAAAGTAATTGTCAGTACATGGAAGTGCGTGCTTGCGCGCATCCCTCCATGCAGAAATACTCCCAGATCCTGTATCATCCTGCTTTTAAAGTTATAAGCAGGCTTTCATGAAAACATTTTTTCTGGATTTTGAGAAAGGTATCGAGGAATTTGAAGAAAAGATTGAGCAACTACGCTTTGCCCAGGATAATTCAGCGCTAGATATTTCAGCTGAAATCGCCAAATTACAGGCAAAAAGCCAGACGTTGACCAAAAGTGTCTATGCCAAGCTCACCCCTTGGCAGATTTCCCAGGTGGCCCGTCACCCGCAGCGTCCCTATACGCTCGATTACATTCAGCACTTATTCACTGATTTTGAAGAGTTGCACGGGGATCGTAATTTTGCGGACGATCATGCGATTGTCGGTGGATTGGCGCGTCTTAACGGTCAGGCGGTGATGGTAATTGGTCATCAGAAAGGCCGTGATACTAAAGAGAAAATTTATCGTAACTTCGGTATGCCGAAACCAGAAGGTTATCGCAAGGCGCTCAGATTAATGCGCCTGGCGGAGAAGTTTTCGGTGCCATTGATTACTTTTATCGATACCCCTGGTGCCTATCCTGGGATCGACGCAGAAGAACGCGGGCAATCCGAGGCAATCGGAAAAAATCTCTACGTGATGACTGAACTGAACGTGCCGATCATTTGCGTCGTAATCGGTGAGGGCGGATCGGGTGGTGCGCTGGCTGTTGCTGTCGGGGATGTGGTCATGATGCTGCAGTATGCGACTTACTCGGTTATTTCTCCAGAAGGATGTGCTTCCATACTGTGGAAGAGTGCGGACAAAGCTTCCGAAGCAGCAGAAATTATGGGTATTACTGCGGATCGCCTGAAGGAAATGGAATTGATTGACGCCGTGATCGCTGAGCCGCCTGGCGGTGCGCATCGCGACTACCCTGCTACCATGCTCGCGGTCAAGAATGCCCTGCAGGACTCCTTAAGAAAACTTCAAAATCTACCACAGGAAGTATTGCTGCAGAAACGTTTTAGCCGGTTAATGGGGTATGGCAAATTCAAGGAAGTTAAGATCGAACACCATTCTTGAACAAGTTGAAAGTGTTCTGCACTGGCAGGTCACTCGCACAGATCATTTGGTTGTCGGGCTAAGTGGCGGCGTTGACTCGGTGGTATTGCTGCATTTGCTCAAGACGCTCGCAGGCGCGATGGCATTCAGACTCTCTGCCGTGCATGTCGAGCATGGTATTAGTCCTTATGCAGCCCAATGGAGTGATTTTTGTCAGGAGCAATGCAATGCCTTGGGTGTTCCCCTTCAGATTTTCCGCCTGCAAGTCAAGAAAGCTCCTCAAGTCAGTCTTGAGGCTGCTGCAAGGCAGGCGCGGTATCAGGTATTCGAACGTATTGAGGCTGACTATATAGTGCTCGCGCATCATCAGGATGATCAGGTTGAAACGGTGCTGTTGCAACTCCTGCGCGGTGCGGGCGTCAAGGGACTGGGTGGCATGCCGCATGTCAGGAAGCTTGCTGCTACAAGTAACGTTCGACTATTGCGGCCTCTGCTGGATGTTTCACGCGAAACCATCGTTCAGTATGCACGACAATACCATCTTGACTGGGTAACTGATGAGAGCAATGACGATACAGCGTTCAACCGCAATTTTCTGCGTCATGCCGTTCTTCCATTGCTGGCGCAGCGATTTCCGGCTTACCGGGAAACATGCTCACGTGCCAGTCGTCATCTTGGCGAAGCTGCGCATTTATTAGATGAGCTGGCTGAAATTGATGGCAAGTGCGTCATGACTGCGGGCAATATTCACTTAGAGAATTTGCACAAGCTTAGTTTTTCTCGTGCTAAAAATTTATTGCGTTATGTGTTCTCACAGCGCAATGTCATTCAACCCAGCACCGTAAAACTGGAAGAGATATTGCGGCAATTATTGTCTGCGGGGAGCGATACCAAACTTCATCTTGTTTTTGGCGAAACAGAGATACGATGCTTCAAAGGTTTGGTTAGAATTCAATCGAAACAGGAGCAGCCAGAAATAAAAGCGCCGTTTGTCTGGCATGGAGAGCATCACTGGGTGCTTGAGTCCCTGGGAGGAGCAATTGAATGCACGCAGCAGGAAAGTGCTGGTATCAACCCGGCTAAACTGAGTGAGGCACCTGTCACTATCCGCTTGCGTACGGGTGGAGAGCGATTCCAACCTGACTGCAAGCGCCCTCGCCGCAGTTTGAAAAAGATCCTGCAAGAAGCTGCGCTGCCACCATGGGAGCGTGATACGCTGCCGTTACTCTTTAGCGGGGAACAACTGGTCTGGGTACCTGGCATTGGTGTGGATTGCACTTTCCAGGCACCGCCGGGGGAATATGGCCTGATGCTGACATGGCGGCCTAATAAAAATTTATGAAAATGAGGTTTGTCAGATTCTGAGCTCAATTGAGCTGCCTGAATGACTCTTCAAATAACTTTCCGGAAAGAAATATGATACTGGTGACAGGTGGAGCAGGATTTATTGGAACAAATTTTGTGCTGGACTGGCTGGCGCAATCAGATGAAGCTGTTATCAATTTTGATAAATTGACTTATGCGGGCAATCTGCAGAATTTAGCTTCATTGGCGGGCGATCCGCGGCATGTTTTCGTGCATGGCGATATTAATGATCAGCAGAAAATTGCAACCTTGCTGATGCGATTTCAACCGCGTGCGATCGTCCATCTGGCAGCAGAAAGTCATGTTGATCGTTCTATTCACGGTCCAGAGGAGTTCATTCAGACGAATATCGTGGGCACTTTCAGATTGCTGGAGGCGGCCTATCGTTACTGGAAAGAGCAAAAAGGCAAGACCCAGCAAGATTTTCGTTTTCTTCATGTCTCAACGGACGAAGTGTATGGTTCTCTTGCCAAAGGCGCGCCCGCTTTTACGGAAACGCATGCTTATCAACCGAATAGCCCCTATTCAGCCAGCAAGGCATCCAGCGATCAGTTAGTGCGCGCTTACCATCACACCTACGGCCTCCCCACCCTGATCACCAATTGCTCCAACAACTATGGCGCATTTCAGTTTCCGGAAAAGCTTATTCCATTGATGATCGTAAATGCGTTGGCAGGCAAGCCCCTGCCCATCTATGGCGATGGCCAGCAGATCCGTGACTGGCTTTATGTGCAGGATCATTGCAGCGCTATCCGGCGGGTACTGGCGGCTGGTGTCCCCGGAGAAACTTACAATATTGGTGGCTGGAACGAGAAGCCCAATATCGAGATTGTTCATGCTATCTGCAGTTTGCTCAATGAGTTTCGTCCTGCTGATTACCACAGATTGATCACCTATGTGGCGGATCGTCCAGGTCATGACCGTCGTTATGCTATCGATGCACGCAAAATTGAACGTGAGCTTGGTTGGAAACCAGGCGAGACGTTTGAAACAGGGATACGTAAAACTGTCCAGTGGTATCTGGATAATCAGAACTGGCTTGCTAACGTGCAGTCTGGCGAGTATCGGAAATGGATTGAGACGCACTATCAGGGGCACGCCGAATGAAAATACTGCTATTTGGAAAGAATGGGCAAGTCGGCTGGGAGTTGCAGCGTAGCCTGATTCCGCTTGGTGACGTGGTGGCGCTGGATAGATCCAGCCAGCAATATTGCGGCGATCTGGCTGATCTGGCCGGGATCGCGCAAACTGTGCGAGCAGTGGCGCCAGATATCATTGTGAATGCGGCTGCTTATACGGCGGTAGACCGGGCTGAAAACGAATTCGATCTGGCTTTCCGGATCAATGCTGAAGCGCCGGCCGTTTTAGCGCAGGAAGCGCAGCGCCTGGGTGCTTGGCTGATTCACTACTCGACTGACTATGTGTTTGATGGCAGCGGCGATCAGCCATGGCGTGAATCTGATTTGCCGGCGCCCTTGAATGCTTACGGTCAAACCAAACTCCAAGGGGAAGAGGCTATTCGCAGCACTGATTGTCAGCATCTGATTTTCCGGACAAGCTGGGTTTATGCTGCGCGCGGCAGCAATTTTGCTAAAACCATGCTGCGTCTTGCGCGGGAACGTGATCAGCTCAATGTCATCGATGATCAAATTGGCGCGCCGACGGGAGCTGACTTGCTGGCTGATGCGACCGCGCACACGATTGTAATGGCGTTGAAGCGACCTGAGACAGCCGGGCTTTATCATTTGGCTGCAGACGGACAAATCTCGTGGCATGGTTATGCCCGTTTTATACTCAGCTTTGCAAGAGCACGCGCCTGTACGCTCAGGGTGCAGTCTGACGCTGTCCTGCCAGTGTCCAGTAATGCCTTTGCCACAGCGGTAAAGCGTCCGCTTAACTCTCGCCTGAGTACTGAAAAATTCCGGCGTACTTTTGGATTAACTATCCCTCAGTGGCAAACGGGCGTTGCCCGCATGCTGACTGAGGTGCTTGAGAAATAAGGAAAAGTTATCGCAGCTCCCATTTGTCCATCGTTCCAGCAAGCAAGTTGGCGGCCATTCTGCCAAAGCGTTTGGCAAAATGCTCAGCCAACCCTTCCTTGGTAGTAAAATCAACGATACGCTCCGCTTGGATGACTTCCCGCGCAACATATTCAGGGCTGCCTAAGGCATCTACCAGGCCGAGATCAATGCTTTTTTCGCCGGTCCAGAGCAGGCCGCTGAAAATTTCCGGTGTATTTTTCAAGCGTTCGCCCCTGCCACTCTGTACTACCTGAATAAATTGCTGATGAATTTCGGCCAGCATTTGCTTGGCATGCTCGCGTTGTTTCTGATCAAAGGGTAGAAAGGGATCCAGAAAATTTTTGTTTTCTCCTGCTGTGAGCAGGCGTCGTTCCACACCCAGTTTTTCGAGGGCACCGGCAAAACCGAAGCTGTCCAGTACGACGCCGATTGAGCCAACAATACTGGCTTTGTCCACGAAGATTTTGTCGGCTGCCACTGCAACGTAATAACCTCCTGAGGCGCATATGTCTTCTACCACGGCATAAAGCGGAGTTTGCGGATATTCCGCGCGTAATCTTCGAATCTCGTCATTGATATAACCCGCTTGTACCGGACTGCCTCCCGGACTATTGATTCGCAGAATAACGCCCGCAGTATTTTTGTCTTTAAAAGCTTTCTGTAGGGCTGCGTTAACGTTGTCAGCACTTCCCATGCTGTCAGGCTTGATTTCACCGCGTAAATCCACCAGCGCGGTATGCTTGTCCGCAATTCCAACAGTTTCATCCCCAAGCCAGCCTAATCCCCAGAAAAGCAGCACGTAAAGGTAAATAAAAGTGAGCGCCTTAAAGAAAATGCTCCAATGACGCGCGCGGCGCTGTTCCTGCAAAGATGAAAATACTAGCTTCTCCAACGTTTCTTTTTCCCAGCCTTCCTTACGATTAGTTGAATCCGTCATAGCTTCTTAAACTCTTTAGAATGGTGTTTCTGAAAATGGAAATGGGTATTTAGAATACTCTTGAAATTTTATATACATTATATGCATGGAATGGTATGGTTGTCTGTTAATAGCAGCCATACCTGTTTAAGTTTCTGGACGTTTTATGTCTCACTGCTGCGGTAATGCAGAGGATGATGTTTGCTGTTCCATGACAAAAATTTCAACACGGCGGTTTTTTGCTCGATTATAAGGGGTATCGTTAGAAGCGATGGGCTGATAAGAGCCACGGCCATCAATTTGAACACGCTGAATAGGCACACCGCGGCTGACCAGATAATCGCGTGTGCTGGCGGCCCGACCGACGGATAAGGGGTTGTTAATGGCGTCAGTACCGGTATTATCAGTGTGTCCCACAATCATTACCGTCGTATTAGGATTGTTAAGCAGACTGGTGGCAAAGCTATCGAGGATGGGCCTGAAATTGGATTTAATGTCTGCGCGCCCTGTATCAAACGAGATATCACTCGGAATATTGAGCATCAGGCGGTTATCTGCGGTTTGTGAAACTTGTACGCCCGTGCCAGCTGTCGCTGTTTCCATTTGCCTTTTTTGCTCTTCCATTCTTTGCGACCATATGTAGCCAGCGCCAGCGCCCAGTACAGCGCCTGAGCCTGCGCCAATGGCAGCACCCTTACCACCACCTATAATTGCACCAATCACAGCTCCCGTGCCTGCGCCAATAGCAGCCCCTTGCGTGGTGCCGCGTTGGGTATCGGTCATGGTAGTACAGCCACCGAGTGTCAATAAAGCAGCAAGTGTTGTGATGGTCATCCGGTTTGTCATAAATGTCTCCTCAAGAAAAGTAAATTGTACTGTAGCAGATAAAACAAAAAATTCAATCTATTAGGGAATCCTGAATCAGTGCCTGAACAAGCCAGTGGCTGCGCTTGTGCGATGCACGGAAACTCATTGATCTGATATGCCTCATTTGCTGTGCTGCTAGGATAAAATTACTTTTTTATTATTTTATAAAAGGATAGAAAATATCATGACGCAACAGCTTATTGAATGTGAACTGCATGATTATATTGAAGTCGCTTGTATGTATGGTTACCAGCTCAGGCTCATATTAAAAGATCGGCAAGTGTTTGCAGGTAAGGCAAAAGATATTGTTACGACAGCAGATAAACGTGAGTTTTTGGTGATCGAGAATGAACAAGGATCACAGCAAATTGAGCTGATTCAACTCGAAAAAATGCAGGTATTGACAGCCAATGCACAATTCAGCGAAGTGGTATTCTGATTACTATTCTGCCGCTTATCGTCTACTTTAGGGCAGGATCTGGTATTATCGCTGCTCACAGGATTTTGCCAAGAGTTTTTTGAAATTATCTTAGAAACTGCTTCTAGCATTATATTTTTTCCTTTACTTGTAAAATAATTGGATGGCAGATACAGCCTGTCAATAGTATGGTTTCAAATTAATCCGGGCGATGTGGACACATCTTGTATTGACGATGAATAAAGGATGAGCAACATTCAAGCTTAATGTCTTGCACAAAAACGACATGCATTGTTTACGTTAACCTGGGTATGAAATATTCGGGTTAACTATCTTGTTACTTAAATTAAGGAGAGATAATGAATTTAAATCTTACCGGAAATCACGTAGAAATTACGCCTGCTATGCGCGATTATGTGAACTCTAAAATAGGCAAGATTACCCGGCATTTTGATCATGTGATTGATGTGAATGTGATTTTGTCAGTAGAAAAACATAAACAAAAAGCTGAGGCTAATGTGCATGTTCGCGGCAAAGATATTTTTGTCGAGGCAGATGGCACCGATATGTATGCTTCGATCGATAGTCTAGTGGATAAACTTGACCGGCAGATACTTAAGTATAAGGAAAAGAATATAGAGCGCCGCAATCATGACGCATTAAAAAATCAGGAACTCAACCAGCCTGAGTAACATCAGATCAACTGAATAGCACACCGCGGCGCCAGAAATTATCCGGCTCTATCACAAGAGCCGGCTATATGGGATGGAGATAAAGGCAAGAGAGGATTAAAAACTGCGACATATCGGGATGATAGATAGTGTGTTGCCGATACAAGCTAATTTTTTAAACCAATGCAGAACGCCGCTTAAATACGGCTACTGTGATGGCCAAAAAATAATTTCTGGCGGAAAATGCCATGTTGTGTTTATCGAGCGTAATTTCATTTCTTCTTTTATGAATCTTATTTCACAATTATTGCCTGAATCCAATGTGATTGTTGATTTGGATGTTGCCAGTAAAAAGCGTGTGTTTGAGCAGGCCGGATTATTGTTTGAGAACACGTTACATGTCGCACGTAGCCAGGTTTTTGATAGTTTGTTTGCGCGGGAAAGATTGGGTTCGACCGGACTTGGGCAGGGGGTAGCGATTCCCCATGGGAGAATTAAGGGACTTCGTGAAGCTGCTGCTGCTCTGGTCAGAATGAAAGAAGCCATTCCTTTTGATGCGCCTGATGGTTTGCCGGTCAATATCGCATGTATCTTGTTGGTGCCTGAAAAGGCGACAGACAAGCACCTGCAAATTTTAAGCGAGCTCGCCCAAATGTTCAGTGATAAAAGTTTTCGTGAAAAGTTACTCCTGAGTAAGGATGCAAGGGAGATTCATCAGCTCATCACTGACTGGGTGCCTGATAATGTCACAAATTAGTGTTTCTCAGCTATTTGAAGAGAATCAAACAAAATTGTGCCTGACTTGGGGTTTTGGACAGGACTATGGCAACAAGCTGCTCGATAATGATGTCATCGCAAAGTCTGTGCAAGGATTGATTGGTCATCTCAATTTTATTCATCCTAACTGGATCCAAGTGCTGAGCAGGATTGCCATCGACTATCTCGATCAACTTGATTCGGCCTCTCTGCAGAAAAAATTCCAGCAACTGGCGCAAAGTGATCTCACGTGCATGATCGTGACGGATGGCGCTTCAGTTTCTGAAGCATTGAGATCTTTTGCTGCGCGCACACAAATCCCAATACTATGTTCAACCTGTTCAAGTCTGGATGTAACCTGGGTGTTACGTTCTTTTCTGGCAAAAGTGCTGGCGCCAAATATTAGCAAACATGGCGTCTTATTGGATGTGCTGGGGATGGGGGTGCTTATAACAGGTGAGAGTGGTGTCGGTAAAAGTGAATTAGCATTAGAGCTGATCAGTCGCGGTCATGGGCTGGTGGCCGATGATGTCGTCGAGTTGCGTCGTATTGGACCAGAAACGCTGGAAGGGTCTTGTCCGCCAATATTACGCGATTATCTTGAGGTGCGTGGGCTTGGCATGTTGAATATCCGTACCATTTTTGGGGAAACTGCGGTTCGTCGGCGTAAGAATATGAAATTGATCGTTCATTTGGAGAAATCCAGTGGTGCAGAAATCAGTTTATTTGATCGGCTGCCGCTGAGTAACCTCAATGAAAATATTCTGAATGTGACTATACGTAAAGTGATTATTCCCGTTGCTGCCGGACGAAATCTGGCAGTATTGGTAGAAGCTGCGGTCAGGAATTATGTTTTGCAGTTGCGCGGGATTGACAGCACTCAGGAATTCGTCAAGCGCCACGAACAGGAAATGAATGGTAATTCCTCAGAATGACAGGCAAGATTCTATTCTCCTAAGATGAGTGCTGCGCGAACGATCACGCTTGCCTTTACGGGTGCATCCGGCATGCCTTATGGCATTCGTCTGCTGCAAATGTTGTTAGCTCAGGGTATTCGCGTTTATTTGCTGTATTCACAAGTGGCGCAGATCGTGGCGCAGCAGGAGATGAGTTTGCAACTTCCTTCTCGTGCGCAGGAAGCAGAGGCGTTTTTCAATGACTATTTCAATGCGGAAAAAGGACTGCTGAAGGTATTTGGGCGCGAAGAGTGGTTTGCGCCTGTTGCTTCTGGTTCTAATCCAGCTGACGCCATGGTCATTTGCCCCTGCACCATGGGGACCCTCTCAGCTGTTGCTGCAGGTTTGAATCATAAGTTAATCGAGCGCGCGGCGGATGTCATGCTCAAGGAGAACCGTAAACTCATTTTGGTACCGCGGGAAATGCCATTTTCCGCAATTCATCTTGAAAACATGCTGAGACTGGCACGCAGCGGTGCAATTATCTTGCCGGCCAACCCTGGTTTTTATCATCATCCGCAGAGCATCCAGGATATCGTCGATTTTGTAGTCGCACGCATCCTGGATCATCTGGGAGTTGCGCATACGTTGATGCCGCGCTGGGGTGAGGAAAGTTAGGGAAAAATTTTTTCACCAGACTTGTCGTTATTTCAAGCCATTTTTCATGGCGCATACTTCCCGTGCGATCGGCTGTAACTCATGATCAGCCAGGCAATAGATCGTTTTTTCCGTAACGACATAATCCATGGCAATATCGTGTTCATGCGGGGAAATAGTCGGTAGATGGAGCACCTCAAATGCAATGCCGATAGTTAACGGCCGAGGATTGATGGTAGCAAGGGTGCGATCAAAAAAACCACTGCCATAGCCCAACCGGTAACCCTGATTATCAAAACCTATCATTGGAATAACGACCGCATCAATGGTTACTTGCTCAGTATCGTGAGGAAAAGCAATGCCGTATGCATCTTTTCGCATCGGAGCCTGCGGCCACCATTTGCGGAATTTCAATGGTTGATGCGGACCAACCACTTCAGGTAACGCCAATGTTGCGCCACGTGCGGATAAATACGCCATTACCGGCGCAGGGTCGTACTCGCCTTGGTAGGGCGAATAAAACCCTACGCAGCGTTGCTGCAGTAGCGGGAAGCCTTGTGTGAGCGAATCAGTAATTGCTTCGCTCCAACTAGCGCGCTCTGCAATAGTAATTTGTTTTCGACGCGCTATCAAATGAGCGCGTTGTTGTTTCCGCCATTCTTGCCAATCATTCATAGGGTGGCATTCTAATCTGTCTGGAGCTGTTGCTGGAAGTCAGTTTTTAGTAAAATTTTTCTGACAGGTGCTGGAATAGCACATTGTAATGCGTCATCAATGGTTACCCATATTGCACGATCCATTTTCTTGCAAGGTCGACTGGTGACTTGCAGCAATTGCGTATGAATTCGCAGTTTAAAATGGGTGAAGGCATGATCCAAAGGGGGTAAATTAGCGACGGGCACTGCATCCATCTCAAGATAGGGTGGAGAGGAGACTTGGCTGTTATGATCGATTTCTCTTTCTGGCAGACACCATAGTCCTCCCCAAATGCCCGGGCTTGACCGTTTTTCAAGCAAAATCTTGTCCTGATTGATCAGTAGCAAAAAAGTGGTTTCCTTGGAAGGCAATGACTTTCTCGGTCTGGGCGTGGGCAGGCTGGCTACCCGATTTTCTTTGAATGCCACACAGTCTGGTTGCAGCGGACAACTCAGACATTTAGGCTGATGATGTGTACACACAGTTGCACCCAGATCCATCAGCGCTTGGGTATAAGCAGCCATCTGTTGTTTGTCGCCTGCTTCAGGGAGCAGTGCGTCCGCTTTCTGCCACAATAGCGTTTCCGTTGTTTTCTCGCCAGGGTAGCCGCTGATGCCAAAGCAGCGGGTAAGCACCCGTTTGACATTGCCATCTAGTATCGCGCAGCGCTCACCATAGGCAAAGGCAGCAATAGCGGCAGCTGTGGAACGGCCTATTCCAGGCAGCTGCTGAATGGTTGCTGCGTGCTGCGGAAACCTGCCCTGATAACGCTCCACTATCAAGCAAGCTGCTTTATGTAAATTACGCCCGCGTGAGTAATAGCCAAGACCGCTCCATAAGGCAAGTACTGCGTCAATGGGAGCTTTGGCCAGGCATTCGACATCGGGGAAACTTTCCAGGAAGCGCTGGTAATAGGGAATTACTGTCATTACCTGTGTTTGCTGCAACATGATTTCTGCCACCCAGATGGCGTAGGGATCATTCGTCCCCTGCCAGGGCAGTCCATGTCGGCCATACTGAGTCTGCCAATGAATCAGGGCATGCGCAAAAGTTAACATGGTTACCAGGGAATCTGTTTTCTGATTAAGTAGTTGAAGGTATTGATAGCATACATTACTGCACGGAAAACTCGACACGGCTATTGGGCTGCTGACCAGCATCTGCCGATACTACTTTTGTTCCAAGCACAAAGACGCGGTCGCTCGGCACACCGCCTTGCTCAATCAGCCAATGGAGAACAGTACTTGCTCTGTGTTCTGCGAGTTCGTGCAGTTCATCATCGCTGATCATGGTGTGAGCGAGGATAAGCTGCTCCATCTCTGCTGCTGGCAAGCTTTTGGTCAATCCAATAATATTTCTGGGTTTCTCAAAATCGGCTTCCTTATAGACTTGCGTGAGATAGTGGACATATTCTTTTTCATCGAGCTGAATCTCATCCAGCGAGTCAATGGCCAGGCCTTTTTTTACACTTTCAGAGAGTTTCTGCGTCTTGATTTTGCGCTCAAGTAATGCCCGTTTGAGCGCTTCATGATCGTTAACCGGATCAGCAAAACCGGTTATTTCCAGTTTGAGCGCAGGACGATCGAGCAAGGCGGCAGACAGCGTCTGCAAGCGTTTTTCTGCTTCAGCTTCGAGAGTGGCATAGCCCGAGGGGAAACTGATTTGTGATAACTCTTCTCCTTCACCCAGCAGCGATGCCAGCAGGGTAAAAGGCGCCGTAATGACTTTGGTGATCAGATTGACAAATGCCTCCCAGATAATTCCCGTTAAGCTGAATTGGGGATCATTAATTGAACCGCTGAGTGGCAGGCGAATGTCGATTTCGCCATGCCGGTTTTTAAGAAGTGATATGGCTAGATGGAGAGGCAATGATACAGCCTCGGGGCTGTCAGTTTTGTCGCCAAGCTCGAGCTGATCAAGAAAGATATTGTTTTTTGCTGTCAACTCCCCTCGTTCAACGCGGTAATTGACATCAAACGACAGTTTTCCCTTATCAATGACATAACCAATGTATTTGCCTGAATAGGGGCTGAAAGTTGGCAAATCAATGCCATTCACTGTGGACACGATATCCAGAAAGAGCTGTCCGCTGAATGGGTCGATCATGCCAGAAATGTGCAGTGGTGCAGACCGATCAAATGAGCCACGGATATCTATTTTTCCCGATTTGCCGGGATGCAGCGGGCCGATTTGTCCTTTGAGTCCGGTCAGATTAGCGCGATAGTTCGGTTTGATGAATTGATCTGCAAAATTAATATAACCGTTCCGTAAGATGACTTTATCGAGATAAACGGGTAAAGGTGCGTTGGCAGTAGCGCCAGCAGATGCAGGTTGATTAGCTGATTCAGCCGCAGTGGCAGTAGCATTTGAGCTAGTTTCATCTTGCCGCACCAGTTGGTGAAGATTGAGCTTTTTGCTGGGCAATAAGGTGACGCGCGCATAGAAATCGGTGAGATCAACGGAGGTCATGTCAAGCCGCAGCGGTTCGCTGATAAACTGAACGCCTGTGAGATCAATATTCTTCCAGCGTAGCAGCCTGACACCTTTGGCCTTATCCAGGATATTGAAACTGGCTAGCTGTCCTTTGCCGTTTAACGCTATTTTAAGCGGCTCTCCACCCGCCTTGACCTGCCCTTGGAAAGAGAGATCACCCTGGCTGAGAAGCGCATTCAACCGGTCACTTGCCCACCCTTGTAATGGCACCAGATCAACATGCTGCAGATCAAAGGCGAGATCGGTGGTTAAAGGCGTCCACGCGAGCGTGCCTGTGGTTTCAATATGGCCACGCTGATTAATTGTTGCCTGCAATGACAAGTCCACTGGTTTCACGCCGCTTAGATCCACGTTATTAATAACCAAATGCAATGCGTCAATGTTCATAGGCACTACTTTTGCCAGGGTGTGATCTTCAAAGCGTACAGAGGCATTGGTTAGCTGCACTTGATTGATTTGTGTGGTCCAGGCTTTGCTGGCAGCGGTGTTTTCAGGTTTTGCAACGGATGTCGCTGGCTTGCTTTGATCGACGTCAGTTTTTGCGATGTAAACAGGCTTGTGACTAGGAATGGGCGCAGTTACTTTCACTGGCAGCGCTGCAACTCTTGCTGGTTTACTGGTGACATTGATGCTACTGGCGGGTTTTTTGCCTGGAATAGGAATGATAGTGTTAACGGCTATCACAGCTTGGGCTGATGAGGTGCCTGATGACGATATTACTGTGACAGGGGCATCCGCAGAGGGTGATGCTGGTGCAAACAACTGGGTCAAATCAAGCTGGCCATCAGCTTGCCGCCGTATCAAGGCACTGATCCCATTCAGTGCAACCGCACCAAGCTCGATGTGCCGTTGCGCACGATCGAGCTTGATTGTGTCTATGTCAAATTTTGGCAGCAGTATCACGGGTTCGGTCTCGTCCAGGCGTGTCAGTGCTGCTTCCGTTAGCGCCATCGCGAGCTGGACTGGATGAGGCTCAGTCAGTATCGCTTCCTGCATGGTCACGTCAAGTCGCTTTAGCGCTAACTGATGCGGTGCCTGAACGATCTTGTTTTCAATGGCCAGTTCTTTGAGCGTCGCGCGACCGGACAGGCTAATGCTGGGGACTTCATTCTCTGCTTGGGTAAAGAGCAATGACAGATCGCTGTCAAGGTTGCCAGAAAGCAGACGCAGACCGATTGGAATGGGTGAATATTCATCTATATCAGTCAGATCGATATCGCTAAGCTTAAGGGAGAGTGTTGCTTCGCGTTTATCGGCAAACGGACGCAGCTTGCCCTCGAGTGCAAAAGGCGCATTATTGATTCTGGCGCTGAGATATGGCTCAACCCAATTAATCTGCGCACTTTCAAAATTGGCTATAAATGGAATGCTGAGGTTGATTTCATCGATTTGCTGGCGGCTTTTTTTGAGTTGATCGTCAAACTCGATAGATCCCCCCTGAATGATGATATTGCTGACTGAAAAGAGCGATCTGCGTTGTGCATTCTCTGGCTGATCATTAGATTGTTTAAATTGTTCAATGAGATCGGAAATATTAAAGCGATGCTTGTCCTCACGCGCGAGGTGCAATCTGGGTGCTGTCAAAGTGACTGTACTGACAACGGGCGCAAGCTGAGTAATCGATTCGGCGCTCACATCGACATACAAGCGATCAAAAGCAAACAGGAGGCTGTCTGCTTGGGTACCTGCTTTTTCGCCTATGCGAAAACCTTGCACGGTGAGTTCCAGTGAGTACGGTTGAATGTCGATGGATTGAATGGTGACTGGCCGATTCAATGTTTCAGATAAGATGACTTCCAGTCTGTTTTTTACATATCCTGGCAACCAGTAATAGCCAAGCAATCCAAACAAGGCGACAGTCAGCACGGCAATGCCGCAGCCGAGAGCGATGCGCTTGCGCGTCACGAAGCGGCGCGCAGTCATTAAGATAGCTGAAGAAGTTTCCATGCAACCGGATCCAAAAAACGTGTTTGCAGAGGAAAAAGTAACGCAAAGTAAACAACGACAATTATTTGGTGCAGGCGGTTACCTGCGTTACTTGGCTAGATTTGCTGCTATTGCAAGCCAATCAGTTCCACATCGAAAATCAATGCCGCATTCGGTGGAATCACGTTACCAGCGCCATGCGCGCCATAAGCCATCTGTGGGGGAATAATCAGGGTGCGCTGTCCGCCAATTTTCATCCCGAGGACACCTTGATCCCAACCTTTGATGACCCGCCCCGAGCCAAGTAGAAAGGAAAACGGTTCCTTTCGATCATAGGAGCTATCGAACTGTTTCCCTTTTTTATCTGGGGCAGCCGCGTCATACAGCCATCCAGTGTAATGCACTTTAACTGTTTTGCCGACCACGGCTTCTTCACCATTACCTGCTTTGACATCGATTTTCTGCAATTCGATTACTTCCGATGTGGCAGCATGCGGCTGCGCGGCATGCTCCTTGTAGGCAAAAGCGCTCAGCGGCGACAGGGCTAAACTCAGCAGAAGTAAGCTTAAACTTAATGAAATTTTTGTTTTCGACATAATGATCTCCAAAGAAAAAACAGATTATTTTTCAATCAACACCTGCAACTATTATACTCGCTATGCCTGCTTCGTCATGGCGATCCACATGGCTTTATATCGCAATGCCTTCTCTGCGTGAGGGTGTACAATAATTTGTCCGCATTTTATTTCTTGAAATTTTAGTGGTCCGATTTGTTTATGCCGATACAATTAAACGAACAGGCGAGTCAGCACGAAGAGGGAGTGCATATTCTGCGCCTGCATGATTCTTTTTTAATGCGCTGGCTTTATTTTGGCATTGGTGTCGCTGCTTTGCTGCTGGGAATATTGGGTATTTTTCTGCCTATTTTGCCCACTACCCCATTCATCTTGTTGGCGACTGCGTGTTTTGCCCGCAGTTCAAAGCGGTTTCATGTTTTTTTACTTACTAACCGTATTACCGGTCCTATCATTTACGAGTGGTGCGTGTACCGTAGCATACCCCGCCGCATTAAGCGCTGGGTGTATCTGATGATGGCTTTGTCATTTGGCAGTTCCATTTTAGTCGTGTCATCATATTGGCTTAAACTCATGCTGGTGTTATTGGCAATCGTGCTGGCGGTATTGATTTGGCGCGTGCCAGTCAGGGAAATCGACATTCCTGTCAAAACAAATTGATTTGCGTGATAAAAGGACTGAAGAGATTTCTTTTGCTTCATTACATAGAAAAAGTAAACATTTCATGAATTTGCTACTGATTGTGCTCGTGCCATTTTTCGGCGCTCCTTTGGCTGCAGCTATTTCCAGGCTGGGACGATTGCATGCCGCCTGGATGGCAGGCGCTGTTGCGCTGCTTGCCACTATTTTGCTGCTCCCGGGTTTGATCGAGGTATTTGGTGGGCACGTGCTCATTCAGCGCTTGAGCTGGATTCCCACAGTTGGACTCGATCTGGTTTTCCGGCTGGATGGTCTGGGCCTTCTGTTTGCATTGCTGATATTGGGAATCGGCATGCTCATCATCCTGTACGCGCGCTACTATCTGTCTGCCCAGGATGATATGGGACGCTTTTATGCTTATTTGCTGCTGTTTATGGGTTCCATGCTGGGGATCGTGCTGTCGGAAAATATCATTCAGCTCCTGATTTTCTGGGAATTGACCAGTCTGTCTTCTTTTCTGCTGATTAGTTACTGGCAGCATCGCCACGAATCGCGTAGTGGCGCACGCATGGCGCTGACGATCACAGGTGCGGGTGGTCTGGCATTGCTGGGCGGATGTTTATTGCTGGGTAAAATAGCCGGCAGCTATGAGTTGTCCGTGATTCTGGAGTCGGGCGATATCATTCGCGCGCATTCGCTTTACCAGCCTATGCTGATATTGATACTGTTGGGTGCTTTCACCAAGTCTGCACAATTTCCTTTTCATTTCTGGTTGCCCAATGCGATGGCTGCACCGACTCCGGTGTCGGCTTATTTGCATTCCGCCACCATGGTCAAGGCCGGAGTATTTTTGCTGGCACGGTTATTTCCAGCACTGGCTGGCACGCCGGAATGGTTCTGGCTGGTAAGCGTCACCGGGCTTGCCACGTTGCTTGCTGGCGCTTATATTGCGCTGTGGCAACACGATCTCAAAGGATTGCTGGCTTATTCTACGATTAGTCATCTGGGGCTGATTACCTTACTGTTTGGCATCGGCACGCCGATGGCTGCAGTCGCCGCTGTTTTTCATATCATTAATCACGCTATTTTCAAGGCATCCTTGTTCATGGCGGCTGGCATCATTGATCATGAGGCGGGCACCCGCGATATGCGGCGGCTCAGAGGGTTGTGGCAATTCATGCCGCATACCGCATTATTGGCAATCGTTGCCGCCGCTGCCATGGCAGGTGTGCCTCTGTTGAACGGTTTCTTGTCCAAGGAGATGTTTTTTACGGAGACCTGGCATCATATTGACCAGCCATGGGGGTGGCTGATGCCGGCTTGTGCGACTTTGGCCGGCATTTTTGCTGTAGCGTATTCGCTACGTTTCATCCATAACGTGTTTTTTGATGGTGCGCCGCTGAATCTGCCTAAAACGCCGCGGGAGCCTCCTCGCTGGATGAAAATTCCAGTGGAGGTGCTGGTGGCCTTGTGCCTGCTGGTGGGTATCCTGCCCATGCTGACGGTTGAACCGATACTGTCTATTGCGGCCGGTGGTGTTTTGCAGGGGCCGCTGCCCGAATATAATCTGGCGATTTGGCATGGATTTAATCCTGCATTCTGGATGAGCATCATTGCATTGACGGGCGGTGTATTGGTTTATTTTGGATTCAGTGCTTTTTTGTCACTGCGCACGCATGCAGGAGAGTGGCCTGAAATGAAAGCGGTTTATCATTACGCGCTGACATGGTTATTTTTTGCCTGTCAGCGCTTTGTCCGCTGGCTGCATATTGATTCGTTACAAAGAATGCTGTTCTTTCTGATGCTGTTTGCTGTTTCACTCGGGGCGGCGAGCTTCCTGGCAGGGGATGCCGTGCTGACAGGGGAGCGCGATCTGTTACCCATTGATGGCGTGAGTCTGGTTGTGGCGCTGATCATGATGGCTGCAGCTATAGGTACCGTTCTGCTCCATCGGCAACGTCTCGTGTCCTTAATTATGATCGGCGCCGTTGGATTGGGTGTTGCTTTGATTTTTGCTAAATTTTCAGCGCCTGATCTTGCTCTGACACAGCTCTCAGTTGAGGTTGTCAGCATTGTACTGATGTTGCTGGCGCTGTATTTTTTGCCCCAATACACACCTGCTGAATCGAAGCCTCTTCAGCGTGGACGTGATTTGCTGCTGGCAATGCTGGCGGGTGGCGGTGTCACGGCATTGGCCTGGGCAGTATTGACTCGCCCTTATGAAACAATTGCGGATTATTTCATGGCGCATAGCGTGCCCGATGGAGGGGGGCATAATGTGGTTAATGTGATTCTGGTTGATTTTCGCGGCTACGATACACTGGGTGAAATTACTGTCATGGCCTTGGCTGGATTAGGTATTTATGCCATGCTCGAGCATCTTCAATTGAAAGGGCCAAGTCATGACAGCTTAAAGCGCCCATGGAATGAAGATAAACACCCCCTGATCATGGCATCATTGACCCGCGTGCTGTTGCCGCTGGCGCTGCTGGTTGCTGTGTTCATCCTGTTACGTGGGCACAATCTTCCGGGAGGGGGATTTATCGCAGGACTTATCACGGCAGTCGCATTGATCACGCAGTATCTGGCTAATGGCGTTGCCTGGACACAGGCACGGCTTGCTATCAACATGCATACTGTAATTGCAACAGGCTTACTGCTTGCGGCGCTGACAGGTGTGGCGAGTTGGCTATTTGGCTATCCGTTTCTAACTTCTGCGTTTGGTCATTTGGACTGGCCGCTGGTGGGGGAATTTGAGTTGGCCTCTGCCATGGCATTCGATCTGGGAGTTTATTTGGTCGTGGTAGGGGTGACCTTGCTTATCATTGTTAATCTTGGAATGGTGCACAGTGACAGTGCTTCTGTGAAAACTCGTCATAAAATACGCTAATGGAAGCTCTGATTTCTCTGATTATCGGCGTGCTCACCACTTGTGGTGTGTATCTGTTGCTGCGTAGCCGTACTTTCCCCGTGGTGCTGGGGCTGACCTTGTTGTCTTATGCGGCCAACCTGTTTTTACTGGCAATGGGCAGGCTGGTCATTGGTGCCCCACCGATCATAGCTGATGAAATGAGTGGTTATACTGATCCACTACCGCAAGCGCTGGTGCTGACTGCAATCGTGATTAGTTTTGCCATGACTGCATTTGTGATCGTACTTGCACTTAAGACTTACAAGGAACTGGGTAACGATCATGTTGACGGAATTCATAAGCCATGATAGTACACCTTGCTGTTATTCCTGTGCTGCTGCCCTTCTTGACAGGTATTTTGCTGTTACTGTTACGTCAACGCAGCGCTGTGCTGGAACGTGCGCTGAGTATTTTTTCGATCCTCATGCAAATTTTTCTAGCTTTTAAGCTGCTATCGGTAGTCGGTGGTGGCGATATTCTGGTCTATGCCTTGGGTAACTGGCCAGCGCCTTTTGGCATCATGCTGGTGGCCGATTGTCTGGCTGCCTGGATGCTGATGATTACTGCCCTGCTTTCCTTATTTGCGCTACTTTATGCCATTCCTGTTACAGAGCAGGCAGGTAGGCATTTTCATGTGCTCTTTCAGCTGCAGTTGTTTGGTTTGAATGGTGCCTTTTTGACCGGTGACTTGTTTAATCTGTTTGTGTTTTTTGAGATCCTGTTGATTGCTTCCTACAGTTTACTTCTGCATGGCGGCGGACGCTTGCGCACCAAAGCGGGGTTGCATTTTGTGGTGATTAATCTGGCTGGCTCCATCCTGTTTTTGTTCGCAGTGGGAGTCCTTTATGGCATGCTGGGCACGCTTAATATGGCTGATCTGGCTGTCAAATTGACTACGCTGACGGCTGGGGATAGCGCCTACGTGCGGGCAGCCGGCTTGCTGTTATTTGGCGTGTTCGCGCTCAAAGCGGCGCTGGTGCCACTACATTTATGGCTACCTTCAGCTTATGCTCATGCCGCTGCACCTATTGCAGCGTTGTTCGCCATCATGACTAAAGTCGGCGCTTACAGCATTTTGCGTATTTACACTCTTATTTTTGGTGCTGAAGCAGGCTTGGGTGCTAATCTGATCGAGGGATGGCTGCTGCCGCTTGCTCTGCTCACCCTGGTGGTCGGTATGGCAGGTGTGGTGGCGAGTGCGCGTTTGCGACAACAAGTGGCTTATTTGGCAATTGCATCCGCAGGCACTTTGCTGACTGCATTTGGTCTGAATACGCAGGAGGGAATTGCTGCCGGTCTTTTTTATCTATCCCATTCTACTTTTGCAACGGCTGCATTCTTTTTGCTGGCAAATACCATTGCCAGTCGGCGTGCTGAGCTGGATGATCGATTAGATTCTGGTCCTGTCATTGCGCATTCGCGCCTTATCGGCGCACTCTTTTTTGTAACGGCGGTATTGCTGGCTGGACTTCCACCGCTATCGGGATTCATGGGAAAATTTCTGATTCTGCATGCTTCTCTAATGCATGCTGCGCTTCCCTGGATCATGGCTATCATATTGATAACCAGCTTGTTTGGTTTGATTGCATTGACCCGGAGCGGTAGCCTGCTGTTTTATCGAGCGCATCCATCGCCAGCAGCTGCAGTTGGTGCGATTGGCTTGACTGCTGTTTGCAAGGAATTGTTACCGATTATCAGCCTGCTCACTTTATGCGTGATATTAGTGATCTGGGGTGGGCCGATTACCCAATTTTTGTACTTTGCCGCTGAACAGCTGCTGCAACCATCTCGTTATATTCAGGCTGTGCTTGTGACTAGAGGGTTACCTTGATGTATCGCTTGTTGCCTCATCCTATGCTTACCTTGATTCTGGCTGGCATTTGGCTGCTGCTGGTGAATAGCATCCATATCGGACAGATCGTGCTGGGATTGCTGCTAGGCTGGATGATTCCGCTGCTCACGACCCAGTTCTGGCCAGAGAGAGTGCGAATCTATAAGCCATTTTATTTGTTACGGTTTGTGGGGATCATACTGATCGATATCGTCCAGGCCAATTTCACTGTAGCCAGGCTTATTCTTGGTAATCCAGATCGTTTGCAACCTGCTTTTGTATCTGTGCCGTTGATTCTCAAATCAGATCTGGCCATCAGCTTTCTGGCCAATGTTATCACGCTGACCCCAGGTACGGTATCAGCGCACCTCTCTCACGATCGATGTCATCTGCTCGTGCATGCATTACACGTGAGTAATACAGAAGAGCTTGTCAATACTATTAAGTCACGTTATGAGACGCCATTGAAGGAGATTTTTGAACAATGTTGAGCTATGCCGTGTTTGTGGCCTTGATGCTGGTTACTGCCGCAGTCGCATTGAGTTTCTGGCGATTATTATGCGGTCCAAGCATGCCTGATCGTATACTTGCACTCGATACCTTATATATCAATACGATCGCGTTACTGGTGCTGCTAGGCATCCACCTTTCCAGTGCGCTGTATTTTGAGGTAGCCTTGATTATTGCTGTCATGGGTTTTGTTGGTACTGTTGCTGCATGCAAATATCTGTTGCGTGGCGATATCATCGAGTGAATTATGTTGGAAATTTTCGTTTCTTTATTGATTCTGACCGGCGCAATCTTCACATTTATCGGCTCGTTAGGGCTGGTGCGGCTTAAGGATTTTTATACCCGGATTCATGGCCCAACCAAAGCAACTACGCTGGGAGTGGGCAGCTTGTTGATCGCCTCCATGCTTTATTTTAGCTCCCTTGAAGAAATCGTCAGTTTGCATGAAGTGCTGGTAACGCTATTTCTCTTTATCACTGCCCCGGTAAGCGCGCATCTGCTGACTAAAGCAGCACTTCATCTTGGTTTGCAATCGCTTGCGAAGTTACCAGGGTATCTCGTCAATACCCGGCATCATGAGAAGAAAGTCAAGTAGAGTCATGGCAATAGATGTGCTGTTTGGTTTTCAGGCGATTTTGGGTGCTCAATATGGTAGACTATATAAACAGGTATTTAATTATTTTAGAGGTTAACAGGAGAGAAGAATGAAGAAAAAACTACCTTTGTTGTTAGGCTGTATGCTGATTGTATTGAGTGGCTGCTCAAGGGATAAATATATGCCGAATGCAGGTGCGACACCTGAGGTTATTTTTAAGGAAGCTTGTGCGAAATGTCATTCTCCTGTGAATGGCAAGGTAATGGCGCTGAGTCCGGAAATGGCGAATGTGGATGCTATTATTGAGCGAGTAAGAAATGGAAAGGGTTTTGCCATGCCGGCCTTTCCTAATCTCATGGGTGATTCAGTGGAAGGTCTGGCTCAATATGTGCTGGAAAATAGCGCAACTAAATAAATTGTTGTCAGCTGTCATTTTTTTCTGTGGCAGAGATTCCAGTCAGTCTAGATGAGCTAGCTCCCATGCCGCATAAGAATCTCTGAGTGGATTGCTTATGCGGCTTTTTTGCTTGATTGAAGCAGTAATGTAAGATCAACCAATTCGCATTGACCAGGAATTTGTTTTGTCTAATAACGCAATAGCCAGAAATTACGCTGTCTCTAGAGTTCAATCGAAGTGTACGACGTGTAGTTTGCGAGAGCTGTGTTTGCCTGTGGGTCTTGACGAACGGGAAACCGAGATCCTCGGTGAATTAATTGATCATAAGTTCAGAATTCGGCGTGGAGAACATTTGCTTCATACTGGCTTAGGCTTTAAGTCACTTTATACCGTCCGCAATGGGTTTTTTAAATCTTATGTGCTTGACTCGGATGGCTGCCAGCAGGTTACTGGTTTTTATATGACAGGAGAACTATTGGGGCTGGATGCCATCAGTTCCGAGAAGCATACCTGTGATACTGTTGCTTTGGAGGATAGTGAAGTTTGTGAAGTTCCTTTTGCAAAGCTTGAGGAGATTAGTCGAGATATTCCTTTGCTTATGCATCATTTTCATAAAATCATGAGCCGTGAAATCGTTCAGGATCACAACATTATGATGCTGTTGGGCAGCCGGAAAGCCGAAGAGCGATTGGCCGCTTTTTTGCTTAATCTGTCAGAGCGCTTTGCCAAGCGTGGCTATTCATCAACAAACTTTATTCTTAGAATGACGCGGGAAGAAATCGGCAGCTATCTGGGGCTCAAGCTTGAAACGGTTAGTCGTTCATTGTCCAGATTGCAAGAAGAAGGGGTGATAGCAATTAATAATAAGCACGTCAGATTAAATGATATTCAGCGGTTAAGCCGCAAGCTCTACAGTTCCTCGGATAGATAGCAGTCTTGTCATCCGGGGTTTATTTGTAATCTAACAATGTGTTCGGATTATACAGCTTTTCTTGAGAGTAGACTGGAGCATGTTATAATCGCCAACACAATTAGGTGCGCAAAAATACCCAGTGCGATCTGGTTGTAACCCAATCTAGTTAAGATTAATAAATACACACACTCGTCATTGTAGGGTGCTTAGTAAGCAGAATGGCTGGAGGCGAGTGGCGGTTTAACCCTAAAGGAAAATTTATGTCTGTAAGTATGCGTCAAATGTTAGAGGCTGGTGTGCATTTTGGTCATCAGACCCGTTTCTGGAATCCCAAAATGGCTCCATACATTTTTGGGCAGCGAAATAAGATTCACATTATCAATCTTGAAAAAACATTGGTAATGTTTGAGGAAGCAATGAAATACTTACGCAGGCTTTCTGCCAATGGTGGCACTATCCTGTTTGTTGGAACAAAACGCCAATCACGTGACATCATACGCGAAGAGGCAACTCGTTGTGGTTCTCCCTATGTCAATCAGCGCTGGCTAGGAGGAATGCTGACCAATTTCAAAACAATCAAGCAATCGATCAAGCGTCTGCAAGAGATGGAAGCAATGGTGCAGGACGGCCTTCTGGATAAGCTAGTCAAAAAAGAGGCGCTCGATTTTCAGCGCGAACTTGATAAGCTCAATAACAGTTTAGGCGGGATCAAAGAGATGAAGGGGCTGCCTGATGCCATGTTTGTCATTGACGTGGGCTATCAGAAAGGCACTATTACCGAGGCAAATAAACTGGGTATTCCGGTTGTGGGCATAGTTGATACCAATCATAGTCCTGCTGGCGTGGAATATGTTATTCCCGGTAATGATGATTCAGGTCAAGCCATACGTCTTTATGCGCGTGCAGCAGCTGACGCTATTTTAGAGGGGCGCAATCAATCCATCCAGGAAATCATCGAAATGAGTAATTCTGGTACTGAGAATTGATCGAATGCAGGCAGAAACGCATAAAGACAGGTAGTTTGAGCATGAGAGGCGGAATTTGCCACGTAAAAAGGGTTTATTTTCGAATTTTGTTATAACAAGAAAAATGTAAAGTAAATAGTAATCATTATTCCGCTTTCTCATTGTATCTTTAATAAATCAATAATATAGTTTTCAGTACTTGGAGCAAATATGGCGGAAATTACCGCGAGCATGGTAAAAGAGTTACGTGAATCGACAGGCCTGGGAATGATGGAGTGCAAAAAGGCCTTGGTGGAAACAAATGGTGACATGAAGGCAGCAGAAGATCTGTTACGGATCAGAAGTGGTGCAAAAGCGAGCAAGGCTGCTGGTCGTATCGCTGCAGAAGGGGTGATCGGAGCTTTTATTTCGGCAGACAGAAAAAATGGTGCATTAGTGGAAATCAACTGCGAGACTGATTTTGTCGCTAAGAATGACGATTTTGTTAATTTTGCCAAAGGTCTGGCACAATTGGTTGCGACAAAAAATATTATCGAGCCAGATGAGTTAGCCGCATTGACGTTGCCTCATGGAGAAACTGTTGAGGCGTCTCGCCAAGCTTTGGTGATGAAGTTGGGTGAAAATATTAGTATCAGACGAAGCGTCTGCTACACGGCAAAAGGCTATCTTGCGATGTATCTGCATGGATCAAAAATTGGTGTGATGATTGATTATACCGGTGGAGATGAAACGCTTGGTAAAGATTTGGCAATGCATATTGCAGCAAGTAAACCGCTGTGTGTTTCCGGTGATCAAATATCACCTGAGCTGCTAGCACATGAGCGTCAGATTTTTACCGCGCAAGCTGCTGAGAGCGGAAAGCCGGCCAATATCATCGAGAAAATGGTAGAGGGGCGAATAGCCAAATATCTGGCTGAAGTGACACTATTAGGTCAACCTTTTGTTAAGGATCCGGAGCAAACAGTTGAGAAATTACTTGCTACCAAATCTGCTACGGTAAATGGTTTCACTCTTTTTGTGGTAGGAGAAGGAATAGAAAAGAGGTCTGACGATTTCGCCGCTGAAGTCATGGCCCAAGTCAGTCAGGTAAAAGAGAGTAAAGCCCAGTAGCAATCCGATTCTTTTTGCTTATGCCATCTGCTTATAAACGTATCCTGCTGAAACTTTCAGGTGAAGCCCTGATGGGCGAAGATAAATACGGGATCAATCGTGATGTGGTGGAGCATATCGTGGTTGAAATTTCCGCAGCAATCCAGCATGGTGTTGAGGTTGCAATCGTTGTGGGAGGCGGGAATATTTTTCGCGGCATGAAATCAGCCGGTGATGGGATGGATCGGGTGACTGCTGATTATATGGGTATGTTGGCTACCATAATGAATGCTCTGGCCTTGCAGGATGCGATGCGAAGGAAGGGTTTGATATCACGAGTGCAATCTGCACTACGAATTGATCAGGTGGTGGAACCCTATATACGCAATAAGGCAATTCGGTATTTAGAAGAGGGGAAGGTGGTGATATTTGCTGCGGGTACGGGTAATCCTTTTTTTACTACTGATACTGCTGCTGCTTTGCGGGGTATGGAGATCAATGCAGATATAGTACTCAAAGCGACTAAGGTGGATGGTATTTATTCCAGTGATCCTAAAATAAACTCCGATGCGACGCGCTACCAGCATTTATCTTTTAATGAAGCGATTGGTAAGAATCTGCAAGTTATGGATGCTACAGCCTTGACACTTTGTCGCGATCAGGAATTGCCAATCAATGTTTTTAGTATCTTTAAATCTGGTGCGCTTATGAGGATACTATTGGGAGAGGATGAAGGAACTTCGGTGAGTAGTTGTGATTCAGATAGGACGATTAATTTATGATCGCTGATGTAAAAAAATCTGCTGAGCAAAAAATGCAGAAGTGCTTGGAAGCACTTAAAGCTGATTTCGGTAAGGTTCGAAGCGGACGCCCTCACACGGGCTTATTGGACCATGTTATGGTCGATTACTATGGGACGATGACACCGCTTAATCAAGTTGCTAACATTAGCTTACCCGATGCGCGTACTATCGGTGTAGTGCCTTGGGATAAAAAAATGTTGAATGCGATTGAAAAAGCCATTCGTGATTCTGATTTAGGATTAAATCCGATGACACTGGGTGAGATGGTGCGAGTGCCTATGCCGCCACTGACTGAAGAGCGGCGCCGGGAACTCGCCAAGATCGTCAAGAATGAAGCAGAGTCCGCGCGAGTAGCAATGCGTAATGTTCGCAGAGATGCAAATGCTCAAATGAAAGAATTGCTCAAAGACAAACAGATCTCTGAGGATGATGATCGGCGAGGTCAGGAAGAGATTCAGAAGCTTACTGACCGATATATCGCTGAAGTTGATAAATTGCTGCAGGTCAAAGAAGCCGAATTGATGGCTGTGTAAGAATATGCCACAGGTTCCGGGCTCAACTCGAGAAGATCCAGCAAAAAGCATCATTCCAAGACATATCGCCATTATTATGGATGGCAATGGACGTTGGGCAAAGAAACGCTTTTTGCCGCGAATAGCTGGGCACCGGCAGGGCGTCGAGGCGGTAAGGAGTACCATTAAGGCTTGCATGGGGCGGGGCGTAGAGTATCTCACGCTCTTTGCTTTCAGTAGCGAAAACTGGCACAGGCCAGAAGAAGAAGTGACGTTTCTAATGCAGCTTTTTATCAGAACGCTTGAGCATGAGGTAGCCAAACTGAATGAAAATGGGATTCGCTTCAAGGTGATAGGGGATTTGTCCAAATTTGATTCCAGGACTGTAGCCTTCATTCATCAGGGGGAAGAGCTGACCGCCAATAATAGCCGGTTGATATTTACTGTTGCAGCAAATTATGGTGGACGTTGGGATATCATGCAGGCTGTTCAGAAAATGATCAGCGATTCACCAAATTCGCTGGAGGATTTTAAAGAAACGGATCTTGTCAGGCATTTTGCCATGAATTACGCGCCTGACCCGGATTTATTTATTCGGACTGGTGGGGAATGCCGTATCAGTAATTTTCTACTGTGGCAATTAGCCTACTCGGAATTATATTTTACCGATACACTTTGGCCAGACTTTGATGCACATGCGCTTGATTTAGCGATAAAATCATATCAGCAACGAGAACGCCGGTTTGGGCGAATCAGTGAGCAGCTGCAAAATATGCCTATTAAAAAAGGAATAACCAAAATTGCTGCCAAGAAAAAACTCTAGTTGCTTTATTTTTCTATTCAGCGGGAAGTGACCCGCTTATGCTTAAAACGCGAATTCTTACAGCTATTGTTCTGATAGCTTTTTTTATATCAGCTTTGTTTTATTTACCAGCGATATTTTGGACAGCATTGCTTCTAGCGCTGACGGTTGTTGCGTCTCGAGAGTGGTGCAGACTTGCAAGGTTTACCACTAAACAGACTATACTCTATTTAATTTCAACGACATTGCTGGGGGGGGAGCTGCTGCTAATACTAAGTGAGGCAGTTGCGAGCAATCCAAATAGTACCAGCATGATCTGGATCTATGTGGCTTCTTGTTTATTCTGGGTGATAGCTGTGCCGGTTTTATTAAGGTTATCGCACCAGGTTCAAAGCGTAAGCTTATTAATGCTGATGGGTTGGCTGGTTTTACTGCCAACTTGCCTGGCGCTGTATCAATTACGTGCGATTGATCCTTGGTTGCTACTTGGATTTATGGGTGTGATCTGGGTATCAGACAGCGCAGCTTATTTTGTTGGACGCTCGTTTGGTAAGCATAAACTCGCACCTGAGATCAGTCCGGGTAAAACTTGGGAGGGTGTGGCTGGGGCGTTAGGAGCTGTTTTTTGCTATGCATTGATATGGGGGCAAATGATAGAGAGCAACATATTAGCAATCGGACTCATTCTATTATCGCTAGTCTTAACCGGATTAGGAATCTTAGGCGACCTATTTGAATCGCTGATGAAACGGCAGGCTGGTGTTAAAGACAGTGGCAATATTTTGCCAGGCCATGGCGGTATACTCGATCGTATCGATGCGCTCACCTCAACATTGCCAGTGGCGGCACTGGTATTTCTCATTTTTTATACATTAGAACTATGACAGCAACTCGTCACCTGACCATACTTGGATCAACGGGCAGCATTGGTGAAAATACATTGGATGTGGTGGCGCGCCATTCCAACCGATTCCACGTTGTTGCGCTTACTGCAAATGAAAATGTAGATAAGATTTTTGCGCAATGTCAACGGTTTTGCCCCCAGTATGCAGTCATGCTGCATGCAGCCAGCGCTGAACGTTTGGATAAAAAAATAAGAACAGCGGGAATTGATACGCAGGTGTTGGCAGGAGTCGAATCATTGGAAAGGGTGGCATCCTTACCTGAAGTAGATACTGTCATGGCGGCCATTGTTGGTGCAGCTGGTATCCGTCCGACGATCGCTGCAGCGCGTGCTGGCAAGAAGGTTTTATTGGCAAATAAAGAAACGCTGGTGATGGCAGGCCGTATTTTTATGGATATAGTAAAACAGTCTTGCGCCACTCTGTTGCCCATTGATAGTGAGCATAATGCTATCTATCAATCATTGCCAAGGTATTTTAATGGCGACCTCGCTTCGGTAGGTGTTCGCCGTATCTTGTTAACAGCCTCAGGAGGCCCGTTTCGACGGACAACGTTATCCGAGTTAGAATATGTCACACCGGAGCAAGCATGTGCGCATCCTAACTGGGTCATGGGGAGAAAGATTTCAGTAGACTCCGCCACGATGATGAATAAAGGTCTGGAGGTCATTGAGGCACACTGGCTATTCGATGCTGCACCAGACAAAATACAGGTTGTTATTCATCCGCAAAGTGTCATTCATTCCATGGTTGAGTACATTGACGGTTCAGTTCTGGCCCAACTGGGCAATCCTGATATGCGTACCCCTATTGCACATGCACTGAGTTATCCTGAGCGGATAGAAAGCGGAGTGAAATCATTGAATATATTCGAAATTGCGCAGTTGAATTTTGAAGCACCGGATTTTGCGCGCTTTCCGTGTTTGAAGCTTGCTTATGATGCATTATCTGCTGGAGGTAATATGCCTGCGGTACTTAACGCTGCCAATGAAATCGCGGTCGAATCTTTCCTTGCGGGCCAGATGGCATTTACCACGATTCCATTCATGATCGAACAGACTATGCAAACGATCAGCCGACAAGAGATCGCTACCTTGGATGATGTGCTTGCAGCTGATTCCATGGCGCGTGAAGTCGCCCGCGAATGGTTGACGTGCCAAGTCTAAAATAACGGAGTTTTCTTGGCAGAAAATGAAAACTATGGATGATAGGCAAGGTACACGCATTCTTGTTTGAGTGCTTAAAAATTTATTATTGCCATATATTTGATTGAGATGTCACTACTTTTTTCAATTCTCGCTTTTGTGGTTGCGTTAGGTGTATTAATTACCTTTCATGAGTTTGGCCATTATCTGGTTGCGCGCTGGAGCGGTGTAAAGGTTTTACGTTTCTCGATCGGCTTTGGTCAACCACTGTTTAAAAAGTGCTTGGGTAAAGATCAAACCGAATGGGTGATTGCAGCTCTTCCTCTCGGCGGCTATGTCAAGATGCTGGATGAGCGCGAGGGAGAGGTTTTGCCGCAGGAATTAGGGCGTGCGTTTAATCGTCAGTCTGTTGCAAAGCGTTTTGCAATTGTTGCCGCAGGACCGATTGCTAATTTCCTGTTAGCAATTCTACTTTATTGGCTACTTTTTATGTCGGGCATCAGCGGCATCAAACCAGTGCTGGGTCCAGTAAAACCATTGACACCTGCTGCCCTTGCTGCTTTTGAGCAAGGAGAAACCATTGTAAAGATTGAAAATGAATCTATTCCGACATGGCAGGATGCGCGCTGGAGGTTGTTAAGCCATGCAGTCGACCGTAATCCTGAGGTAATGGTCGAAACAGTGAATGCTCATGGAGAAATTTCCTGGCGGAAATTGAACTTAAGTGATATAGCTGCTGATGATTTGGATGTAAATTTTCTAGAAAAAATTGGCTTGGTAAGCTATCAACCTGTCATGGCGCCTATCATAGGCAAGGTAATCACAGGAGGAGCGGGTGATCGTGCAGGGTTACTTGCCGGAGATGATATTCTGGCAGTAAACAACAAAGACATTCCGAGCTGGGAGGTGCTTGTTAAAGAGATTCGTGCCCAGCCAGAACAATTATTGGAACTGGAAATCTTGCGTGATAATAAGACAATGACTATTGCGATCACGCCGGATAAGGCGATTGAGGGTAAGACCGAGATCGGAAAAATTGGAATTGCACCTAAGATCGATCACGAAACGATGGATAAGCTGCTGGTTAAAGTGAGTTATCCCGCTGGCACGGCGCTGCTGAAAGCATTCGATAAAACCTGGGAAATGACCTTTTTTACACTACGAATGCTGGGAAAGATGGTGATAGGCGAAGTTTCGTGGAAAAATGTGAGCGGTCCGATCACTATCGCGGACTATGCCGGACAATCAGCACAAATAGGAATAATGGCTTATCTGGGTTTTCTTGCGCTGATTAGTGTGAGTCTCGGCGTATTGAATCTATTACCTATTCCTGTATTGGATGGGGGGCACTTAATGTATTATGTGATCGAAATTATCAGAGGTGCCCCATTGTCGGAAAAAGCCATAGTTATTGGTCAGCAGATTGGTATGGCGATGTTGTTCACCCTCATGGTTTTTGCTATCTACAATGATATTTATCGGCTTATTTTTGGTTAAGCATGAAACTCAAGTGTCTGGTCGTACTCTATTGTTTGCTTTATGCGTTTACTTGTGAAGCAGTTGAACCATTCGTTGTAAGGGATATTCGTGTTGAGGGAATACAACGTACTGAAGCAGGAACAGTCTTTAGTTATCTACCGATAAAAGTCGGCGATGTTTTGGATGAGGCCAAGGCAGCTGCAGCGATCAAAACACTTTATGCAACTGGCTTTTTCCAGGATGTAAAACTAAAAACCCAGGATGGATTATTGATTGTACAAATACAGGAACGTCCTGCTATTGCCCAGATTACCATCAACGGCGCCAAAGAATTTGAAAAAGACAAGTTAAAAGAAGGTTTAAAACAGGCAGGTTTGGCTGAATCCCGTATCTTTAGCCGTTCCTTGCTGGACAAGGCCGAACAAGAGCTAAAAAGGCAATATATCAGCCGCGGTAAATACGCCGTCAAAATTACTACAACAACAACGCCATTGGAGCGTAATCGGGTAGGGATTAGCTTCGATATAGAAGAAGGTAAAACGACTAGAATCCGTCAGATAAATATCGTTGGTAATGAAGCTTTCAGTGATGGTGATCTGATTGGCTTGTTTGTGCTGAGAACACCAGGGCTTCTAACTTGGTTCACCAAGGATGATCAATATTCGAAACAAAAATTATCTGCCGATCTGGAAACATTGCGTTCCTACTATCTCGACCGTGGTTATCTGGAGTTTAATATCGATTCTACCCAGGTATCCATCACGCCGGATATGAAGGATATCTACATTACCATCAATGTTACGGAAGGGCCGCAATATACGGTTTCTGATATCAAACTTGCCGGCAATTTCCTGGTGCCGGAAGAAGAATTACGCAAACTGATCAAACTCGAGCCAGGTGGTATCTTCAATCGGGAAAAATTGACTGAATCTGTCAAACTCATTACTGACCGGTTAGGTGATGAGGGCTACGCATTTGCTAATGTCAACGCTTCACCCGAACTGGATAAGGAGAGCAGGAAAACCGCGTTTACTTTTTATATTGATCCAGGCCGCCGGGTCTATGTCAGGCGGATCAACATTAGCGGCAATGACCGTACCCGCGATGAAGTCATTCGTCGGGAGTTTCGTCAGATGGAGGGGGCCTGGCATTCAACCAGTCAAATCAACCGTTCCAAGCAACGCGTTGATCGGTTAGATTTTTTCACCAACGTTAATGTGGAAACACCACCGGTAGCAGATGCACCTGATCAAGTGGATATTAATATTCATGTGACCGAGAAGCCAACAGGCGCGATCATGTTTGGAGCAGGGTACTCCGATTTGGAAGGGATTATTTTAAATGGTTCTGTTTCCCAGAATAATATTTTTGGTACAGGAAATTTTCTTAGCTTGCAGGTCAACACAGGCAGTGTCAACAAGATATTTTCAGCATCTTTTACCAATCCTTACTATACGATCAATGGCATCAGCTTGGGACTCGATGTTTTTAGACGGGACATCAATACTAGATCATTGCCCAGTGTAGGTGTTTTTAATACGGATACGGCTGGTGCGACGTTACGTTTCGGAATCCCGATAGCAGAGAATGATATCGTGTCGCTGGGTTTGGGTGCGGAGCATACAAAGATTGATCTGAGAAACGATAGCCCTCAGCGGTTTAAAGATTTCGTGGAGGAATTTGGAAGCTCGACCAATAACCTTCCGATTACCCTTAGCTGGGCGCGTGACAACCGTGATAGTGCGATCTGGACAACCTCGGGGACGACAAATCGCATATTCGGAGAATTTAGTATGCCCTTTGCTGAGTTGGAATACTACAAGGCGAGTTATGAGCATAAATGGTTTGTGCCGATTTCAAGCATATTCACTTTGATGCTGAATGGACAAGTAGGTGTTGGCGATGGTTATTCAGGTGAATCGTTGCCGTTCTTTAAAAACTTCTTTGCAGGTGGCTTTAATTCGGTGCGTGGTTACAATATTAACTCACTAGGTCCGCGTGATCCGGTGCTGGATGCGAATGGCAATCCGATACCTGGTAGGCGTGGAACGGTGGTAGGGGCTAGTAAGCGCGTTGTCGGCAGTGCAGAAATTTTGTTTCCAGCTCCTTTTATGAAAGATGAAAAGACCGTACGACTAGCAGCTTTTATTGATGGCGGGAACGTTTTTAATGATTGGTCGGATCTGGATCTGAACTTCCTGCGTTTTTCTACGGGACTGGCTGTTACCTGGATTTCGCCAATGGGGCCATTGAGATTTAGTGTGGCGCAGCCATTAAATGACCAAAAAGGTGATGATATTCAAAGATTCCAATTCCAGCTCGGACAAACATTCTAAAGCCAGACTAGTTCAGCAGGAGAAGCAATTGGACCGCAAACTGTTATGGAGGCAGTGGTTGGTCAGTTTGTTCGCGCTGTTTTTACTGATCGGCGGGAGCTCAAATATCTGGGCGAGAGAGATCAAGATCGGAGTGGTGAATACTGAGAAAATCCTGCGAGTATCTGCGCCGGCTATCATGGCACAAAAAAAAATAGAAAAAGAATTTCAGGCTTATGATGAGCGTATTAAAAAAATGGCCGCCCAAATTAAAGAATTACAGGAACAATTAGAGAAGAATGATAAGGGCATCACAATAGAAGAGAGGCGAACGAAGGAGCGTGAGCTGGCGAACATCAGCCGCCAATATCAACGTGCGCAGCAACAGATGCGGGAAGATTTGAGCGTGCGTCAAAATGAAGAATATAGTCTAATTCTGGAGCGCGTCAATAAAACTATCAAGAATATAGCGGAAAACGAGAACTATGATCTGATCCTGCAATTACAGGATTCAGTCTATCGCAGCCAGCGTATAGATATCACGAATCAGGTTATCAGGGCGCTTGCAGAACAGGAGTAGGCGGCTATAAATAGCCTATAGCATATATTCCTGTTATCCAATACTCATGCAAGCCAGTATTAAGCTGGTTATTATAAAAATAACTAATCCACTATCCAGGCTAACAGGGAGATAAGAATGAATGCCATGGACATTTATGAAATTTTAAAGTACCTGCCTCATCGCTATCCTTTCATTTTGGTTGATCGAGTTGTATCGTATGAGCCGGGCGAACGGATCATCGCAGTTAAAAATGTGTCTATCAACGAGCCCTATTTTGTTGGCCATTTTCCACATTACCCCGTCATGCCGGGTGTTTTGATCGTCGAAGCCTTGGCACAGGCAGCAGCCTTACTCACACTGAAAACAGAGAATGCTGCGAAAAATGATGCGCAAGTTTATTATTTTGTGGGAATTGATGGTGTGCGTTTTAAGAAACCTGTGATGGCAGGTGATCAACTGGTGTTGAAGGTTGAAATTACCAGACAAATAAAAGGGGTCTGGAAATATACAGCGCGTGCGGAAGTGGATGACCAGCTGGTGACTGAAGCGCAATTAATGTGTACAGCAAGAGATATATAGCACCGCGGGCTATACTGTAGTTTTTTCATATTCATGTTTTTCTGTAGACAACCTGTAAATAAGCGGCATGCATAATACTGAGTGGATTGGCGGTGTAGACGAAGCTGGCAGAGGGCCGCTTGCTGGTCCAGTCTATGCGGCATGCGTCATCCTCGGCCCGGACCACAATATCGAAGGATTGGCAGATTCCAAAAAACTGAGTGAGCAAAAACGCACTTATCTTGCCAGTCTCATCAAGCGGCAGGCGAAAGCATGGGGGATCGCTTCTGCTTCTGTTGCCGAAATAGATCATTTGAATATTCTGCAAGCCAGCTTGCTCGCCATGAAAAGGGCTGTGGAAAAATTACCGCTGGTTCCTGCTATCGTTCTGATCGATGGCAAGCAAGCGCCGCGGCTGAACTGCCTCGTACGGACGATTGTGAGGGGTGACAGCCTGATTCCTGAAATATCGGCAGCTTCGATACTGGCCAAGACAGCTCGCGATGCTGAGATGCTGCAATTACATAAGCATTTTCCTGTTTATGGATTAAAACAGCATAAGGGTTATCCTACCAAGGCACATCTGGCGGCATTGCAGCAGCATGGCATATCTGCAATTCATCGGCGCAGCTTTGCTCCTGTGCGCGCTTTAATAAAAGAGCATACCCATTCCTGATTACTTTTTGCTAGAGAGGGATACCCATGAAAATACCATTATTTTTGCACTTGCTGGGAGTGATCATTTGGGTGGGTGGGATGTTTTTTGCTTATATGGTGTTACGTCCGGCTGTTGTTCTGCTGCTTGAACCCGCTATACGATTGAAGCTCTGGAGTAGTGTGTTTAGCCACTTTTTTCCATGGGTATTGTTATCAGTAGGATTTATCCTGGTGAGCGGTCTCTATATGGTAATGCAAATGGGCGGATTTGCGGCCGCAGGTCTGCATATTCATCTTATGTTTGTGCTGGGCTTACTGATGATGCTGATTTTTTTGTATGTGTTTTTCGCGGCATACAAAAAGCTCAAATATCATGTTGTGAGAGAAGAGTGGCCAACTGCAGGCGCTGTATTAGGACGAATTCGTCTATTAATTGGGTTTAATCTTATACTGGGAGTTGTAATCATTACGATTGCAGTTCTAGGTGGGTCAGTTTAGTCTGGCCAATCGTGGGGGTATCCAGAAACTTTGGCAGGCGTGGATACTCCATTAATTAATGAGAATCAAGATAGATGGGAAAAAGATGCGTATAGAAAAGGATACTGTGGTATCGCTGCAATATTATAAATTGTCTAATTCACAAGGTGAAATTGTCGAAGAATCCACCTCTCCAGTCAGTTATCTGCATGGTGGTTATGGCGGGATGTTTCCGGTGGTAGAGGCGGCATTGCAAGGAAAGGAAGCAGGATACCATCTGTCCTTAGCAATGGAGCCGGAAGAAACTTTCGGAGAATATGATAGCGAGTTGATTCGGATCGAACCACGCAGTGCTTTTCCAGACACTGTTGAGGTGGGTATGCAATTCGAAGGTGCGGAAGAGAATTCCGAGGATGTCATGATCTATACGGTTACCGATGTAACCGAAGATATCGTGGTGGTCGATGGTAATCATCCGCTGGCGGGAATGGCTTTACAATTTGAATGCATTGTGATGGAAGTACGCGTTGCTTCTCATGAGGAGCTTGCACATGGTCATGTGCATGGACCACATGGTCATGAGCACTGATCAGTCCCGTCAACTTTGCAGGATAAAATATGTCAGTCCTTATCCAGCATTGATTTTAACGTGTAGAGATGTTCCAGTGCTTCCTTAGGACTGAGTTCATCCGGTGTAAGTTTGCTTAAATGGGTAAAAATGGGGTGTAATGTTTCAGAAAGCTGATCGGCTGGATCAGGTGATGCTGAGAATAAATCGAGTTGTGGATTCCTGTTGACCTTTTCCTGTTCCAGCTTGGTCAAGATTTTTCTGGCTGCTTTGATCACGACGTTGGGCACCCCTGCCAGCGCAGCCACATGGAGGCCATAGCTTTGACTGGCAGGCCCTTCGTTAACCGTGTGCAAAAAAACAATGTGTTGTTTGTATTCGACAGCTCCCAGATGAACATTAGTCACTTGCCCGAATTCTTCCGCCAAGCTGGTCAGCTCGAAATAATGAGTCGCAAATAGCGTGTAGCTCAGGTTCTTGGTCAGTAAATAGCGAGCAATGGCGAAAGCCAGTGCCAGTCCATCAAAAGTAGACGTTCCTCGCCCGATTTCATCGACCAGTACCAGGCTTTGGTCGGTGGCGTTACGCAGGATATTGGCCATTTCGGTCATTTCGACCATGAAGGTGGAGCGCCCTCCGGCCAGATCATCTGATGCACCGATGCGGGTAAAGATCTGATCGAGTGGGCCAATACGGACACTGTTTGCGGGGACAAAGCTACCGCAGTGCGCAAGCAAAGCAATCAAGGCAGTTTGCCGCATATAAGTGGATTTTCCACCCATATTGGGACCTGTAATGATGAGCATTTGCCGTCTGCCAGTTTCACCTAAACCAAGCTGCACATCATTGGCAATATAATGATCTACCTGACTTTCCACCACAGGGTGGCGGCCAGTGTGAATGTCTATGATTGCTTCATCGGTAAAGACCGGCGCGGTATAGTTAAGTGCCTGAGCACGTTCAGCAAAAGTGTTCAGTACATCGATTTCTGCCACGCTTTGCGCCATATGCTGTAAACGGCTGATATACCCAATAAGCTTTTCCAGTAGAGCCTCATATAAAAATTTCTCTCTCGCCAATGCATCATCCCTGGCTGCCAATGCTTTGTTTTCAAAGGCCTGTAATTCGGGTGTGACATAGCGTTCGGCATTTTTCAAGGTTTGCCTTCTGCGATAGTCAGATGGAATCTTGTCGCCATGCACGTGGGTGATTTCAATATAAAAACCGTGTACCCGGTTATATTCCACCTTGAGATTAGGAATACCCGTGCGCTCTTTTTCGCGCGCTTCCAGTTGCAGCAGAAACTCGCCACAGTTATTTTGTAAGGCGCGTAACCCATCTAGCTCAGCATCATAACCATCAGCGATGACTCCTCCCTCACGCAGCATCACGCCCGGCTCAGGCAGTAATGCCTGATGCAACAGCGCTACCAGGCTGCTATCTGGCATTATGGCTTGCGCCAGCAGCGTGAGATGTTCGCTGGCAACACTGGTTGCCATCATTGCAATTTCAGGCAGATAAGTCAGGCTATCACGCAGGCTGGAAAGGTCACGCGGTCGGGCCGATTTGAGTGCAATGCGTGCAGTAATGCGCTCAATATCGGCAATGCGCTTGAGATGTTCTCTGATGCCAACGTAAGGTGCAGCCATTTCAGCTGTTTCAATTAGTTTGGCGACGCTGTCAAGACGATGCTGCAGAATCGTGTAATCCTTTAATGGATGGTGCAACCAGTGCCGTAACAAACGGCTGCCCATACTGGTGGAACAAGTATCCAGCAGCGATAACAAGGTGGGTGAAGTTTCTCCGCGCAAGGTTTCAGAAATTTCCAGATTGCGGCGCGTAGCCGCATCCATTCGGATATAGGCGCCATCACGTTCCACCTGCAATGCCTTGACATGCGTGATATCAGCACCTTGGGTAAGGCGAACATATTCGAGTAGCGCACCGGCAGCCTGCAGCGCTGCGTGCAAATCATCGCAGCCAAAGCAGGAAAGATCATGGGTGCCAAATAGCCTGGTAAGGCTACGGACCGCACTGCTGTAATCGAATTGCCATGCAGGCAGCCGTTTATGGGTATTTGATTCAGCCAGTACTAATGATATATCCGGCGGCTCAGGCAAAAGGATTTCAGCTGGCTGCAGGCGCTCCAGCTCGCTTATCAGATTATCCGGCGAGGTTTCCAGCACGCGCAACTGGCCAGCAGCCAGATTGAGCCATGCCAGCCCCAATGTTGATTTGTGTGATGACAGCGCCAGCACGATGCAGTCGCGTTTGTCCTCCAGCAAAGCGGCATCAGTCAGTGTGCCTGGTGTGATAATGCGTGTTACCTTGCGTTCCACCGGTCCCTTGGCGGTAGCTGGGTCGCCCACCTGCTCGCAAATAGCCACCGATTCACCCAGTTTGACTAGTTTCGCCAAATATTGATCTGCAGCATGATAGGGCACGCCAGCCATTTTGATCGGCTCGCCTGCCGAGGTTCCGCGCTGGGTCAATGTGATATCGAGTAATTTGGCTGCTTTCTCGGCATCCTCAAAGAATAGCTCATAGAAATCCCCCATGCGATAAAACAGCAGCTTATCAGTATGCTGCGCCTTGATGCGCAAGTACTGCTGCATCATGGGGGTATGATTTACTGACGTCATAAAATGCGAGGGTTAGAAATCAAGCTCCCTATTTTAGCAGGCTAGGCTGCTGAAATAGGTAATCTGTTACAGTAGATCATTTGCTCTGTTGATTCAGGCAGTTGATGGAAGGACGTTATGCTAAACTTGCCGAAAAAACGCCCTTCAGCAAGTTTAGCTAGTAGAAATGCATATCTATTGTGTTGGTTCAATCATTAGCCAATGAATTAATCCAAATTAGAGCACGATGACGTCAGGCAAGGGGAAGCCATTAAAATTACTGGCATAGGCAGTAGTATAAGCGCCTGCATTGGGAATAAAAATAAAATCGCCTTCCTGAATATCTTCAGGTAGCAGCTCATCATGCATCAGCACATCAACGGAATCACAGGTCGGGCCAGCAATGGACCATGGAATATTGCTGCCTTTGCGATCAGTCAGAATTTCATAACGCAGCCCTTCACTTACTTCAATAATGCCACCGAATATGCCGGCATCCCAGTACATCCAGCGCTTGCCATTGCGGGTGGCGGTGCCTACTACCCTGCAAACAAAACACGCTGAATCCGAAACAAAGTATCGACCTGGTTCTGCCATGATGTGAATGTCATCAGGGAGGTCGGCAATGGCATCGTTGATGACGTCTGCAATCACTTCAATCGAAGGAATAGGCTTGACATGCCGCACTGGATAACCACCACCGATATTGAGCAAGCGAGGCTTTAAACCAGCCTGCCTCATGTCATCGAAAACATTTTTGGCACGTTCAATACCCACTCGCCAGTTTTGCGGATTACGGCATTGCGAACCAACATGAAAGGTCACTCCTGCCAGATCAGCATCCAGTGAAGCTGCTTCGTTAATAATTGCTTTGATGTCAGCAAGGTGCGTGCCAAATTTACCTGCTAAAGGCCAGTCGCTGCCGATGTTGGGTGTATCAATGCGCAAATATAGTTTTGCATCTGGTTTGATACTGACGATTTTACGCAGCTCTTCAATACTATCCAGTACATACCATTCTACGCCTTTGGCTGCGGCGTACTCCAGGTAGGCGCGCGATTTCATGGGGTTGCTATAGTAGATTTCTGCTGCGGGAACACCTAAACTCAGCAACAGATCCAGCTCGGCGATAGACGCGATTTCAAATCCTGAGCCTTCTTCTATCAATGTTCTTAATACGCGCGCATCCGGATTTGCTTTTGCTGCGTAGTGCGGGTGTACACGCGGCATGGCAGCTTTGAAACGACGGATTTTGTTACGGATGATATTGCTGTCGACCAGCAGGAAAGGCTTGCTATAACCTTTTTTCAGAGCTTCTTCAACAAGGGCGAGATCCAGACTAATTTCGGGATGGGTGTCAAAGATAACTTCACTTTCAGTTCTCTTTTGTACAGTGGCGGTACGTATTTTCATTATTAATTCCTCTTACAGGTCGCTACGTTTCTGGGATATGAATGTGAACCAAATCAGATTGTGCAGAAGAATTCGCTTTGCTTATCATGATGACCTCCTTATTTCTTGGCACTAATGAAGCTATAAAATTATTAAAGGGTACGAATTATAGGCCGCATTTTTGCGGAATCAAGCATTTTTTTAATAAAAGAAAAAATAATTTATTCTTAAAATGGTTACTTGAAATCATAAGGTTGTAGCATAAATCAGTTTTTTTTCCTTACCTATGCTAAATGCTGGTTGAGACAACAAAAAAAAACTATTGTTCAAGAGAAAGCTGACCGGTTATTAATTGATCAAAAACCAGCAATCGCATGTACAATTTTCATGCTTTTTTAGCGTGCCCCTATATAAAACGATTCGCGAGTAAACACATTATGTGGTTTAAGAACTTACAAATATACCGTATCACCGACTGGAAACTCACGTCCGAAGAGCTGGAGGAGCTGTTAGCCAGACGCACCCTGCAAGCTTGTTTGAGTATGGAAATGCAAAGCCTTGGCTGGGTCCCGCCCGGCATGGAAGAAGCCCATCTGGTTTATGCGCGCGGGCAGCAGCTGCTCATTGCGCTGGGGTCAGAAAAAAAATTGCTGCCTGCTTCCGTCGTCAATCAGCGCGCCAAAGAACGCGCTATAGAAATGGAAGCGCAGCAGGGCTATCCAGTTGGCCGCAAACAAATGAAAGAAGTCAAGGAGGCCGCGTTATACGAGCTGCTGCCACGCGCCTTTGTCGTGCGGCAGAAAAGCCATGCCTGGATCGATCTGGCAGATGGCTGGTTTATCATTGACAGCTCCAATATCGCCAAGGCAGACACCTTTGTTGAAACTTTCCTGAAAACGATTCCCACCCTGGTACTCAAGCGTATCAAAACAAATTTGACTCCCGCATCTGCCATGACCCGGTGGCTAGCAGGAGATGAGTTGCCTCATGCATTTACTATCGACAGTGACAGCGTTTTCCGCAGCAGAGAAGATAAAAAAGTCTCGATAAGCTATCAGCGACAACCGCTCGACGCGGATGAAATCAACCGGCATGTCAGAGCAGGGAAGGAAGTCACCAGGCTGGCGATGGTGTGGGAAAACAACCTTGCCTTTATGCTGGACGAAAATCTGCAAATCAAGCGGCTTACCCTGCTGGATATCGAAAAAGAACCGGCAGAATCGGCGGAAGAACAGTTTGATAGCAATTTCTTTCTCATGACCGAACAATTGAAGCAATTGTTGCCTGATTTGATTGATGCATTGGGAGGCGAAGAGGCAGAGTAGCAAACTGGTTGGAAATTTCCGGATTAAGTCAAGTGCTACAACCGACATGCCATGATTTCTGGCGCTAACCAATTATGGTTCTACATTCTAATTTTGAGATGATATACAGTTAGCAAACTGGGCTAATATCACAACTAATTTGTCTCTTATTCTCTAAGTATGTTGATATACCAAAACTTTCTATTTACTTGTTAGAAGCAATCAGTCTCCAGAATGGAGAAATAAAATAAGTGAACCAAGAATGGTTTGAAATGCATGATATCTGCCGGAAAACATTCAGCAAGTCTGTTTGGATACCGTTGAGAGCTGTCTTTCATAACGAGAAGAAAGGAAAGTGGACTATGAAGGTTACAAAGAGGATTTCTTCGGGACGGGGTTAATTGCAATTCCCGTTGATAAGATTGATGCAGCAAAAAAGTTGGGCTGAATGGATATTGGAATTAGCCATGAACATTCAGGCTGGGTTGATAATGGTGACTATACACCGGCAGAAATATACAGAGATTATGATCATGAATTAATGGTACCGATCTAGTATTGGAGCAAAGAGCTAATGATGATGATCCTAATATATGACACCTCAATCAAGATTTGGTAATCACATAAGGTAATTCGTGGCTTTGCCCGAAAGACGGTTATACAGAGGTTGCAAGACTAAAAACACTGGCGATAGGTCGCCGTCATTAATGGAGGTCACAATATCTCAAAGATTACCTTTGTGCTAGGGGAATGGCACTTTATATGACTCACTACTTTAGTTGAGATGTTGTTTGTAAATAGTGACGCGTTCCATATCTCCTGGCCAGATGGACGTAGTCATGAAAGTAACGTAATCACTGCTGCAAACGCCAAGGCGCAATGTTTCGGTCAGCAATCAGTTGGTGTTTGCTGATGCTGATATCATCAAAGTCAACTTGCTCAAATGCATTGATTTGATATATACCTGATGCGACATGAATCTTGATGTGTCCATCTGCAACGGCGACATGGTTATTGCCATTTTTGTGCATTTGGATGCTGCAGCGAGTGCCAAAGCCCTGGATGATGGCATTGCCGACTTTTGCTTCCAACTGATTGGTGGTGTTTTTGTTGATGTCAAAATAAACATTTCCCTTGAACATTTCAACTTGCAGTGGTTGGCCTTCTTTTACGGCTATAGAACTGCGCGTATCCAATGCCATATCAATACCCGGTGCTATTGCAGCGGTCAGTTGTTCTTCCGATTCTGTTTCATAAAACCGGATGCTAGGTGGCTTACCAAAATACCAGGTCATCAAACCGAGCATGACACAAACGCCCAGAAGCGCGCAATGTACTAGAAAGCGCCGCCAACTGAAAACAAATTTAAAGGGTTCCGGCTTAGGTTCCTGCATTTTGTTTCGCACAATATCAAATGAAAGTAAGAATTATATACTGACAGCTAAATTATTTTTTAGTTTGGAATTTGGCGCTAATTCCCGTTAAATGCTTATAGGTATTGGCTCCCCACGGATCATTCCAGCATTTACTGGATGGGCATGAGTCGAGCTGGGCGGCAATTAGCACAAGATCATCTACAAGAGTGTCGGGATGTTAGAATTGACTTTGTTTATTCTTCTTGCCTGAGTTTTGATAATGCGCCCCATACTGGACATCGCCGCTGCACTTGATCTGCAACCCAATGCACTGATGTGCTATGGCGAGCATATGGCCAAGCTTCGGTTGAACGCTTTGCCCAACAAAGAGACTAAGCCAAAAGGTAAAATCGTGCTGGTTTCGGCAATTAATCCCACTCGCAGTGGCGAAGGAAAAACTACTGTTGCTATCGGTCTGGCGCAAGGTCTAGCCCGCATTGGTCAGCGTGCAGCACTTGCTTTGCGCGAACCCTCGCTGGGCCCTATCTTTGGCGTCAAGGGTGGTGGTACCGGTGGCGGCCGCTGCCAGCTTGAGCCTTCGACACGCATTAATATGCATTTCACCGGAGATTTGCACGCGGTTGCTGCAGCCCACAACTTGCTGGCCGCCTTGCTGGACAATGCCATTCATTTTCGCAGCGAACTGGACCTGGAGCACCGCCAAGTCTTTTGGCGCCGTGTGCTGGATGTGAATGACCGCGCCTTGCGTCAGACCGTGATTGGATTGGGTGGCCGTCTCAACGGTGTGCCGCGTGAGACCGGCTTTGACATCACTGCAGCTTCAGAAGTGATGGCCATTCTTTGTTTATATACGGATCTTGCTGATCTCAAGTCCCGGCTGGGACGCATCCTAGTCGGATTCGATCGCGCGGGTAATCCAGTAACGGGACAGAGCCTGCAGGCAACAGGAGCAATGGCGGCTCTGCTGCAGGATGCGATGCTGCCGAATCTGGTGCAATCGACCGAAGGTGTGCCCGCTTTTGTGCATGGCGGTCCCTTTGGCAACATCGCCCATGGCTGCAATAGCGTGGTTGCCACCAAGGCTGCTGCCGCCTGTGTGGACTTTGTTGTAACAGAAGCAGGTTTTGGTTTTGATCTGGGCGCCGAGAAATTTTTTGACCTCAAATGCCGCAGCTCCGGCCTATGGCCTAGCGTCGTTGTACTGGTGGTAACTGCGCGGGCATTAAGAATCCATGGTGGCGGCGACCCTGCTCATCCCGGTCCCATCACAGAAATCGAATGTGGTTTGGAACACCTGGAGCATCATGTCCACAGCGTGCGTGCCTTTGGCTTTGAGCCGGTCATAGCCATCAATTGTTTTGCAGGCGATACCCTGCAAGAACTGGCTGTCATCGAGAAGGGATGCGCCAAGCTTGGACTGAATGCTGCCCGCTTTAGCGGTTTTACCGATGGCGGTGCCGGGGCTGAAGCATTGGCGCATGCGGTTGCCACCGCCGCTGCTCAGCCGCCCCCCCCTGTGCGCTATCTTTATGAGCTGGCGTCGCCTCCCGAGGAGAAAATTGCCGCTGTCGCCCGCACTATTTATGGCGCCAGCGATCTCGAGTTCAGTCGCACTGCCAGAAAGGATCTGGAGCGGGTGTGCGCGCTTGGCTACGAACGCCTCCCCATCTGTATCGCCAAGACCCACCTGTCATTGAGCAGTGATCCTGCTTACGTAGGTCATCCCCAAGCATTTGTACTGCCAGTCGAGTCGGTGCGCATAGCCGCCGGTGCAGGCTACCTGCTGGTGCTGACGGGTGATATCGTTACCATGCCCGGCTTACCGCATAATCCAGCTGCACACCGTATTGATTTGTCTGGTGATGGGGAGATCATGGGCATTTGACCACCCTACCCAATAGGAAGGTGCTGAAAAAAGGAAATTACAGTGCTCCCGTACATCGAACTAAAGTTTTCTAAAAATATGTGCGATAACTCGGGCAATCCTTTCATTTAAGATAGGAGGCTGTCTTTTCTTGAATTCAGGATAAATGAGAGTGCTCATAAGTCTGCTCCTAATTCTCAATAATAAGAGAGTCAGATCACATCGTCACTTTTCGAAGCTAATAATAAAAATGTATGTATTTGCATTATTGCCAACTTATTTGCTATCCCATAACGTAAGCATGCAACAACGCTCAATTGGTTTGGTCCGTTGCTTTTGCTTGGTTTCAGGGATGAGGTAGTATATTGAAATTAAATATCAGGTTACTATGGCCTTAGTTGCTTGGATTATTTGTAAACATTTGTGAGCCAGGGCAAACAGGATGTGGCACGAGCCAATATTGAGCATCCATCGCAGAAGCTGGAGTTGGAGCTGTTTACCTTCATGAAGTGATCGCAGGCAGGGTAAGGATCAATTGAGAGGTGTGATGATGTGTTCACGTTTTGGTGACGTTCTCCTGTAAGCGCTTTTTTGTGGTGCCACATGCAGCATCAAACTGATGCTGCATGGGAGGGTAGTCAAGCTTATTGGATTGTCGGGAGAAGGTTAATTCCAATTTTGTATTCGCCGGCGGGGGGGCTGTTTAGCTTTATTTCCCATTTTGTAATGCCAGAAGTCATCCCGTAAAAGCCTCCCAATATACCCTTGCAGCGGAAATCATCAGGGTCAGGACGTGCCATTGAGGGAGATGGACAGCCGGTATAAATCCTAAGTACTGATCGTCCAGCTTCAGGCAAACTATAAGCTTGCTGCCAAATTTTCCCATCACTCGTTGTCAGCTTGAAGACAACCGCATCCGGAGAGGGGTTTGCATAGCTACTGGTGATTTCAAGGTTGAAACCCAACCCCAGGCCACTTGGCGGCGTTTCTGAGACAATGGAAAGACTATCTTCCACTCCGCCTTCTGAGCCAATTTCTGCAACAATCCCATCAGCAGCAAAGCTGAGTTCCAGCCACTGAGCCTGGCCAGTGGCCTCAAATGCGCTGTCCGCATTTACTAAAGAAGCTTCCATGATATCAATACTGCTCAGCAAGACAGTGTGTGCTCCTTGCTCAAGATTATTGAATGAGAGTTCCCACGCTTTGATTCGGCTGAGGTCAAAGCTGCCAGGTGGTCCCCAGGCTGCCATCGTCCAGCCTTTCCCTTGGGGATCAAGTGAAAATCGGTATGGCACCACGACATCGCCAGCCGGTGTCTGATGACTCAAGATAGTTTTTCTAACGACATCCAGTGGTTTTCCTTGTTGCCAGATGCTGCCATCCTGCATGGTCAGACTCATGATCAGTGCGTTTGGATCCAGATTCAGACCGGCATCCACTAAAACCACGATTTGTCCGCGATTGTTAGTTGTCAAATCGAAATGGATCTGTGCTTCCTTACGCAAAGATACGGTTTCCCACGGATCGCCTTCCGATCGATAGACCGCCCTTACAAATCCATATGGATTGTAATAATGTGGATGTTTACGCACATGATATAGCCAATGGGTATCGCCATCTGTTGGATTCCAGTCAGTATGGCGGAACAGGATACTTCCATCCCCAGCAAAAAAATTTACTCCGAATGGCTCAGCAACGCTTGTATTTTCTGGTGTGTCGTAGTTTCCCTTTATATACATGGTATGAAAGTTAATGTGGCTATTGCCAGGAGGCAAGTCCACTAGGATAATTTCCCATGAAACAACTTTACCGAGATCGAACACTCCCTGATGCCCCCACTCAGCGCGGGCGAATGAGCCTTCCTTAACAGGGAACGCTCCTGCTTGCCATACATTGTTTGCCATTACTTTAGGCTGGTCCCAAATGCTGCCATCCTGCATGATCAGGCGCAGCACGACACTGATATAGGGATTGCTCGTTGCATACTCTGGACGAGCTACAAGCTGTATTTCCTGAGTTCCTCGCAGATCGAACTGCTCCCCGGCATGGCTTTTTATCGAAACGGTTTCCCAAGGATCATTTCCGATAACGAAGCTGCCGGCAACATATGTTCCCAAGAATTCCAAATTATAGAGATCGGTGCCGTTGTTGTTACTCCCAATTTCAATGGCTCCCCAGTATGTATTTCCATCAGCTGGATTCCAGTCATTTTGCAGAAATAATACTGAATCCGTTGAATCAAAGCGCTTAAGAATTTTCAGTGTAGTCGCTTGCGCAGGTAAGGCAAGGGCTAAACTTAAGGCTACAATCAAAAAGCGAATCAGCGAGATAACCATATCTTGTTGCTCCAAAAGTTTGAATAGAAGAAAGATTCCAATCTGTTTCGAGAAACTTACCAGATTTGTAAGTTATTGAACCGGCAGGATGGTTTTTGTATCACGTAATTAAAATTTTTTATAAAAAAATTGACGCATGCATAATACTTAAGATGCTGCTGATTTCAGCAGCACTGGATCGGATCAGAAAATACTCTTTATGGAAGAAAATTAATATAAGCAAAATGCTTATTTTGCAATTTGAATAATGCTTAAGTAATAAATCTAAAAATTCTGCAAATTGATGGAATAGTACTAAGGTGGTTCAATAGATCCGGACAGCCCAGCTAAGTATTAATGATCTTCGCTGGGGTAAACAGTGGTCACATGAAAGTAATGCCCAAAGGAGTTCAAGCTGGTCGCTGTCAGGTTTGTTTCCGGATCAGGGAGATACGAAGGCAGAAGTGACATGCAATCTGGAATTTAATGCTAAATATGCCGGGATGCTGAATAAAAAAGTACTTAGGTGGATGATGACGGGCAATCATTCCAGTAATCTGAATACAAAGGCACGACTTGTTGAGCGTGTGAGGCTGAGTTCTCGTTGGCATGGCATTCTGTTAGGCTTAGGACTGGAATTCGAGTCAATACTCAATTACGATAAAGTACGCCAATGATAAAATTGGTAAGCGTTAATCTAGCGGCATACCTACCCTCTCTTATTCAATGCGGTAATCGCCATCAGGGTATATTTGTTGCGATGATGATTATAAAAACATGACCATTACCATAATGTTCACCATACAACGGGAGTGAAGATGAAAAAGTGCCACTTATTTTTACTCTATCTGCTAATGATACCGGCAGGCCTGCTAGCACAAACGAAGGGCCCGTATAGGCCGGTTCCGGGTACCAGCTGGCAATATCAACTCTCGGGCACTGTCAATACCGCTTACAATGTCGCAGCGTACAATATTGATTTGTTCGACTCTTCCCAGAGTTTGATCAACAAGCTGCAGGCAGAGGGTAAAAAAGTGATCTGTTATTTCAGTGCGGGTAGCTGGGAAGACTGGCGGCAGGATGCTACGCAGTTTCCGCCTGAAGTCCTGGGCAGCAAGAATGGCTGGCCAGGTGAGCTATGGCTGGACATCCGGCACGAAGCGGTGAGAAACATTATGAGGAATAGAATACAGCTTGCAAAAGACAAGGGTTGTGATGCCGTGGAGCCGGACAATGTGGATGGGTATAGCAACCGGACGGGTTTCCCGCTGACGTACCAAATTCAGTTAAATTACAACCGGTTTTTGGCTAATAAAGCGCATGCGGCAGGACTTGGCGTGGCATTGAAAAATAATGTGGAACAGGTCAGAGATTTAGTCGATTACTTCGACTTTGCAATAAATGAGGAATGTCACCAATATAGGGAGTGCAACACACTCAAACCGTTTATTGATCAAAACAAAGCGGTGTTTAATGTCGAATATCAGAAAGGCAAGCGAAGTAAAGTGTGTGCTGAATCTGCCACGCTTGGTTTGAGTACTGTCTTTCTTCCCTTGGCGCTGGATGATTCATTTCGCGATAGCTGTATAAAGAGGTCAGAGTAAAGTCAGGCTATACTCTGACCCAAGTTTTTTTGTGTAAACTGCTTATTAATAACTGCTGTTTGTATTATCTTCAGCTTTTTCTTTTAGCGCGCTACCGGTTTCTTCCGTTTTTTCTGCGGCATCTTCAAGGGTTTTGTCCATGGCATCTTTCAAGCTTGCTGCCGTTTCATCTATTTTTTCACCAGCCTGTTCAGCAGGGCCTTTGGAAGAATCAACAAATTCTTCAATTTTTTTAGCAGCCTTTTCAGTAGTTTCCTCGATGGCTTTTTTACTGCTTTCTATAGACTCGTCTATTTTTTTGCCCATTTGCTCGGCAGTACCCTCTTGTTTAGAGCAACCTGTAAAAAGAAAGGCTAGAAAAACCAGGGATAGCGATAACATTAGTTTGTTCATCATATACCTCCTATAAAAATGAATAGAATGGGGTCTTCTGAGGTGCTACTAGAGAACCTCTGAACCACTTAAAAGTTTATATTGGATGAAGCACATTCGTCCAGCGGTTCCATTCAGCCGACGCCAGAAAACAACGCGGCTGAGTGGCAGTCGATGTATTTGCGTTTCCTGGTCACTTATTTTTATCTTGCTTGGATTGTTCGGCAACTCCCGTCAAAACGCCAGTGGCAATTTTATGCAGCAGATCAGCTGTCACTTGAGCTAGTTGCACACCTGCCTCTAACTGGGTGTGTCCGACAGATGATATCTGCTGGGTAAAAGTGGCCAGCGTTTCTTTTAACTGGGCGCCGATCGCTGTGCCATTGCGTTTCGCATGACTGAGCAGATCATTGAATGTTTCAGCAATTACTCCTTTAGCAGCAGTTGAGGTATGTTGCAGTATATCCAGAAACAAGCTTTCCAGGGTTTCGAGATCAGCACGCGTTTTGGTGAGCTCCTCACTGGAAAATTGCTGAGCTTTTCCGGCTGCTTCCTCCAATGCCAGTTTGGAGGCTTCGGCGACTTGCGCGAAGGCGGTGTCCAGGCCGGAAACCGCATGGATAATCTGTGCTTGAGCGACATGCGATTGTTCTGATGCTTGCTCCAGTTTCTGCTGTGTTCCATCATGCACGCCTTGCATCACTGCGGTAGCAATCCGGCCAATAGACTGAGGGTCTAGGCTTTTTGCATGCATGGCTTTGAGTGTCAATTGCCGTATAGTTTCCTTGACATCACCGCCATGCGTGATGGCTTCACGCACATCGGCTTCGAGTTTTGCCATTTCTTCCTGCTTATGAACCGTGCTATTCGTTACGTTTTGCATTTCAAATACCCTCCGGAGTTAGAGTAATGTGTCACATCAGGCTCATTTTCCGCCCTCAATGGCGAGTCGGTCAAGGCCGCTCATATAAGATTGTAAAACAGATGGAATAGTTACACTGCCATCCGCATTTTGGTAATTTTCAAGTATGGCTACCAATGTCCGTCCAACTGCTAAGCCAGAGCCATTCAGTGTGTGGAGCAGTTCCGGCTTACCTTTTTCATTACGGAAGCGCGCTTGCATGCGCCGCGCTTGGAAGGCTTCGCAATTGCTGCAGGAAGATATCTCCCGATAGGCATTTTGTGCAGGTAACCACACCTCGATATCATAAGTCTTTGCCGCCGAAAAGCCCATATCACCGCTACATAATGTCATCACCCGATAGGGTAATTCGAGTTTTTGCAGGATTTTCTCTGCATGGCTGACGAGTTCTTCCAATGCTTCATAGGATTTTTGTGGATGCGCGATATGGACAAGCTCGACTTTATCGAATTGATGCTGGCGGATCAATCCGCGTGTATCCTTGCCGTAGCTACCTGCTTCAGAGCGGAAGCAAGGAGTGTGAGCTACAAATTTTAATGGAAGTTGCTCAAGCGGAATAATTTCATCGCGTACTATATTGGTCAGAGGTACCTCGGCAGTGGGGATCAGGTGTAATTTGAATGGGTTTTGATCGGCCGGTGCTGTTAAATCAGGATGATTGCTACCGCCTGCATGTACGACAAACAGGTCTTCTTCAAATTTCGGCAATTGTCCGGTGCCCCGCAAGCAATCCGCATGGACCAGATAGGGAACATAAACCTCAGCGTAACCATGTTCCTGCACATGCGTATCCAGCATGAACTGTGCCAGCGCACGATGTAGGCGCGCGATGCCACCTTTCATCACGTTAAACCGTGCGCCACTTAGCTTGGCCGCCGTCTCAAAATCCAGCAAACCTAATTGTTCGCCGATGCTGACATGGTCTTTAATGGCAAAATCAAATGATCTGGGCGTTCCCCAGCGCCGTATTTCGAGGTTATCTGCCTCGCTTTTTCCTTCCGGAACGCTGTCATGCGCTAAATTAGGCGTTACCAGCAATATTTGCTGCAGCTCGGCCTGAACATGTTCGAGCTGGCTTTCAGCTTGTTTGAGTTTATCTCCAAGATGAGCGACCTCAGCCATGATTGCAGCCACATCCTCGCCTTTTTGCTTGGCAATGCCAATCTGCCTGGAAGTAGCATTGCGTTTTGCTTGTAACTCCTGCGTGTGAGTCTGGATCAATTTGCGCTGTGCTTCCAGCGTATTGAATTGCATTACCGGGAAGGTATAACCACGTTTGGCTAGGCGCGAAGCCATGTTTTCCAAATCGGTGCGTAATTGTTGAATGTCTAGCATGTATACTCCAAAAGAGATGACTCAGGAAGGTCTGAACAATAAGCTACTGTGGTGTATATGTGCTGCACGCAGTATTATTTCTTTAATCTGACTGAGATGTTTCAGGTAGCTGGCCCCGTGCACCTTGCACTGACCTCACTTTGCCGCCTATTCAAACCATTTGTAACAAATTGGCAGACATTATGCCCATAATGACTGCTTTGCGCTGATAATACTATTGATTTGGCTCGACTGGCTTGGCAATTTGCTTGCAATAAATTGCCTGATTTTTGTCAGGCAATGTGTAATTCGCTGCAGATTAATGTTGAATAATAATGGTGTTATTGGCTCAAGTTCCCTCAAATGTACATAACGCGAAGACTTTCTGCCCTTGTTTTTCCAGACGTGCTCTTCCACCAACATCAGGCAAGTCGATTACAAAGCAGCATTCGATGATTTCTCCACCCATCTCCTGGATCAATCTGGCAGCTGCCTCCATGGTGCCGCCTGTGGCAATGAGATCGTCCACCAGTAAAATCCGTTCTCCTCGCTGGATTGCATCGACATGAATCTCAATCCGGTCACTGCCGTATTCTAATTGATATTCACAGCCGATCGTCTCGGCAGGTAGTTTGCCTGGCTTGCGTATCGGCACAAAGCCACACCCCAGTGCATAGGCAACGGGAGCACCAATGATGAATCCGCGTGACTCGATAGCGACCACTTTGTCAACCTTGGTCGTCCGGTAGCGCTCGATGATTTCCTGAATGATGGTGCGCAAACCAATGGGATCTTTCAGCAGTGTGGTAATGTCACGAAACATAATCCCTTCGTGGGGATAATGAGGAATGGTGCGTATACGGGATTTAATAAGCATAACGAGTTGTTCCAATCAAAAATCAATCGGGCCCAGTAAAGTTGAAATTTTTGTGACCATCTTAGCCTATTTTGTGCCAATCTGGCGGTATGTTGAGTTTGATATCAGGAAATCATCAACAAAAACTGAGCCGGTTTATAGCGGCTGGTTTAAGCGGCTCATCCTGATGTATATTTGAGTTACCGTTCACATGTCAAGCGTTCTCTGTTTTGCAAATCAAGTCAGAGAAGCCTGCCAATTAGGGTGTATTGTGCTCAGCATGATGCAAAACGGTGTTTACTGGCCTTACAGGAATAAGCAAAAATAAAATTTCGGTTCCATCAATCTGATTTGACTTAGGAGGGAACACAGATGACGATCAGGATTGTGCGATTAGGGAATCCTCGAGAGGAGGAAGAAGGTATACGAATTGGGACCGTTCGCCGTCCGCCCAGAGGGGTACGGAAAGAAGACTATGCTGCCAAGAATATTTACGATGTCTGGTTCCCCAATCTTTCTCCAAGTGAGAGTTTGCTGAGAGAAATCAAAGAAATGGATGATCGTGATTCGTGGCCGCTGTTTAAACGAAAATTTCTAGCCGAGATGAATACGCCTCAGGCAAGTAAAGATCTTGACCTCCTTGCTGCACTTTCTCACCATACGAACCTGTCCATTGGTTGTTACTGTAAAGATGAAAGTCGTTGTCACAGATCAATTCTGCGTGAATTGCTGGTGAAGCGCGGGGCGGACATTCACTAATAACGAGGTGATGGAGTAATTGACAGCTCCTTGGCCACTTAACGGCTGCAGCTTTATGCTGAGCAAACAGGAAGCGCGGTAGACCTTTCTGTTTGCAAGGCGGTAGTTTTATGGCAAATGTTGCAACTCTTTTTCTACCTTGGCTTGGTTTTAATAAAAAGTCTTGTCTGATTTGGCAGACCAGCTTGAAAATACCTTTAGTGCTTCAGATCGTAGCAGCTGTTTCATTGGGAGCTTGCGTTGTTGCTGATCTGACATGATTTCTTCATAAATGAAATGATCATCGAATCCGATCTGGGCCGCATCACTCCGGGTGCAGGCATAAAATACTTTCTCTGGACGAGCCCAGTAAATTGCACCGAGGCACATCGGGCAGGGCTCGCAGGAAGTATAGAGTTGGCAGCCATCAAGCTGGAAAGCGCCTAAATGCTGACAAGCATCCCGTATTGCGACGATTTCAGCATGGGCGGTAGGATCGTTTGTGGAGATTACTTTATTATGGCCTCTGCCAATAATCATGTTGTTTTTGACAATCACGCAACCAAACGGTCCACCCTCGTTATTGATCATTCCATGGGATGAAAGGCTAATGGCTTCCAGCATAAATTGTTCTTGTGGTGTTTTATTCATGAAGAACTCTTATTTCTGCCCGTTTGGTTCGATGTGGCGTTAATTCGTCAATTTGTTTAGATAGCGGTGTCACGTAACTTACGCTACCAATAACGTACGTGCCCAGTATCAAGATGGACAAAGTTGGAATCCGGATAATAGCCAACACCACCTACTTTTAACGATAAGGCAGCTTTTCTCAAATCGGCCAGGGAAAATTCAGGCAACCGAATGTCAATTGCCTTGCCCTGCATATGTAAGCTCTGTTTTGCTACGCCATGATTGTGCAGGGCGAGCATGCGATTGGTTTCGGGTGACCGATAGCCAGAAATGACTTGGAATTCCTTCCTTGCGCCCATCCGGCGATGCAGCAGTTGCATCAGGTCTAGTAACCGGAGATCGATTGCATGCGTTTTCCCTGTGCGGTGATCGCGCAATACTTTTTCAATTTCTCTTAGTGCGCCTGGAATATAGCGGCCTTTTTCCCAGTAAACAGATTTGACTTTTTCACCAGTATGTAAGTTATGCAAAGCTAATTGCTTTATTGTGGTTCTTGGGTTGCTGGCATACGCTGCTGGTAGCGCTAGCAGCGTACAGGTGCTTAGCCCTGCTTTAATAAGAAAGCGCCGGCTAGCACCCAGTTTTGTTAGTTGAGGGTCATCATGGTCACTAGGTTTTTGTAAAAACATTCCGAGTCCTCCAGTACGATATCAAGAATTTATACTTGAAATGAATAATATCGCTTACCAGCGAGCATATTCTAAGATGCGCTTATCTCGCCCATAAATATCTGATGAAAAATAAATATTATTTAATTCATCAATCCATGTCGTAAGATAAATCAAATAGATAGGTAAGCGTTGGGGTAAATTGACTGTAATCGTTTTGCCGCTTCTTATTTTGGCAACGAGATCAGTCACTGCTTCTGGTTGATTTAAAACAAACCCTGCCAATTGCAATGGCTTTTCCAAGCGGATACATCCCGAGCTAAACATGCGGATGTCCTTCTGAAACAATTGTTTGGATGGTGTATCATGCAGATAGATGCTGAAAGGGTTTGGAAACATAAATTTTATAGTGCCTAATGCATTTTTCTCTCCTGGGTCCTGCCGGAGTACATAAGGAAAATGCTTGCCTAATGCATGCCAGTTAATCGAGTCTGGATTAAGTGCTTCTGAGCGATTGCCATGACCTGAATAAATTCTTATCCCTTGAGACGTAAAGTAATGAGAGTTATTTTGTTGCTTGGGTAATAAATCCTTACGCGCAATGCTGTCGGGTATATTCCAGTATGGATTCAGAATAAGATGTGATATGCGACTATTGAAACTGGGCGTCGAACGATAATTGCGTCCCACGATAATGCGCATATCCAAAGCATGTTTCCCATATTCAATGGCAGTCAGGCGGAATCCAGCAATATTGACTAGCAAATAGCGATCGTCCAATTCTCTGGGTAGCCAGCGTAAACGTTCCATATTGACACGCAACTGCTGTATTTTCTGCTCAGGCGTTTTATTTAGCGCTGCTCGGGTATTTTTTCCAATAACGCCATCAGCATTCAACCCATGCTGCTCCTGGAAGACCTTGACTGCACTTACTAGTTCATCATCGTACTTTTCACTGTTACTGGGGACGATATCATATTCAGGATTGCCGTGCATGGCAAAAGCTTGTGCGATTCGTGTGCGGATCTGCGGAATAACCGGATGAATCATGTGCGGCCGGATAAGAGGTATTTCTGGAATATTCGTCCACTTAATACCATGTGCCACTAACCCACGGTAATGAGCCAGAGCTTGCTTCAGTGCTTGATAATCCTTTGTTTTAGGGGGCAAGTCTTTCAGGGATGATTTTAAATTGCCGGAAGCAATCGCTTGTTGCAAATAATCTGCTGGATCGAATATCTGTTGTTGAATATGCCAATCAGGGTCGACCTCAGAGGCTGTCAAATGACCTCTGCGTAAATCTCTGGCAAGCAGCAATAATGCTTGCGTTGTGCACAGCTCGAGTTCAAGCAGAGCATGACCCTCGCTACTCTGCTTACGTAGATGTAATAGCTGCGTAAGCTCATAATTTTTGCTATCCAAGCCTTCTTGCTCGGCGGTTGCAATGAATGCTATTGCAGTATCAAGTTCAGGTGATATGGTATCGATCTGTACCCATACAGGTTGATAATCGCGCATCGCATAAAAGTGTTTTAAAATAGCCAAAGTAATTTTGCTTGATCCCGCAGGAGAAATTTTATCTAGTTGATTACGCAATGCTTGAGCACTAACTGAAATAGTCGTCTCATCAGCAACTGCAGGGGATAAGCAAAATACTCCAATTGCAAAAAAGGCTGTTTGGAATATTCGAATTTTTGCAATTAATATATTAATTTGGATAAAGAAAAACCTCCTATTGCCTTCTAGTTCTTCTAGTAGACTGCTCATGAAACGTCAGTTTGAATTTTGCCAATTTATAATAGTTTAACGTTTTACCACATTTTGGTCAGAATTCCTAAGAAAGAACTGCTATATTGTGGGCTTATTTATTATATGGGAAATTAGATCTATTCAAATTAAACACTGTGACGCGATGATTGGTCGTTGTTGTGCTGTTATATAAAGTTAAGGTCTTATTAGGCGTAAGTTTGCTATTTGTTACTGAGGTAGGTAAAAAAAGAAAGGTTATTCAGAAAATCATGAGTATAAAAAAATGGACTGATGAGGAACTCTCATCGACACACGATAAGCTTGATGCGTGGTGCCTTAAGCATGCCGTTTCTAGTTGGGGGAATCGTCTGTGGCTAATGACTGCGATACTCGGTGCGGTAGCGATTTCAACGGGCATGGTATTTATTTTTTTTGATGGGATCACGGCACTGAGTATAGTTTTGATCATACTTGGCAGTGTTACTTGCTACACTTGGTATAAAAGTGAGAAGCAGCGCAAAATCAACATGAATTTCCTGGAGGAACTTAAGGCAGAAATCGCGCGTAGGGCTAAGCGCAGCTAAGACTGTAAGATAATTATAATTGCTGAGGATGTGGAAACCCGTGAGCAAGTGAAGCAATATCACGTTTTTCATACTGCTTTGCAAATATACTGGCTGATGCGTTTTTTTCTGCCAGAAGATAGCGCCTTGCTAGATGAGCATGACAAGGAATACAGTAGGTTGCAATAAGACTGTCATTAGCAATAAAGACATAGTAAATATGGTTTATTTTGTTGGGCGATCCAATTATAAGCACGAGCAGGAAAGCAGCACTGCCTAACCTCGCTGACGATAAATAGCAACTCTGTACGTACTGCCTTTCTGCCGTCGTAGACGGGCAGTTCTTTTGCTTAGGCGTCCCTGAGCAAAAAACGAGCTCGCGCTCCCTGAGGAAATCAAAATGGGAGAAATATGTCGAGCCGGCATTTTCATTCCTGCGTTGTATTTTTATAGTTAATCGGCTGTACAGAGCGTTGACTCATACCCCTGTGGGGTATACGATATTTTCGTTAATGACAGTAAAGGCAAGGAGAATCGAGATGAGTGCGCTTATGCAAAAGCACATTGAGCTGCCAATAGAGGGGATGACGTGTGCGGCTTGTGCAGCTCGAATCGAAAAAAATCTCAATAAATTGCCAGGTGTGCGTGCAACAGTCAATTTTGCCAGTGAAAAAACGACAGTAGCGTTTGATGATGCTGCGACACATCCTGAAGATCTGATTCGCTCAATCGAGAAAGCCGGTTTTCATGTCATTCCTCAGCTAGTTCAGCTTCAGCTCAGTGGTATGACGTGCGCGGCATGCAGTGGCCGCATCGAAAAAGCGTTGCATAAAATTCCTGGCGTTACTGCTACCGTTAATCTAGCGACAGAAACTGCACATATCAATCTCAATCCAGGCGCCGCAACGGTTGATGATCTGATTGCGTCCGTGGTCAAAGCAGGCTATGGCGCGCGTGAGATCAGCGAGGCCAGTCGCTCTAAAGAAAAAGCCAGGCGACTCGCAGCATACCAGGCAGAGCTCCGAATGTTCTGGATTTCTGCTGCGCTCACCTTACCATTTATGCTGCAGATGGTTGGCATGCTAATGGGGGACCATGCTGATCTGTTGCCACGTTGGATACAATGGCTGCTAGCGACACCGGTACAGCTCTGGGTGGGGAGGCGCTTCTATATAGGAGCCTGGCATGCATTACGAGGCGGTGGTGCCAATATGGATGTGCTGATCGCATTGGGCACCAGCATGGCTTATCTCTTCAGTGCAGCCGTTACACTTTTCGCGCTGGATCAGCACGTCTATTTTGAAGCAAGCACAGCCATCATTACGCTGGTATTGCTAGGTAGGCTGATGGAAGCGCGCGCGAAAAGCAAAACTTCGGCGGCCATCGAAGAACTGATCAAACTGCAGCCTAAAACTGCACGACTTGAGCGTGCGGGTGAAATCATCGAAGTTGAAGTCAGTACGCTCAAAGTAGGGGATGTTTTTATCGTGCGGCCCGGCGAGAATCTGCCGGTGGATGGCGTCGTGATCGAAGGCACATCTAGCGTGAACGAAGCAATGTTGACGGGGGAAAGCCTGCCCGTCGCCAAACGAGTTGGTGCCAAAGTGTTTGCAGCTACTCAGAATCAGCAAGGGCTGCTGAAATGCCGTGCCACCAGCGTGGGTGCACATACCCAGCTTGCAGCCATTATTCGCCTGGTAGAGGAAGCGCAGGGTTCCAAAGCGCCGATTCAGCGTATGGCTGATACCATTTCAGGCATATTTGTGCCGGTGGTCATGGTGATCAGCATCCTGACCCTGGCATTAACCTGGTGGTTGACAGGGAGTTTCGTGCTATCGTTGATCAATGCAGTGGCAGTACTAGTCATTGCATGTCCATGCGCCTTAGGTTTAGCAACACCAACAGCCATCATGGTGGGCACCGGGCGCGGTGCGCAAGCGGGCGTGCTTGTGAAAAATGCTGCCGCCCTCGAGCGCGCCGAAAAAATTCGGGTCTTGATCGTAGATAAGACAGGCACCCTTACGGCAGGGAAACCTGTTGTCACCGACGTTATTCCGGCAATTTCAATCACGGAACAAGCATTATTACAGATTGCTGCTACCCTGGAACAAGGCTCAGAGCACCCGCTCGCAAAAGCTGTGCTCGAGCATGCTGCAAGTATGGCTATCCGACCTCAGCTGGTGAGCCATTTTACAGCGGTGACCGGCAGCGGAGTCACAGGCAGTATCGGTGACACTGAATACATGCTTGGCTCACCAAAATTCCTGCAAGCCCATGGCGCGGCTATCGATCAAGCTCGTTTGGCTACGCTTCAGGCTGAAGGCAAGACCGTGGTCACGCTAGCCGCTCAGTCCGGGGGAGGCTATCAGGTGCTCGGTTATCTCGCCATTGCTGATCGGCTGCGGTCTACCTCGGCGCGGGCAATCGGGCGATTACAGGCGATGGGCATTGAAGTTGTCATGTTAACTGGCGATAATGCTGCTACTGCTGCTGCTATTGCTAAGCAGGCAGGCATTACTCAGTATCGTGCTGAAGTTTTGCCACAAGACAAAGCAACTGAGGTAGCCAGGATAAAGGCAAGTGGCCAATGCATCGGCATGGTTGGGGACGGGATTAACGACGCCCCTGCATTGGCCGCGGCTGATGTGAGTTTTGCCATTGGCACCGGCTCTGATGTGGCAATCGAAGCAGCAGATATTACGCTGATGCACAACGACTTGATGAGCGTGGCTGATGCAATTTCACTTTCCCGTGCGACCTTGGGCAAAATCCGTCAGAACCTGTTCTTTGCTTTTATCTACAATGTATTAGGTATTCCATTAGCCGCCATTGGCATGCTTAATCCGATTATCGCGGCTGCAGCCATGGCGATGAGTTCGGTTTCTGTCGTCAGTAATTCGCTGTTGCTAAGACGGTGGCAGGCAGGTGTCTAGGGAAAGTCTGAATAAGTGGCCTACTGCACATTACTTCGTTGTACGGCGCTTGTTTTCCGTCTATCTAACGATATGTGGTTTTGCTGAAGCGCGCAAAACTCGCTCGTTATCTCGGGTTGCGCCTCTGTCCACCTCGCACTGTATCTATTTTGCTCAGTTATCCTGCTTACTCGCTTCAGGTTGAGGTGCAGCGGTATGCCCCGTTTCAGCAGCATGATGATTTGCTGCCCCAAAGAAACTGCCTATTTTGCGCAATACTCCTTTGATCAAGTACCACAATTTAGGCAACAGCCAGATGGCCAGGCCGATAAAAATAACGAACAAGGTGAGAAAGAGGATCGGGTGATTCAAGGCGGTCCATAAACCACCGAGCACCAGCAAATCTTCACTAATAGAGGCGGACCAGTTCGTTACTGGTTCGGGCGAGGTGTTGATCATCAGGCGCGTGCCTGTCTTAGTGGCGTGGCTGGTGGCGGCAGCGCCGCCACCGAGAATGCCTGCAGCTATTTCCAGCGCCGGGGAAACATCTCCCACCATGCCGGCTGCCAGCATGGCGCCTGCAGGAATACGCACGAACGTGTGCAGGGTGTCCCAGGCGCTATCCATCCCCGGCACCTTGTCGACGAAAAATTGGATTAGATACATCAGCGCAGCCGCGCCAATGATCAATGGATTCTCCAGAACAGTGAGTTCAGCGGGTAAATGAATGTTGCTGGTAGCGCCGCCGAGTCCCAGCACCAGCATGACTGCATATAAATTGATGCCACTTGCCCACGATGCACCCATGGTCATGGCTAAGGTGGCAACTAATGCTTCGTAACCGTTCATTCTGATTTGCTTTTTAAGTTGTGTGGTTGCTTATTATAAAAAGCAGGTAAGGCTGCTTCGTAAAAATGATTAAAACTGCAAAAGTGATTGACGCTACACGCTGGCATCGATCAGCCGTTGTGCTTCAATGCCTGCGCCTAATAAACCCACTTGCGAATTCATGACGACATGCACCGGTATTTCGCTCATTAGCCCAGCAAAGCGGCCTTTGTTCCGGAAGGCGCGCATGAAGTCACCCTTTTGCAATGTGTCGATAATTCTGGGGGCAATTCCTCCTGCAATATAAACTCCGCTCCGGCATAATCCCATGAGCGCCAGATTACCGGCATAGGCGCCATAGATTTCAGCAAATAGCTCCAATGCTTGCAGTGCGATCGGGTGTTGTTGCTCAAATGCCAGGGTCGTGATGATCGCGCCGCTGTCTTCCTTTAGCTGCATCGCGGTGATGCCAGGAAACCTGATTGAGTCGGTTTGCAGGAAATTGAAAATATTGGTGAGTCCTGATCCTGAAAGAACCCGTTCAACTGAGACATGGCCAAATTTTTTTGCCAGATAGTCGAGTAATGCCATCTGCAGAGGAGTGGTCGGGGCAAAATCGATATGTCCTCCTTCGGTCGGTAACGGAATATACCGTTCGCCTTGCCAATGAAGCCAGGCAACCCCCATACCGGTGCCAGCACCTAGCACGACGCGCATGGCCAATTTACCTGCTAACCCATATTGCAACGTTGCCAGATCATCGCAGGATAATTTTTCAATGCCGAGCGCCACAGCTTCAAAATCATTGATCAGTTTTACCCTGGGAATGGAAAACTTGGTCGCAAGCGCTGCCGCATCCATCAACCAGGGCAGATTGGTCAGCTTGGCTTGTTGCGCAACGATCGGGCCGGCGATCGCAAAACAGGCTGAGGCTGGATAGCGGCTTGCTTTATCCATGCCCGCCTTGCTAAGAAAATCGGCGAGTATTTCATTGAAATCGGCATATGACTGGCTGTCATAGCGCTGCTCGTAGCATGGCTTGGTTTTGCCTTCATCTGCTATCACTACGCGTAATAATGTCTTGGTACCGCCAATATCACCATAAATTAGGTAGTTACTCATCGGTTACCTCCTCTTTGTCGATGTTGGCCATCGTGCTGCCGGGTCTTGCCGGTAAAATGCAACCAATTGCTGATAGACATCAGGGAAACAGTGCTTTATTTCAACCGGTTTGACAAAAAAAGCTTCGCTCAATACCGCAAAAAATTCTGCCGGGCTAGTGGCGGCATAGGGATCAATCGCTAACGTATCCCCTTTATCGACTTGCTTACAGAAAACCTCAAACGCTTGGCTAAAGATCGCAGTCCAGGCGCGTGCATCCATATTGCTATGGAGCGGGGGAAAACCATTGGCTGCGCCGTTTAACATATCCAGTTTGTGGGCAAATTCGTGTATCACCACATTATATCCCTGTTTATTGGTGGTATCGGTGACATCTTCCCAGGAAAGAATGACAGGTCCAGCAGCCCAGGATTCACCCGAAGCGATCATATGCACCGTATGGACAATACCATGTTCGTCGGTATATTCATGGTCGAGGATAAATTTTCCTGGGTAGACTATGATTTCTAACCAGTCGTGATAGTAATCCAGATCCAGTTTTAGAATCAGAAGACAAGCCTGCGCTGCAATCATCACCCCCATTTCTTCCGTGATGATTAAACCTTGCGCACCGTTTATTTTCTTGTCGTGCAGGAAAATTGCTGTCCATTGCCGCAGCTGTATGATTTCAAGCTGGGTTAATCCATGTAGAAAGGGCAATCGTGTCCAAACATCCTGCCAAATGATTTCAGGTATCGATGCATGCTTGAGGATACGCTGTCGCCGCCAATTTTTTAGATGCCATGTCATAACGCTTCAGGCCGCTTAGAGGATGGAAATGAAAGGATGGTAGAACGAACGTGCTGGCTATGTCATCCACTTCACGTTCAGGACAAAAGCATGCCTTAGCCATGCGGGATTTTTTATATTGAAAACTTGAAACTGAGCCATGATTGGTTTAAGGTCTAGTTTGTCGCCAATAAGCACAGAAGTTGTGGACAAATCGTGATGAGCGCTGTGTGGTAGCTTTATTTATGAAACTACCGTTTGTTTATCAAAACTTTGTTTTCACAGATGCTGAGTCGGACATTAACCAGCCAGAAAGGACTCTCGACATGTTCAATTTAGGCTCCATGCTCAACTTGGGTTCTACAGAACCAGTCATAGGTAGTGCTTCTACTTTAGTAGAATGTTCGGCCATGGATTTATTCAAATATCTGGGTGACGATCTCTTTCAAAATTATCCCAAATGGTCACCAGAGGTCAAAGAACTGGAACAGCTCACGCCTGGTCCAGTGCAACTGGGAACGTTGGGGCGGCAGGTGCGCGTCGACCAGGGACGCCGTTCTGAATCCCGCTTTAAAATTTTTGCTTATGAACCGGGTGAGCGCTTAACGCTGGTTGGCGTGTCCGATCCCTTTCGCTGTACCTATAAATTGCAGGATGCCAATTCTATGAAATCAACCAGGCTGACGTTTACTTTCGAGCTGCTTGAGCTATTGGTAGTCATGCGGCCTTTCGAGGCATTAGTCCGTGTTGCCATAAAAGAGGGCGCTGGGCGAACGGTGCAGAATATCAAGCGGCTGGTTGAAGCAGATAAAGCCATGAAGACTTCCGCTACGTGATGCAGTATAGAAACTCAAATAACCAATAATTGTTAATAAATCAATACTGATGCTTGACTGGTGCTACCAGGCAAGCGGAGTAAAAGGAGGAGGGATGGCGCAAGATACTTTACCCGGCATTCAAATACCAAAAGTCGATGACCGTCCGGTCTGGGATGTGGTATTTGCGATTTATGGTTATCCAGCACTGCTTCTGGCGCATCGGTTGAAAGTTTTTGCTCTCCTGGCCAAGGGTGCGCGTACTTTGCCGGAAATTTGCGAAGCGCTGAATATTAAGCAGCGCCCGGCCGAGGCCATATTGACTGCAGCGACTGCCTTGGGTTTTCTGTCTTTGCAAGCAGGGCGCTATGCTCTGACGCCAGTTAGCGAAGAATATCTGCTCGAAAGCAGTCCAAACTACTTCGGATTTTTCTGGGATCTGATGATCGACAATTACCAGGTGAGCACCTTTGCTGGGCTGGAGAAGGCAATTCTCACCGATGCACCTCAGGCTTACGGCGGTGGTGATATTTTTAAATCGCATGAAGAGCAGATCGAGTTGCTGCGCCGCTTTACCTGCGGGATGCACAGTATCAGCATGACGCCGGCGCTTGTCTGGCCGCAAGTCATGGATTTTTCCCGACACAAGATGATGCTTGACATTGGCGGAGGTTCTGGCGCGCATTCGATTGGTGCTGCCTTGCGCATACCCCATTTACAGGCACGTATCTTGGATTTTCCGCAAGTATGTGAAATGGCTCAAAACTACATTGTTCAGTATAGCTTGCAAGAGCGCATCAAAACCTCAGAGGCTAACATTTGGCAAGATCACTGGCCTGCAGCCGATCTTCATTTTTTCTCGAATATGTTTCACGATTGGCTGCCAGAGAAATGCCATTTTCTGACAGCGAAAAGCTTCAACAGCCTTGAATCAGGAGGACGGATCATTATCCATGAAATGCTTTATAACGATGATAAAACCGGTCCTTTTGCCTCTGCAGCATTCAGCATGATGATGATGGGCTGGACTGAGGGCAAGCAATATTCCGGTCAGGAGTTGTCTGCCATGTTGAAGGAAATCGGATTTGTTGAAATACAAATCCTTAAAGCCTTCGGTTATTACAGCATCGTAACCGGCCTCAAGCCTTAGATTATTGCTTGGTTGCAGCCATCCATAGCACCCAGCACTTGATCAATTGCTCGCTGGGTTTGCTGGCCGCAGAGTTGGCCACAAGTGCAGGGGTAAATTGACGATCGTTTGATTTACGGTCATTCAACGCCGCAGCCGATTCGCTACAATAGCCAGTAGAAAGACAATGCACAAAACATAATAGAAAGGAGTGCCTAATGAGTGCAAAGAAAATCTTGATGCTGGCCGGCGATTACGTAGAAGACTACGAGGTGATGGTGCCTTTCCAGGCGCTTGCGATGGTAGGACATACCGTCCATGCCGTCTGTCCCAACAAGAAGGCAGGAGAGACCGTGCGTACGGCAATACACGATTTCGAGGGAGAGCAGACCTACAGCGAAAAACCTGGTCACAACTTTACGCTGAACGCGACTTTCGCCAGAATCAAGGCTGAAGACTATGATGCGCTGGTTATTCCAGGCGGGCGTGCCCCGGAATACATCCGCCTGAATGAAAAAGTCATCAAAATGGTGCAGCACTTTGCGCAAGCAGATAAACCGATTGCCGCCATTTGCCACGGTGCGCAGCTACTGGTGGCAGCCGGCGTCATCGAGGGCAAGAGTTGTTCTGCTTATCCGGCGGTGGGGCCGGATGTCACGCGCGCAGGCGGCAAGTATGTGGATATCCCGATGGAGCAGGCACACGTCGATGGCAAGCTGGTCACTGCGCCAGGCTGGCCTGCCCATCCCGATTGGCTCGCCAAATTCCTGCAAGTGCTGGGGACGAAGATTAAACCCTAGCGATGAGCACCTATTTCGGAGGTACAAATTTGCCTTAACAGGAGCGTTGCAGCCGACTGATGCTGTTCCAGCAGGGACTCAGCAATATAGCGGATAATTCCACGCCGGGATTATCTTGTTCTCCAAGCTGAATGGACAGACAGTTGCGAAATCATATATCAAGGCTATCGCTGTTTCTAACGTGGCGATGGCTTAGGCTGAGAGGGAGGGCAGATGGCAAAGCTAAACATTGCAGTTATCGGCTTCGGGCGGGTGGGGCGCGCTTGTGCGCTGGCGTTGCGCAATACGGATGATTTGACGTTAGCCGGGGTTGTGCGGCGTCCGACTTCACCGATGAAATTGCCTGAGCCGCTCGGCCAGGTGCCCGTAGTGACTCATGTGCGTGAACTGAAGCAGGTTGCTGTGGCGCTGGTGTGCGTGCCTGCCGATGCTGTCCTTGGCGTTGCGCGCGAGATGCTGCAAGCACGAATTCCGATCATTGAGTGTGCGATATTCGAAGGACATGTGCTCGAGAAGCATTACGATGCGATTGGCGATGCAGCGCGTCACCATAATGTACCTGCCATTGTTGGGGCGGGATGGAACCCCGGCATACTGCCGCTGTTTGAGCGCGCGTTTACAATCCTGATTCCAGATGGCCGCACCAAGCGCACCAATCGGCCTGGGGCGAGCCTTCATCACACAGAAGCTGTGGAAAGCATCCCAGGTGTGAAAGGTGCGCTGGCCACCGAGACGCGCGATGCCCAGGGGCAATTAACCCGTTATGTTTATGTTGAACTTGCGAAGCATGCCAAGGGCGCTAAAGAAACCTCGCTCGCTGCGGTCGAAGCTGCACTCGCTGCTGATCCACTGTTTGTTGGCGAGCAGACATGCGTGTTCCAAGTTGATAACATCGCTGCGCTTGAAGAGGAAGGACGGGGCATTTTGCTCGAGCGCACCGGCACGGAGCAAACAGGTGCGCATGCTACCCTGCTGCTGGAAGGGCGTTTTGATATGCCCGCATTCAGCGCGCGGGTGATGGTCGATGCTGCCAGACGCATTCCAAATCTGAAGCCGGGCGCGCATCGCTATGCCTTATGGGGCTGACCCATGCTCGAAATTGATGGTGGCTATGGCGAGGGTGGCGGTCAGCTACTGCGGCTTGCTGTGGCGTTGTCTGCCATCACCGGAATCAAAGTTCACATTGCCAATATCCGTGCGCGGCGTGATAAACCGGGCTTGGCACCGCAACATCTTGCCGGCGTGCAGGCAGTGGGCCGGCTGTGCGAGGCAAGTATTGACGGCCTAGCTTTGCACTCTCGGGAAATTGCGTTTGAACCGGCCGCACTGCGCGGTGGCGAATACCATTTTGATATCGGTACTGCCGGCAGTATCACGCTGGTGTTGCAGGCGTTGCTGCCAGTCATGCTGGCGGCGCACCAGCCTTGCAAGGTGCATATCACCGGCGGCACCGATGTCCGGCAGGCACCTGCCGCGGATTACTTGCGTGAGGTACTTATCCGGCTGGTCGGGCGGCTTGGCGCTCAAGTGACCATGTGTGTGCTGCGGCGTGGCTACTACCCACGTGGCGGAGGGGAAATCGAGCTGGCAGTAAAGCCGACAAAACTTGCTCCCACAGTGTTCGATGCATCTGGATATAGGCAAGCAATCCATGGCTTAGCGCATGTAGCCAATCTTCCTGAGCATATCGCGTTACGCATGAAGCAGGCGGCGCTTGAGCGGCTTGGCACTTACGGCGCCCGGGCGCAGATCGAGACGCAGCTGCTCGGCCATGAAGCAGCCTACGGCGCCGGTGGGGCGATCGTCTGCTGGACCGAGGGTGAACACACAGTGCTGGGCGCAGCGCGCATTGCAGAGCGCGGCGTGCCTGCGGAAGTACTGGGTGAGGCGGTAGGAGAGGAACTCGCCGCAGATCTTGCCGCGGGAGCTGCACTCGATGTGCATGCGGCTGACCAGATCCTCGTGTACTGTGCGCTGGCAGAGGGTGGATCATTCAGTACGCGCAGCGTCTCGCTGCATGCGCGCACCGCCATGTGGCTGATCGAACAGTTCCTGCCAGTGCGATTCGAGCTGGCGCAAGCGGCAGGACTGGCGTATGTCACCGTGAGAACATGCGGAAAACAGCCATGATGCCGATACACGAACTGCTGGCGCGCATCCGCTGGGACCCCGAATTTGGCAAAGGGAAATTTGAACTCGCCTACGAGGATAAGGTCGCGCACCAGCTCAAGCGTGTGCCGCTCGAACGGATCAACATTGAGCCGGGGCAGCACTTTACCTTCGAGGCAGAGGAGGGTGATGGCATAGTACACACCGTGCCGTTCCATCGGGTGCGAAAAGTATGGAGGGATGGGGTGTTAATTTGGGAGCGGCCTTACTTGGAAATAGGAGGGAAAGCAAAATGAAATCATTACTCGAACAACGTTTGCAACTACATGTCGAGAAGCTTGCCAGTGAAATTGGCGAGCGCAATGTATGGCGGCCAAAGGCGCTATACGCTGCAGCTGATTATATCCGTGCTAGCTGGAGCCAGTTCGGCTATGAAGTCCATGCACAGGGCTATGATGCGGGCGGTGTATGGAGCGAGAATCTCGAGATCGAGATTGGTGGTAGCACGCGGGCCAATGAGATCGTGCTCGCTGGTGCCCACTACGATACCGTGAAGGGTAGCCCCGGTGCAGATGACAACGCTTCGGGTGTGGCAGCTCTGATCGAGATCGCACGGCTCTTTAGTGATATCAAGCCTGAGCGCACGCTGCGGCTGGTGGCGTTCGTGAATGAAGAATCGCCGTTTTTCTATTTCGGCGAGATGGGAAGCAAGATTTACGCACACGCTGCCCGTGAGCGCGATGATGACATCCGTCTGATGCTGTCACTCGAGATGCTCGGTTGTTACTCCGAAGAGCCAGGCAGTCAGAGCTATCCGCCCTTTATGCGCTGGTTCTATCCTGACCGGGGTAATTTCATCGGCTTTGTTTCCAACCTCAAGTCGCGCCATGCGCTCAAGCAATTCGCAGCAGCATTTGCTGCCAGCTCGGATTTTCCGTTTGAGACACTGGCCAGCCCTGCCATCGTGCCCGGTGTTTCCTGGAGCGATCAGCTCTCATTCTGGCGGCAGGGCTATCAGGCAGTGATGGTCACCGATACGGCATTTTATCGCTATCCGCACTATCACCGGGCGAGCGACGCCCCATGGGAGCTCAACTATACCGAGATGGCGCGCGTGGTGGAGGGACTGGCTGGTGCGCTGACCGTGCTGATAAAAGCACAATGATGGTAACGGTATGGTTGGGATCAGTACCGATCAATTTTCCCATTAATCGGCAGGCATCCTGACATAACATAAACGAAGCCGGGTAGGACTGATATCATCCATTTGGGTTATGAAGCCAGAATTAATCTGACTATGCCTGGTTGTGATTTTTAAAGGAATTCATTAATGCCGCTGAACGCTTGCGAACAATTACTTTGTTGTCAGGATCAACATCCATGATCACTTTGTTGCCTCTGTTTGAGAGGTCATCATGTTCATCATATTCGATAAACAGTTTCAACGAGATCCCGGGCAAAAGAAATTCCTCTCCATTCCGACTAGGGTTCTCAATGTTCAATTCCGCGAAGCTCCATGGAGAACATACTGCCCTTGGTTTCTGCCACAAAATATATATGCTTGACTGCTCCTTCCTTGAAAGAAATTGCTCAGTTTCAGGGTTATAGTCGCCGGGTGTCATAGGTAGCACGGCTGTTCCTGAAAACATCCCGGATAATTGTCGTTAGCTCAATATCATCCTTTTCCCTGTTAGTTTGGACACGATGCAGCCAGGCATAATAAGCGCTTCGAGAAACTTCCATAAAACAGTACATCGAGTCGACCGCAAACTCGTTAACATGTTCTTTGATCCATGCGTACTTCACCGTTGTTCCTTGGCAAAGTACGCCGCTGCTTTTTTAATAAATCACGCTCCTCGGTCAAGCGAGCATTTTCTTTCTTCAGGCGCTTTAACTCTTCATATAAATGATCGTCAGTACGTACTGCTTTGTCCTGATCCAGTGGTCGACTGTATTTGTTA
>NZ_JAGFJM010000025.1 GCF_024102715.1 Nitrosomonas communis
GGATGGACTCCATGGAACCGGAGTTCGATCAAATCTGGATGGGCCTATGGCGTTTCCAAATGGCACTCTGGCCGATCTTGGCGCTGACGGTCTGGGGTTGGGTATGGAAAACACGCGATACCCAGGAACAACTGGCGAACCTGCCGGTGAAAATGGAAATTAAGCGGTATTTTTATTTCATGATGTGGTTAGGTGTGTACTTGTTTGCTGTCTATTGGGGTTCGAGTTTCTTCACTGAACAGGATGCTTCCTGGCATCAGGTGATCATTCGCGATACCAGTTTCACGCCCAGCCACATTCCGCTGTTCTATGGCTCGTTCCCGATGTACATCATCATAGGCGTATCAACTTTCCTATATGCAAGGACGCGATTGCCGCTGTACAACAAGGGAATCTCGTTTCCTTTGGTGATGTCTATTGCCGGTCCGCTGATGAGTCTCCCGAACGTTGGCTTGAATGAATGGGGCCATGCTTTCTGGTTCATGGAGGAACTCTTTAGCGCACCGCTACATTGGGGCTTCGTGGTACTGGCATGGGCCGCTTTGTTCTCTGGGGGTGTTGTCATCCAGGTCATTACACGCTTTTCCAACCTCCTGGATGTGCAATGGAACGAACAAAGCCGAGCGATTCTGGATGATGTTGTTTAAATCCAGGTTGTAACGAGCATTGCATATACCCATCCTCTTTTAATAAGGGGATGGGTTTTTTTGTTTACAAAGGGGCAGCCAAATAATGCCCGGGCAGAAACGGAAGAATCTTCAAGCAAGAGAATAGGGTTAAGCTTTGTCTTTTGGGTGACAATGCAAAACCTTGTGTGTATTCACCGCCTAATACCTCCCTTATATAAAATAGCAGTTGTGCACAGCGCCTGATTCTGTGTGGATGCAGCAACATTGCGTTTAACTGCGAGATAAATCAGAAACGACTCAGCTTCCCTTTTTCCCATCGTGTCGGGATGCTGCTTGTTGTAAAAGAAAATGAAACGCTTTATCCAGGCAATATCAGATTGCTCCGTGCGGTAGCTGTAATGCTTGAGCCTGAGTTTATCCCGCATCTGGTCCAAAAGTTGGGATTTGTTCGTCATATTTGTGGATTTAACAAAGTTTGTTATGATGAAAGCTCATTCGGCATAATTCTATAAAACAGAAGGAGATAGCATGCAGCTTGCCGTGTTAGATGTCATTTTTGACGTGATGTATTGCGTCATTTCGGAGTTCTAATTCTAGTTATAACCACAGGAAACACCGATGACATATGCACTGATTGACAATGCCTCACTTACAGCTGTGCAAAGGGTCATGGGTCAGATTGTCGTTAAAAACCCCGATACTATAAACGGTGATCTTGTAGCGTTAGAAAACTTCGTTCAAGCGATCCTTTTTTATGACGAGCTTGTTTGCATTGATAATTACAAAGAAGAGCAGAAGGAAGAAAGAAAAAAAGAATTCGATTTTATAAAGTTCATATCACCAGAAGACTATCAGTTAGACAATTTTTCAGAAAAAGCAAAATCAGAAGCAAAATTAATCCGGCCCGAAATTCGCGCAGGTGAATTCGTGGACCCAGATTTCCGGGAATTACTTGGATTACTTAAGCTAAATATGATTTGTACTTGGGATTTGCGTTCGAGCGTTTATTATTTAACCTTGAAAATGCTTGGTCAACCAAATACACTGGAGTATGAAAAATACAGCGAACTGAGTTCAGCTATCTACAATGAACTTTGGGATGCTGGCGATACATTCGGTGTTTGGTCAACAGATATTAAACTTATTGGTTCAGATGGAACAGAACTCACGAAAGAGAGAATGGCTGAAGAAGCAAAATCAGCTAGGCGAGGTCATGGTGGTACAACCCGTGCCCTGGATATGTTTATCGCATCACTAAATTGGCTTGCTTATAAGTCGATTTATTACAGCTTAGCAGCCAATTATTTAAAAGCTGATACTTTTCTTCATCCTATTAGACATGCTTATCAAATTCATTGGTTTAAAAAGACGGGCGCATTTGGTCACGATTTTACGGCAAAATTAGTAGGTTCTTTATCGAATAAGCTATTAACTTCGGTAGGTGAAATTATTGACGCTGGAAGATCTACAGCTGTTTCACTAGATATTCCAATATTTTCTGCTTGGTTATCAGTTCAGTCCGGCGATGCTCGAAACATAATATCTTCGGCTCTTGAAATAAAAAACGAGCAATGCTTGCAGGATGTAAGAGGGCTTCTAAGGGAAATACGAATTGGGTTTGATGAGGGTGGAATTACACAGGCTAATAAATCAATCCAAAAATGGGAGAAGCAGCTCAAGAAAGCAGAACATGAATTAAGATCAAAATATGGCCTTAAAACTGATCAAGGGATTCAGGGAAGCTTTTTAATGAAAGTATATAATTCAGTTGCAGCATTAAAAGGCCTTCCGCAATTTCCAGAATTCGATTTCAAAATCCCTTTGCCTGATTTCATTGCCAATAATCAATCTGGTAATTTTTCAACACTTTTCAAAGATATCGCATCAGAGCTCACCTCAACAGAGAGATTGGGTGGAGTGAGAGACTTAATGGCTGCTAATTTTGTAATAGATGATGAGCACTATGTGCCACCAAAAACAGAAGCGCCAGAGTATAGAAAGTACGCTTCAGATTGGAAATTACCAATGTAGGTTATAACAATTGGGTCAACTAGGACGCTCCTGTCGTCGCGCCTGTTACCCAAAACGTTATGTGTTTGAGGAGTCTGAGTGACAGAATTAATTTACAAAGTCATTGACTATTTTTTTAATGACCCTTTAAAGATTCTGTATCTTATTGGAGGCACGGGTGGAATTTATTTCTGGTATGAAAAATGGACTTCCAGAGTAAGACTACATACGGTGCTGGTTAAGCAAACATATGATCCAGATAATAATTTTGGTGCTGAACTTAAGTTTAAATGTACCAATGTAGGATCTAAGATAACTTCTCTTGATGGGGTTGTTACTGTGGTATCTCTAACAAGAGATGGATTGCCGTTAAAGGTAAGCATGCAGATTATGGGCAATGATCTTGCTTTGAAACCCCATGAGGCAAGAGAGTTTTTAGCAAAAGGTCCGGTGGGGGCAACGTACTACTTTTCCAAATACCGAAAGTACCAATTTAAACTCAACTACGGTTCAAGTTGTAATTTGTATACACTTGATGGATCAATAGAAAGCGAAAAAAGCTTTTTTAAGTGGGTTCTAGATAAACAAAAGTTCAAAATTAAATTACGACTATCCAGGTTGATTCAACGGGCAACAAACACATAACAAGTCGTTCAAGCCGACCGCGCTACGCGCGGCGGCTTAACTCCAGCGTTAGGTACACCGAGCAAGATCATGGCATTCAGGAAGCGTAAGGATGTGGGATAGAACATCGATGAGCAACGGACATATCTTTATTAGCTATCGCCGGGATGACTCGGCAGGCTACGCGCGCGCCATTTACGACCAGCTCGTTCAGCATTTCTCCAGGGAGCGAATTTTTATGGATGTGGATGCGATCGAGCCGGGTTTCCCGTTTGATGAAGCTATCGAGCGCGCTGTGGGCCGATGTGAGATTCTTCTGGCGATGATCGGCAGGCGCTGGATGGAACAGCAAGCGGGCGCAGGTCCACGCATCAACGACCCTAAAGACTTCGTGCGTCTTGAGATCGCTGCTGCACTATCGCGAAACATTCGCGTGATCCCGGTACTACTTGATGGAGCGAGCATGCCAGCCGAAGAGGCATTGCCGGAACCTCTTCGCGCGCTTGCGCGGCGGAACGCTCTTGAGGTGAGCAACAGCCGCTTCAAATCGGACATGGAGAGACTGCTGGGGGCTGTTAGCAAGGCACTTGGTGAATCGAATACATCAAGTGGTAAGCAGGATCTTCGCACTCATAAATCTATGCTCTATTGGCTAGCAGGTGGACTCGCTGTGGTTGTCCTTTTTTCTTCGCTTCTGTTTAACTATTCACCGACCGCAAACCGTAGTCTCTCTCAATCGTCGCCGATGCTAATGGTTGAGGCAGGGGAACCGCTTGCACCTACTGCCGACGGACCGTCCAAGCCGATACCTGGTGCAAGCTTTTCTTCCTCCGAACTCGAGCCAAAACCTCCGGCAGCCGGAGAGCAGCCCTTAACTCAACAGCCCATTTCCACAGAGGCGAGAAAGCCGGTTGAATTGGCTGATCTGGTTGCGGGCATTTATTATGGCGATGTCATCTCCGACTCGAAAGGCAGCTCGAGATCCGATGTGACCGTGACGATTGCCAAGGTGAACAAACGAAAAGTCAGGATCACCTCAGATTATGAGAGATTGGGCACTGTTGAAATAGATCTTACGAAGGTAGGTAATACGATCCAAAGTGTAGGTGGCAGTACAACACTGCTGTTGCTAGAGCTGGAAAAGAACCCGCCACGTTTAGACTACAACCCGAATGGTGAAGTGGCGTATAGCGGGCAAAGGCAGTAGATCGTTATGATTAAGACAATAACATGGACTAGGATCATGAATTCTTATTCTGGTGAACAATAACCCCAATTGCCGTTATTTTTCTTGATTCGCGACACTTGATCCCTTTCGTGCGCTAACCACCCCTGAAGCAGTCAGGACACTACAGAGGAAGCTTTAATCTGCTATTCTCAAGAAGATTCTGTGATTAGTGAACAGTAAGCTTCGGGCTGAAAGATCATTGGCAAGAGCAACATTGGGAGGCCAACAGAATTTTTTTATAACTTATTATGGTTTTAGAAGTTATTCTGTGTTATTTAGGAAATGGACGACTCTCATGCTCTGTGGAGTATGCCTGCATTCGATTACTCCAGCTTCCGCTGTGGAATTTTCACTTAATGGTGATGTGCGTGCTAGTTTTTTTTCGCGCGAGCGCGATGACCGCAATGGCAAAGAAGAATCAACCCACGAACTTCGATTTCGCCCTCGCGTCGGGATTGGCGCGAAATTCAATGAGCAATGGCGGATGCAGGTACGTTTCGCAGGACGTTATTCCACCCGTGACAGCAATTTGCACTTCAAGATTTTTGACAACATCCCTACACAGGATGGGTTACGTCAGGGTGATTCCACTTTCGACGAGATTTATGTTGAATACCGCCCCGCCGATATCTGGGAAATTCTCGTAGGCCGCTTCCAGAGTAAAGCCCTACTGAAAGGGGTAGCCGAAAAATCACTGGATCGTGAAGACAGCACATTCACCAATATCACCTGGACTGATGGCGTGCAAATCAAATACAAGGCTGAGAATGGCTGGAATACAGTAAGCCTCCAACCCTTCCACATTAACACCCTGATACATCATTGCTATCCTCAAATCTTTTCCAAGGAGGAACGATGTCATCATTAGAAATACGACGAATTCATATCGAAGCATGGCAAACCAGCG
>NZ_JAGFJM010000027.1 GCF_024102715.1 Nitrosomonas communis
CGCCTATTGGCACGTTCTTCAGTGAGCCTTACCACACTACGATTGGCTGTGATGGGCTGGATACTGCTAACGCCCAGCTCAACTGATTTTTGTATGATCCAATCCATTTTTTCATTGGAGCTGACAGCTTGCACCAAATTGATTGCGAGTGGTGATTCGCGCTCGATTTCATGAAATTCTGAGAGTATGACAGTGCTTCCCGATTTATCAATACGGTGGATCAGTCCCGAAAACTCTCCCCCTTTGCCGTTGAACAATGTCACGCTATCACCTTGCTTCAGTCGAAGCACACGTGCGGCATGATGGCCAATATTTGCGGGCAGGGTAATGACTTGACCTGATGTCATGGATTCGGGGTAATAAAAACGTGCAGCCATAATGGATAGTGGCATAAGAGCAGGGTGGTTACGATTCCATGATAATATAACAAAGATAGATAAGGCCTTCGATAAGGAGAAAAAAATATGGCAAGCCTGGAAACACCTGTTTGTGATTTTGGTTGGAAAGCAATTGATTTTGATTTGCCCGGAGTGGATGGGAAACGTTATAACCTGGCCGCGGCAAGGGGTGAGAAGGGGCTATTGGTGATGTTTATCTGCAACCATTGCCCTTATGTGAAAGCGATACGTGATCGTATTATTCGCGATGTGAAAGAGCTGGCGCAATACGGTATCGGTACGATCGCCATCATGTCGAATGATCCCATGGATTACCCTGAAGATTCTTTTGATAATATGATCAGAATTGCCAAGGAGTTTGAGTATCCCTTCCCTTATGTATGGGATGAAAGTCAGGATATTGCCAAGGCTTACGGCGCAGTGTGTACTCCGGATTTTTTTGGCTTTAATAACAACTTAGAATTACAGTACCGCGGACGGCTGGATGCATCCCGCAAGGAAGCGGCACCTGTTGATGTACGTCGGGACTTGTTTGAGGCAATGGTGCAAGTTGCGCAAACAGGTCAGGGGCCTCAAGACCAAATACCCAGTATCGGCTGCTCGATCAAGTGGCGAGCCGCTTAAGCATGCTGGAACAAGTCATTGCTGCGGTAAAAGAGGTTGCTCAAGAAGAGATTATGCCTCGATACATGCAAGTCGTACGTCAGCGTAAAGCAGATGGCAGTTTTTATACTGAGGCTGATTTGGCTGCGCAGGAAGTCTTACTGAATAAGCTTCAGAAAATTTATCCTGTTGCAACAATGGGTGAGGAAATGCCCGCCGAGCAGCAACACGCCCAATGGGAAGCGGGAGATGCGGGGCTCTGGAGTGTTGATCCCATTGATGGTACATCCAATTTTTTCAATGGCCTCCCTTATTTTGGAGTTTCTGTGGCATTGATGCGCAAAGGCAGGAGTATTCTGGGAGTTGTTTATAATCCTGCCACAAAAGAATTGTTTTATGCCGAGAAAGGTAAGGGTGCCTATCTTAATGGGACTGCCTTGCCATTGAGAAGGCGCGAGACTCATTTGCGTAATGCGATAGCCAATGTCGATTTTAAGCGCCTGGATCGTAAGTTGGCTGAAAAAATAGCTGCTTATCCTCCTTATGCTTCACAGCGTAATTATGGTGCCTGCACTTTGGAATGGTGTTATACCGCTGCAGGTTACTTTGATTTATTGTTACATGGTGGTCAGAAACCCTGGGACTACGCCGCCGGCTGCCTCATTCTGGAAGAAGCAGGCGGTTCCATGTGCAGCTTTGATCAGGACGATTATTGGGCGGCATCGCCGTGGCGGCGCTCAGTGATTGCTGCGCTTGATTCTGCATTGTTTAAGCAATGGCGCGATTGGGTGCGGGCACATTATCAGAATGATGAAACCTCCGCAGTATAAGGTGTTTTTTCAGGTATTTTAATACACCGGAAACAGGTTGCAGAATTGAAAATTCTTATTTTAGGTGCTGGGCGGGTAGGCTCTACTGTCGCTGAAAGCTTAGTAAGCGAAGCAAACGATATTACAGTGGTTGATATTGCTGCCAATCAGCTGGCCTTGTTGCAGGATCGCCTTGATTTGAGAACAGTAGTCGGTAATGCATCGCATCCCTCTGTGCTTAAACGGGCAGGTGCTGAAGATACAGATATGGTGCTGGCGGTTACCGAGAGTGATGAAATCAATCTGGTAGCTTGCAAGATCGCTGCCAGCCTGTTCAATACGCCCACCAAGATTGCTCGAATTCGTGCAAGCGATTATCTAGAGCATCCTGATCTCTTTTCACAAAAAAATTTTTGTGTCGATTATGCCATTTACCCTGAGCAGATACTGACTCAATATATTGAAAAGTTGATCGAATTTCCAGAAGCATTGCAGGTGCTTGATTTTGCTGCCGGTAAAGTAAGTCTGGTCGCTGTGAGAGCACTGCAAGGAGGACCGCTGGTAGGTCATCAACTAAGCGAATTACGTAAGCATGTTCCCAATGTCGATACCCGGGTAGCAGCGATATTCCGCAAAGATCGCCCCATTATTCCCGAAGGAAGCACCGTCATCGAGGCTGGAGATGAAGTTTTTTTTATTGCGGCGAGTAAGGATATTCGCGTCGTGATGAGTGAATTACGCAGCATGGATAAACCGGTCAAGCGTGTCATGATTGCAGGCGGTGGCAAGATTGGCAGACGTCTTGCAGAAGCGCTGGAAAATGACTATCAAGTTAGAATCATCGAACGTGATGGCAAAGTCTGCGAACTTTTAGCCCAGGACCTGCAAAAAGCATTGGTGCTGCATGGTGATGTCACCGATGAAGAATTGCTGGAGAGTGAGAATATCGCTGAAATGGATGTATTTTGTGCGCTAACCAATGATGATGAGAATAACATCATGTCATCATTGCTGGCTAAGCGCATGGGTGCGCATAAGGTGATTGCCCTGATCAATCGGGGCGTATATGTCGATTTAGTTCAAAGCGATAGAATCGATATTGCCATTTCACCTGCACAAGTAACGATCGGTTCCTTGCTTGCTTATGTACGGCAAGGTGATGTGGTAGCAGTCCATAGCTTGCGCCGGGGAGCGGCTGAGGCACTTGAGGTGGTGGCACATGGCGATACCAAATCATCCAATGTGGTGGGGCGGAAAATAGAAGATATCAAATTACCAAAAGGTGCAACGATTGGTGCTATCGTGCGGGGATTGCCCGCCAAAGACAAAAGATGGATGAGTGCTTGGGATATTGCTGAAGACAGCAGTATCGAGGAGAAAGGTAAAGCGCAAGTTATCATTGCCCACCATGACACTGTTATTGAATCAAATGATCACGTAATTCTATTTGTTATCAATAAGAAAATGATTCGGCAAATTGAAAGATTATTTCAGGTTAGTGCCTCCTTTTTGTAATTGGCTGATGCATGAATCACTTTTTGTCGGTTGCTAATGTTTTAAGCAAGATCATTGTCGTATTTGGCCTGACCATGCTAGTGCCATACGGTATCGGATATTGGTTGCAAGATGGCTCATCGGCTGTTTTTGGTGAGGCTATTCTGATTACGTTGATCTGCGGCATCGTTATCGCATTGATAACACGCCGCTATAAGCGTGAGCTACAGATCCGTGATGGTTTTTTATTGGTCGTGCTGGTTTGGCTTCTCCTGCCGTTCTTCGGCATGCTGCCGCTATTGCGTTTTTTCCCGGAAATCAGTTTTGCCAAAGCATATTATGAGGCAATATCTGCAATGACTGCTACCGGTGGAACGGTTTTGACGGGTCTGGATACACTCCCTTACTCGATCAATCTGTGGCGTGGTGAGATGGTATGGCTGGGGGGTATGGGATTAATCGTACTTGCCGTAGCTATACTGCCCATGTTAGGTGTTGGTGGTAGACAGATCTTCAAAGCTGAAATACCTGGCCCCATGAAAGAGTCCAAGTTGACACCACGTATCGCCGAGACAGCAAAAGGGCTGTGGTTGGTGTATGTGGCGCTTACGCTGATGTGTGTGATCGCATATAAGCTGGCAGGAATGAGTTGGTTTGATGCGATCATGCATGCCTTCACAACCCTGGGATTAGGGGGGTTTTCTTCGCACGATGCGAGCTTCGGTCATTGGAATTCACCCGCAATCGAACTGGTTGCGATTGTATTCATGTTGATTGGAGGGGTTAATTTCGCGACGCACTTTTCGGCCTGGCGAGCAAGGGGTATTGCACCGTATTACTATGATCCTGAAATAAAACCTTACTTCTTTATCGTATTGGTGAGTTGTGTAGTAGTTGCTGGTTATCTGTGGTTGACAGGGGTTTATACTGATCCGTTAACAGCGCTGCGCTATGCATCCTTTAATGTTGTTTCTGTTGCAACGACGACGGGATACAGCAATACTGATTATAGTTTATGGCCAATATTTGCTCCGCTATGGATGCTGTTTTTATCCGGTTTTTGCACTTCCTCGGGATCAACGGGAGGAGGGATTAAAATGATTCGTGTACGGATTTTATATCAGCAGTTTTTTCGGGAGATGATCACGATTATGCATCCCCAGGCAGTTTCACCCGTCAAGCTCGGTAGAAGTGTTGTTGCTAATCGAATCATCTTTGCTGTGTTCGTTTTTTTATTTGTTTATTTGCTGAGCATGATTCTCATGACTCTAGTGCTAACATTAAGCGGCCTGGATGAAATAACAGCTTTCTCAGCTACGGTTGCATGTATCAATAATCTGGGACCGGGGCTTAATCAAATCGGACCCGCTACTACCTATGCTTCTTTGACGGATTTTCAGATCTGGATATGCAGTTTTGCCATGTTATTGGGAAGGCTGGAGTTTTATACTTTGCTGATTGTATTTACAATCGCTTTCTGGCGAAAATAATTTACGCAGAATCGCCTTGTTGTCCTAATATTATGCTGAAAATTCTCGCATGAATAAGTTTTGTATAGTGTTATCATCAGTGTCGGTGTTTTATATCGCCCGATTGCAAATATCACCTGAAGTGCTGGTTAGCTGATTACCGCCTTCCGAGTCCTCGATGAAATCCTACATTTTTAAACATTTTGCCGGAGCTTCCCGTAGGTGTGCATGATTAGGGTAATTGCTTTTTGCGATTCATAAAACCCGTTAGCCTCTGATCGAATGGTGGTGAGAGCTATAGCGGCGGGGCTCAATTCTTAACAGTTTGCAAATTGTAACGTAGCGCATAAATTCACTGCGATATGGAATACAGACAAAGTGACTCGTAATGACTAACTTTAGTAGCAGCTTGCTGCGATTTAGAAAATAGTGTGCAATATATAAACCATGAATGACGAAAAGAAATATGAAATGGATGTCTCGGTACGTACTACATATCTGCCTGAGCAATCAGATGAAAAAGCAGATCGCCATGTATTTGCTTATACCATTACTATTTCCAATACAGGAACTGTGGCGTCACAATTAATAAGTCGTCACTGGATTATCAACAGTGGAGATGGCAATGTTCACGAGGTTCGGGGATTGGGTGTGGTGGGTGAACAACCACTCCTTAAACCTGGTGATAGCTTCGAATATACCAGCGGTACAGCGATTACCTCGCTTGCCGGTTCAATGAAAGGTAGTTATCAGATGGTCGCTGAAGACGGTTTTCATTTTACCGTAGATATCCCTGAATTCATTTTGAGTGTCCCACGGGTACTTCATTGATATTTCCAGCAAGCAGACAGCGTGCTATTGAAGGTCAAGAAATAACAATTTAGTTAGAGATGCTTTCTTGCTGATTCTTTGCAAGGAAGAGATTTCTACTATCTGATAACAGCGATTATTTGGAGAGATTCTACAGCATGCATCCCGGCACACTTTTTCTGATACCAGCTCCATTAGGAGAAGTAGATTTTGCTGAAATTATTCCTGCACATGTGCAGCAGCATATTGCCGAACTGGAATATTTTATTGTTGAGCACCCCAAAACAGCCAGGCAATTCCTGAAACAGATTGGAGGCATGAAGCCTTTGCAGGAGATTAGCATGCAGGTGCTGAATGAACACACCAGGCTTAATGAGATCGATCAGTTACTTGCGCCATTATTTGCAGGGAACAATATCGGCCTGTTATCTGAAGCAGGCTGCCCGGCCGTTGCTGACCCAGGTGCCAATCTCGTACGCGTTGCACATCGAAAATGCGTGCCTATTGTGCCGTTGGTAGGACCATCATCCATTCTGTTAGCATTAATGGCATCCGGATTGAACGGGCAATGTTTTCATTTTCATGGTTATCTACCCGTAAAAAACGAGCTGCGTCTCAGGAAAATCATCCAGTTAGAGGAGGAGTCGGCAAGAACTAACCAAACTCAAATCTTTATAGAAGCACCTTATCGCAACCAGAAATTGCTTGAAATACTGACTCAGAGTTGCCGTGATGATACTGATCTCTGTATTGCCAGCAATCTTACTTTGCCGGATGAATATATCGCCACAAGAACGATCAAAGAATGGAGAGACTGCTTGCCTGATATTAATAAGAAACCCACCGTTTTTTTATTGCATGGATAGTATCGAGCGTGCTGTTGGCAGCAGGTGCGATGGATGCTGTTACCATTGATTTGAAAATCAGCTTGTTTAAACTTTAGCAATATTCCTGAATCTCGGTAACAGCAATTGAATGGCTATGTAATAATTATAGCGTGATTGAGGTTATATGGATTCATTCTGTTTTTTCTGAATAAACTCAATCTTATAACCATCCGGGTCCTCAACAAATGCAATGATAGTGGCGCCATGCTTCATGGGGCCAGCCTCACGCGTTACGTTACCCCCGAGACTCTTTACTTTTTCACATGCCTTATAAGCATCATCCACTTCTATCGCAATATGACCATATGCCGTCCCAAGATCATATTTTTTTACTCCCCAGTTGTAAGTTAACTCAAGAACGGTACCTTCTGACTCATTCTGATAACCGACAAACGCCAATGTGAATTTTCCATCAGGGTAATCTTTTTGACGCAAAACTTTCATACCCAATACATTGGTATAAAAATGAATGGATTTCTCGAGATCACCAACTCGCAGCATGGTGTGGAGTATACGCATCACAATTTTACCATTTCAAAATCTTCTTTCCGTGCGCCGCATTCAGGACAGGTCCAGTTTATCGGTACATCTTCCCATCGTGTTCCAGGAGGAATGCCTTCTTGTGGTGCACCTTCAGCTTCATCGTAAATATAACCGCAGATCAAACACATGTAACGGTGATAGGTCTGATTTTCATCAATAGACATGATAGATCAAAACATCCTTTTAAGTTAAAATCATATTTTACGGTATTATTGCATGTCCAAACCACCCCCTACAGTATTATCATTTGCAGCAAGCGATCCCAGCGGCGGTGCAGGTATACAAGCCGATATTCTCACATTAGCGAGTATGGGTTGTCACCCACTTTCCGTCATTACAGCTGTGACAGTACAAGACACCATTGGTGTTGAGAGCATATTGGCACTGGATCCTGAATGGGTAGCGGATCAAGCGCGCATTGTGCTGGAAGATATGCCAGTGGATGCTTTCAAGATAGGTTTACTTGGCAGCGTGGAAATTATTGTAGCCATTGCTGAGGTCATTGCCGACTATCCAGATATTCCGGTCGTTCTTGATCCGATACTTGCTTCTGGTCGCGGCGATCCGCTTGCTAACGAGCAAATCATTGCGGCCATGCGTGATCTATTGATTCCGCAAGTCACGATTATTACACCCAACAGCATAGAAGCAAGGCGTCTGGTATTGGAGAGTGAGGATGAACTGGAGATCATTGAGCTCAAGCAGAGCGCAGCCCGATTACTACAGATGGGATGCGAATATGCGTTGATCACAGGTACTCATGAAAATACAGTCAAAGTAGTCAATACGTTATATGATAGTAACGGAGTGATTCGGGCAGATGAATGGCAGCGATTGCCAGGTTCTTACCATGGATCGGGATGTACACTATCGTCAGCAATTGCTGCTTCTTTTGCCCATGGAATGTCTGTTACCGAAAGTGTTTATGAGGCACAAGATTACACTTGGCATGCCCTTAAATCAGGGTTTCGTCCGGGAATGGGTCAATACCTGCCGGATAGACTCTTCTGGGCAAGTGATGAAACCGATCTGGAAGAGAAAAAATAACACTTTCGATGGTTTCTCATGGAATTAAAGGATTGTATGCCATTACTCCTGATATTACGGATACAGCTCAACTCTGTCTGATGACGCGCCAGCTACTTTCCGCTGGCGTTCGCTATGTGCAATATCGAAATAAAGTAGGCGATGCCAGATTGCGCCTGACGCAAGCAAGCACATTGCTCCAGCTTTGCAAGCAATACGATGCGATCTTGATCGTTAATGATCATTATGATCTGGCGATAGAAGTCGATGCTCATGGGATACATGTTGGTAAAGAAGATACTGCTATTGTTGCAGCTAGAAAATATTTAGGACCAAACAAAATTATTGGCGCGTCCTGTTATAATCAGCTAGCGTTAGCTTTTGAGGCAGAAAAACAAGGTGCTGATTATGTCGCATTTGGTGCTTTTTTCCCCTCAAAAACCAAGTCGAATACAGTAACAGCATCGACTGATTTATTGTCTGAGGCAAAGAAGAAACTGAGTATTCCCATCGTTGCAATTGGTGGCATTACTTTGGCCAATGCAGCTTCACTGATCAATCATGGAAGTGATTCTATCGCTGTTAGTCACGGACTATACGGCGCTCAGAATATTCGATCTGTGGCAAAAAAATTCACCCAGTTATTTTTGAAAGCTGATCAAGCTTTTTCTTCATCATCTTAATGACGAGTAAATAAATGACCTCACTTAATCAACAATTATATGAATCTTCCCAGAAATATATTCCGGGAGGCGTTAATTCACCGGTGCGCGCTTTTAAATCTGTTGGCGGCACACCTATTTTTTTTAAACGTGGACAGGGAGCCTACTTCTGGGATGTTGATGGAAAATCCTACATAGATTATGTCGGCTCATGGGGACCGTTGATTCTTGGCCATGCCCACCCCAAAGTAGTCAAGGCAGTTCAAGAAGCAGCACAGAATGGATTATCTTTTGGTGCGCCAACCGAAGCAGAACTGGAGATTGCTGAGTTACTCTGCAAACTACTTCCCTCGATAGAGCAAGTGCGGCTGGTGAGCTCATGCACCGAAGCTGGCATGAGTGCTGTTCGCTTAGCGCGTGGTTATACAGGCAGAAGCCGCATTATTAAATTTGAGGGATGCTATCACGGCCATGATGACGCTTTGTTAGTGAAGGCGGGCTCCGGGGCATTGACCTTTGGTCATCCAAGTTCAGCCGGAGTTCCTTCTGAGACTGCTGCCCATACCATGGTATTGAATTATAACGAGATTGCCGGCCTGGAAAAAATCTTTAGTGAATTTGGCAAAGAAATTGCTGCCGTTATCGTCGAACCCGTTGCGGGTAACATGAATCTGGTCAAAGCAGAGCCGGATTTTCTAGCAACCTTAAGGAGCCTCTGCACGCAGTATGGTAGTGTGCTGATCTTTGACGAAGTCATGACAGGCTTCCGCGTGGGACTGGAGTGCGCCCAGGGGCTTTACCAGATTAAACCTGATCTTACGATACTTGGTAAAGTAATAGGGGGCGGTATGCCGATGGCTGCATTCGGAGGACGCCGGGAGATTATGCAGTGCCTCGCGCCGCTCGGTGCCGTATATCAGGCAGGTACCTTATCTGGTAATCCCGTTGCTGTCGCTGCTGGATTAGCCACGCTTGAGGAAGTGCAAGCGCCTGAATTTTATGAAACGCTCGCGGCTAAAACACAGCAGTTGACTCAAGGGTTAGCCAGTGTTGCACAGAAATACAATGTGGACTTTTGTGCCCAGTCAGTAGGCGGGATGTTCGGCTTATATTTTTGCAAAGAACTGCCGAAGAGCTTTGCCGATGTAATGATGTGCGACAAAGAAGCGTTTAACCGCTTTTTTCATGCCATGTTAGGAGAGGGTGTTTATTTTGCACCGTCTGCATTTGAGGCCGGTTTTGTCTCTACTGCTCATACGGATGAAGATATTGACAAAACACTGCTTGCAGCAGAACGAGTTTTTACTTCCTGGGTATAAGGATATTAAATTACCGCCGGTAGTACCGGTGGTAATTTAACAGTTTTTAGATGGGTTGCTTATCGTTGCAGCAGAAACTAGATCTACTGTAATGTTGCAATATAGTCAGCTACAGCTTTTATTTCCTGTGCACTCATGCGCAGTACCGCTTTTTGCATCTCTTGATTTTTGTCGTTAACGCGGCTTGCCTGACGAAATGCCTCTAATTGCGAAACGACATAAGCTGCATGTTGGCCTGCAAGCTTAGGGTAATGAGGCGGGATACCTTGTCCGTTAGGAGAATGGCAGCTGGAGCAAGCTGGCACATTATTTTCCAGGTTGCCCCCATTGTAGACTCTTTTACCTAATTCCAGTAATGATGTATCACTCTCGCTCGTAGTACCAGGCTGTGATTTTTGTTGCGCATAATAGGCAGCAAGATTCTTCATGTCATCCTCAGAGAGCGCTGCAACCATCGAAGCCATCACGGGATTATCACGTTTTGCAGGTGAATCGCCTTCTGCCTTGAAATCCATTAGTTGCTTGGTGATATACTCCACGTGCTGGCCAGCAAGCGTCGGGTTGGCCGGAATAACGCTATTGCCATCGGCGTTATGGCAGCTAGCACAAATACCCGTGGCAATTTCTTTACCCTTCTCAGGATCAGCTTGAGTATTCGATGTATCGGCAAAAATTTGATTTGAAAATATAAGTGCAAAAATGACTGCAGTGTTTTTAATGGCTTTCATATTTTGAAGATTATAAGATTTTTTAAAGGTTTGCATAAAAAGAAAAGCAGAATTCAGCACCGCATTCTAACAAGGTTTATTAATATCAGTAAACGGTCATAGCGAATAATCCATCAGGATGAAAATATTTTTCTTTTTATTTTTGCTTGTGAACATGGTTTTTTTTGATGATCTTTCAATTGGAATCAAATCAAACAGATAAAGTATATGTCACACCGGTATGCGTATTCCTCTTCGCAAAACAAAAAGCGTAAATATCGGTCAGTTGCGTTTGGAGCAAGTAAAATACATTGTGCTTGAATTGATGAGGGAAGTGGAAGAAAAAATTTTTTCATGTCTGCCCGGCAAGTTTCTGGTGGCAAGTTGGCAGTAACTGCATGCGAGCACTTTTGGATATCAGCTTTAAAATCGAAAGAATAACAAATTTATCAAAATAGATAGGGGCGTAACCCTTTCCATGCAATTTCGCCCGGTCACGGGCGTGGATTGAAACATTATGTAATAATTGGATTATTTGGAAAATATTGTGACGGTTCATATCAAAACTCCTGAAGAAATTGAAAAAATGCGGATAGCTGGAAGGCTGGCATCCGAGGTGCTCGATTACATTACCCCTCATGTTGTGCCGGGTATTACGACGGGCGAGTTGGATAGCCTTTGCCACAACTATATGATTAATGTGCAAAAATCCATTCCGGCGCCGCTCAATTATGCGCCTCCCGGCTACAGCCCTTTTCCCAAATCAATTTGTACCTCGGTTAACCATCAAATATGTCATGGCATACCAGGGGATAAAAAACTGAAAGAAGGGGATATCATCAATATTGATGTAACGGTGATTTATAATGGCTATCATGGAGACACCAGCCGCATGTTTTATGTTGGGCAACCATCTATCCAGGCCAGGCGCTTGTGTGAAGTGACTTATGAATCGATGTGGCGCGGGATAGAAGAAATCAGACCTGGAAAACACTTGGGTGATATTGGCCATGTCATTCAGCGCATGGCAGAAGGTGCCGGTTATAGCGTCGTGAGAGAGTTTTGCGGTCATGGTATCGGCGCAAAATTTCACGAGGACCCGCAAGTTCTTCATTACGGACGCCGTGGAACGGGTTTAATACTTAAGGCGGGCATGATCTTTACGGTAGAACCCATGATCAATGCAGGCAAGGCTGCTATCCGGTCACTGCCAGATGGCTGGACCATTGTGACCAAAGATCGCAGTTTATCAGCCCAATGGGAACATACGGTGCTGGTTACCGAGAATGGCTATGAACTATTGACAGTATCGGCTGGCACTCCGCCCAAACCGGCTTCTTATCGTTTTGCTATCTGAACGCTTAGCTTGAATTAATTGTATATAACACAGAAAATTTTCCATGGCAGGTACTCATGATGTTACGTCATAACAACCGGGCTTCTAACCAGATTCGTCCGGTAAAGATCACTCGTCGCTATACCAAACATGCTGAAGGGGCTGTGCTCATTGAGTGTGGCGATACCAAAGTCGTGTGCACTGCGAGTATTGCCGATAAAGTTCCTCCCTTTCTCAAGGGATCAGGGCAGGGGTGGCTGACTGCTGAGTACGGTATGCTGCCATGCTCAACGAATGAGCGTATGCAGCGAGAAGCAACAAAAGGCAAGCAATCAGGGCGTACTATGGAGATTCAACGCCTGGTAGGGCGGGCATTACGCTCAATCATTAATCTGGAAAAATTGGGAGAGCGTACCATTCAAATTGACTGTGATGTCATACAAGCAGATGGTGGTACCAGAACAGCCAGTATTACGGGTGCGTTTGTAGCATTATACGATGCGATCGAATATCTGCAGGCACAACGGTTGATCGCAGGTAACCCCATCCGGGATCACGTGGCGGCTGTTTCGGTTGGCATCCATCATGGCGTTCCCTTGATTGATCTGGATTATGCGGAAGATTCTACTTGTGATACCGATATGAATGTCGTGATGACCGGCAGTCTTGGTTTGGTCGAAGTGCAAGGAACCGCCGAAGGCGCGACATTCAACCGGCAGGAGTTAAATGCCATGCTGGACATGGCGCAGCAGGGAATACAGGAACTGATCGTGTTGCAAAAAACAGCTCTCGCATCTGATTGACAAAATTATGCAAAAACTTATTATTGCCAGTAATAACTCAGGTAAGCTGAGAGAAATACAACAGTTACTTACCCCACTTGATTTTGAAATTATCCCGCAATCAAGCCTGGGTGTAACTGAAATTGACGAACCTTATGATACCTTTGTTGAGAATGCGCTGGCCAAGGCACGCCACGCTAGCCGTTCTACGGACTTGCCTGCACTTGCAGATGATTCTGGTATTTGTGTCAACATTCTGGGCGGTGTACCGGGTGTATATTCTGCCCGCTATGCAGGAGTGCCAAAGTCAGATGAACGCAACAATCAGAAACTAATCGACAAGCTCAGAAATCAATCAGATCGGCGAGCTTATTACTATTGCATTATTGTGCTGGTGAGACATGCCGATGATCCACAGCCCATCATTGTCGATGGTTGCTGGCATGGGGAGATCCTGCTGGAACCGCGTGGAGAAGGAGGATTTGGATATGATCCGTACTTTTTCTTGCCTGAATTGAATAAAACGGCAGCAGAACTCGTCATGGAACAAAAAAACCGGCTTAGTCATCGCGGGAAAGCGCTTGAAAAATTAAGAGAATTTCTCGTG
>NZ_JAGFJM010000061.1 GCF_024102715.1 Nitrosomonas communis
GGCTTAAATCATGTGCCACTAGAATGCTGTTACCATCATGCTTGAGAGGAGGAGGGATATAACCGGGGTGTCCTAATAAAACTTTCAATACTCTTTCGACGACTTGAATGACATCGGTTTTACGTTCTCGTAAATAAGCGTCTTCAATTTCTTCAAACTGAGCAAGCAATACCTCCATCTGCTGAGTAACAGCCCATTCTGCATTACATTGTGTCTGAGCAATACAATTAACTGCTGCGGAACTAAGCGTTGGATCATCCAGAATCATATGATGCAATTCAAGAAAAGCATTGAATTCAGCAAATGTAGGTCCTTGATTTGCCGAGGATTGGAGTTTTTCCAGCTCTTTACGCACAGTTGCAAACGCATTATTCAGGCGAGCTATTTCTTTATCTATTTGGTTTTTAGGAATTAAATAATGCGCCACATCAGGAGTAACCGGAGAAGCAAGATGCGCGTGTCCAATAGCAATGCCTTCAGATGCGCCTACGCCATGCAATATGAAGCTCATTCACCTTCTCCAAAGTAATCATTGATCAGAGCGGTCAATGCTGTCATGGCATCAGCTTCGTCAACTCCGTTTATTTCAATTTCAACTGTTGATCCTTTATTTGCAGCGAGTGTCATTACACCCATAATACTTTTTGCATTGACCTTACGATTGTTACGTGTGAGCCATATTTCACTTTCGAATTGACTTGCTAGACGTGTAAGTTTTGCAGAAGCACGTGCGTGCAGACCAAGCTTGTTAATGATGGTAATTTCTTTGAGGAGCATCTCAGTATCCTGGAGATATATGCATAATGCCTTCTTTACCTCCAGCAAGCGCTTTCTCCACTACAACTGAAAGCGACTCATGCCGATAAGTTAAAGCACGGATAAACATGGGTAAATTCATACCTGCAAGGCACTCCACTTTACCGGGTTGAATTAATTGGCTGGCGATATTACACGGGGTTGCACCAAAAATATCAGTCATGACTAATACTCCATGACCCTGATCAAGCTTCTTGATTAATTCCTTGCCCTGTGTAACGACTTTATCGGGCTCATCCTCAATGGAAACAGCTTGATATATTAGCTGCTGTGGTTTTTCTCCCAGAATATGGGTTACGCAGTGAGTAAAACTTTCACCTAGCCTTTCATGAGAAATAATTAAAATTCCGATCATCCAATTTTTTGTTTATATCTATAAAAAATTAAACTATGAATTTTATCATTGTCGAGATCATCCTATTTAGCATATTAATGATTTTTGTTTTTTTATAGTGGAATGGTAATTGTGCATTCGTTTCAATAAAGCAAAAAGAATATGCACTCTCCCATAAAACGGTATATAAAAATATATGATAATTCAGCTACTTAAAATTATAATTAATAAATACTTCTTTCAGGATAGTGATTCTCAACAACCTGATTTTGGTATTTTAGCGCTGGTATTGAAAAGGATTGATCCATTACATATTGAGAATAAGAGCTCAAGATCTGCGATTCAAGGATTGTAAAGCAAAGGGAAGCCGCATCCCACAAGCGATCCGGTAGGACTAGTATCATCGAAACCCTCACCTATTGGGTGATGGAAGGAGTTGATGCGATGAGAACTTTGGCACAAGTGATGCTTCCGTTCAGGGTAAAGGCGACGGCCTACGTAACGCCGCTGGTACTCATGCTCAATGGAGGTGGCTGATCATTGGAGGGCATGCGCACACTCAAGAGTCACTCTGCGTTATCCACTTTGCTGAAGTTGGACATACTGCCGAGTATACAGATACTATGGGCGACTAGTTGCGCTATATGGGTGCTGGAGAGGGGCTGATGGGTCTTTCACGCATCAATCGGCGGATCGTTGCTACGCGGATTAGGCAAACTGGCATCACTGCTTATACGCTGGATGGGGATGCTTCAAAAATTATCGCCGAGAAGAAAGCTGTGCGCTTTACTTTACAAAGGGGAGCAGGGTTATATGCCGATGATTGGTCATCTGGTTGAGGCAGGTGCGGTGGTTCATGATGAATTTTGTGAAGGCAATATTGGCTGCGGCCAGCAGAAATCTTAAATTTATCAAGGATTGTGAAGCTCACCTGCTCCAGGAGCATCGAATCGCCCAATGTCCGCATGGATTCGGCGGGTTACCAGGCAAACATCTTCAACTGCTGTGAAGAAACTGGCAAAACCTTTGCCATTGGTGGCCGACTTGATGAGCTGACCCTCAAAGCCATCGAAGCCATCCCTGAATCAGGCTGGAAGCATCATGCTGATTGCGCTACAGCTGAAACTACGCACAGCATGAATGGCACGCACAAGGCGTTTCGCCTGATCGTGGTCAAGTACAAACGCCAGGCTGAATTGTTCGATGATCAGCCCAAATATCACGTGATCGCCAGCAATCAGGTTGAGTCAACGGCAGGCACCCTGATCAGGCATCGAAGCCGTGGCGAAGCCTCCAAGAATGGCATCAAGGAGCTAAAAATCAGCTTTGGCGTGGAACGCATGTCTTGCGGGCAGTTCGAGGCGAATGCCACCTTTTTTCGCATCGGCGTAATCGCTCATAATTTGCTTGTCTTGTTCAAGCATTCTGCGCTGGGTGGCAATTGGCAGCGTCATCAAATGACAGCGTATGCTGGCGACTATTCCATCTACTAGGCAAGCTTGTGCGGCATGCCCGCACGCTAATGCTCAAGATCGTCGCCGAGTTCGTCGAGTTGTTCCGAGACATACGTATTAAAAGCTACCAGTTGACATAATCCCTCGCTTCGTAGTTGAGCCAGAACTTCATTTGCACCCTATTACCTCCCGTAGTAAAGATAAGTTCGTCCTTGAAAAGTAAAAATTAACCAATAACACCAGAATTGACGATACCTGCTTGAATCCGCCATCTGATACACTGCTTTCTCTTTGTTTCCACTCTCATAAGAATCCCTTTGCACACTAAAAAACGGGGATAAAAATTCAATCGCGGAATTTGGGAAGAGTCTATTTCTTGACAAAAAAAACTAAATGTAACATCATGCCCGGCTTACTACTAAGCGTAGGTGGTGAAAAAATATTAAAGAAAGATAGTTTTATTTTTTTGCCAGTAGCTTTGATATAATAATGCACTTTTAATAAATAATAAGAACTGCTGCAGAAATATGTTAGGAAAGCTAGCAGCGCCCGTAGCTCAGTTGGATAGAGTACTTGGCTACGAACCAAGGGGTCGTGGGTTCGAATCCTGCCGGGCGCGCCATTTTTTATTAATTTGACTAATAACAGTCTTAAAAAGAAATATTATTTTTGGTAGTATTGCGTAATGCCGTAATAATAGAGGCCAAGTAGCTCAGTTGGTAGAGCAGAGGACTGAAAATCCTTGTGTCGGTGGTTCGATTCCGCCCTTGGCCACCATAATTAAAGAGCTGCATACGATATTGCTATAATTACAATCTTAAAAATAGCTTTTATACAAACTAACCAAGCAGCAATTTATTTCTTTTCACCCATTAGAAATGCTTGGATAAGCAGTAAAAAATTGAATTTGCGGATAATTCTTATTCATTCAAATTTTCTTTCCAAAAAATCGGCAACCTAATCTTAAGTTCGCTTAGCCACGAAAGATCAATTATCAAACAGCAGTTCTCTACATGATCCTTGAAATCATATCGCTGATAGTCTAATTGATCAATTGCAGAATTCAGAACAAGTTGTTTGTTTCCCACATTTCTATTTCTCAAATATTGCCATTCGCAGGAAATATGCGTAGAATTTGCGCAGACCCTACCAATTTTATGGGTTTTCTAAGATCGAAGGTTACCTAAAAACGAAGAAGTAAACTTTCAAAAGGAGATAGTTAGAATGGAAGAAAATAGAAGATCAGATGAAGCAGGTTTGTTCAAAGTAGTCGCCATTGCAACCATTGGTATCATTATTGCTGGCGCAATCGTATTTATGACAGGAATGGGTGGCAAATACTAATTGTCTGCTCTTAAGGGAATGCTTCATTTCCCTAATCAACTCTTGACATTTGTTAATCAGCATGATTGTCAAGGGCGTCAATATAAGCGTTACGAAGGCTAGAAGCCAGTGATTGTAGTTTAAGGCTTCTAGCTGGATAAGCGGGTAACAAATTTTTGCTGAATTGGTCTGTCAGGTAGTAGGTAGTTTCTTCAGCAAAGCGATAGCAGCGTTTGTCACGTATGCTGTGTACTATCTATAATATCTTTCTGTTACGCCAACTGGGTGAAGAGCTAAGTTGCCGCAGCTGCTCGCAACATGGACTACTAAAACCAGGAATGTGTATTCTATTAATTCTTGTGACAGGTGACTGTCGATAAAGAGTTGCGTGTTAGAAGCCGCTTGGAAAATCTTGCGCTAGGTTAATTGCATCAACATGATACGGGCCACGGCGATATATACTCATCGCACATGAAATTTCGGCACTCAGGCACTACCGATGATTTGGAAATTATCAGTTAATAGTGTGCGTAATTCTGTTTTGTAATGATCCGATGCTGTGAAAAAAGCTTCGCAAGTGCTT
>NZ_JAGFJM010000073.1 GCF_024102715.1 Nitrosomonas communis
AGAAACCACAAACAAAAAAGCAGCACAGGCAAAGATCAACACCAGTAGTGCAGAGGGAAAAACAGCGGGTGCAGCTAGTGGCGCAATCACCGAAATAAAGGCTTGTAAGGGTGTAGCGCCATCGACACGGGCTGCTTTATCCAGATCCCAGGGAATTTCACGAAAAAAAGCGGATAAAATCCAAATTGCCAGAGGCAAAGTAAAAGTCATATAAGGCAGGATCAAGCCCAACCAGGTATCGAACAATCCTGCTGTACGCCACATATTGAATAATGGTCCGATAATAGCAATGGGTGGAAACATGGCAGTAGCCAAAGCCCCAGCAAGAATCAAACGCCGCCCTGGAAAATCTAATCGGACAATAGCGTAAGCTGCGAACATCCCTACTATGACAGCCAATAAAGTCGATATGGCTGCAATACCAATGGAATTCCATAATGCCGCAGGAAACTGTATATCAGAGAAAATAGTACGGTAATGTTCAAAACTGATTGTTTGTGGAAAAAACCGCTGATCATTCAGATCGCTGCTACGTTTCAATGATAGAGACATAATCCATAACACGGGTAAGAGGGCATAGGCCATAACCACGATGCTGCCCATCCCCCAGAAAATCCGCTCCATGATGTCGTGTTTTATCATGTATCAGTATTTCCTCGTTTTGTCAGCGGTGTGCCGAAGCCTTTCACAAACAGAAAAGAGATGAGAAGTACGCCAATAAAGATCAATACTGAAACTGCTGAGCCCAAGCCTAAATTAAGGCTCACTATGAGTGTGTTATAACCCAGCATGGAGACGGTTTCGGTATCCTGGGCACCCCGAGTTTGTATAAACACCGTATCAAAAATACGAAACGCATCCAGCGTGCGAAATAATACTGCTACCAGAATGACTGGCTTCATGATCGGCACGATGATTTTTATAAAACGTTGCCAAGCATTAGCGCCATCGACGCGCGCGGCTTGAATTAGATCGTAAGGTACGAGGGTCAGACCTGCCAATAACAACAATGCCATAAACGGGGTAGTTTTCCAAATTTCGGTTAGGATAATGACCAAAACCGCTGACCAGCGTTCAGTCAACCATGCCTGATCCAGGCCCAGCAAAGCATTAATAAAGCCCGTGGTGGGATCAAAAGCAAATTTCCAGGCCAATGCGGCGACCACAGTAATCATCGCATACGGAATCAGCGTCGCGGCGCGTACCGCACGGCGCCAGAACAAAGTATGGTGCATGATTAAAGCGAGGAGAAATCCCAGTAGCAATTCGATAGCAACTGAACCGATTGTCAGCATGAGAGTATTACCTAACGCATGCCACCAAACCTCCGAGGTTAAAATACTGACATAATTATCCAGACCAATAAAAGCACGTTGATCAGGAAAACGCAGATCGTAGCGAAAGAATGATAACCAGACGGCGTATAAGATAGGATAAGCGGTCACCACAAGCAAAGCAGTTACCGCCGGAGCGCATAATAACCATCCCAAGCGCCATTCATTGCGTTTCTTTTGATTCAAAGCAAACCCTCTGAATTGAGTGCGCGCATGATGGCATCGCGTAGCCTGACAGAATCTTTCTGAGGTTCAATATCGCGCATAGGATGCAAAGTACGGCTGATCGCCATGGAAACATCATTATACAGTGGTGTTTGGGGACGCTGTGCCGCATCGTGTAACGAACTGCGCAGCAAATCTGCAAAAGGAAAAGTCTTACGAATTTCCGGCTCATCATACAAAGCAGCGATAGTGGGTGGCAGTCCTCCCAACTCAGCAGCTATCCGTTGATGTCTTGCTGCAGCCAGACAGGCAGCAGCATGGAACGCTAACTGAGGGTGCGGTGTATATGCACTGACACCCAGATTAATGCCACCAAGCGTAAAGCGGCTGGGTTGGCCTTCCATCATCGAAGGCCAACGTGCCCAGCCTATGTGTTTAGCAATTTCAGGTGCATTTTTTTGGACGCTAGGCCAGACAAAGGTATAGTTGACCATGAAACTGGAGTTGCCAGACTCAAAGGCAAGGCGCGCCTGATCTTCCCGTGCAGTCGCTAAAGCCCGATCAGCGGCACTTGAATTGGCAAAGCGTGCCATCATAGAAAGTGTCTGCAAGGTTGGTTGTTGCGCCAGCGAGATTTGCTTGCCACTGACATCCAGCACCGAACCGCCAATTGAGGCCAGTAGGGAAGTAAAGAATACCGTTAATCCTTCATAGCGTTCGCCTTGTGCCTGGATGGTCCCTGTTTCACCCAGAGACTCAGCCAGTCGTATCATTTCCTCCCAGGTCGCAGGCGGTGTGCTGACTCGATCAGTACGATACCATAATAATTGAATATTAGTTGTGAATGGCGCTGCCCATAATTGATTTTGATAGACTGTACTTTGCAATGGTGCATCCAGCCGACCTGCTTTGGCTTGTTCAGCAGCTTTGCCAGTCCAGGGTAAAACCCATCCTGCTTGCGCAAATTCTGCAGTCCAAATTACATCCATCCCTATGATATCGATGGCGGTGTCTCCTGCAGCCAGTCTGCGTACTAATTGCTCACGTTGTTGATCAGTATCAGCAGGCAGTGGTACCAATTCTATTTTATAAGCTTGCTGAGAATCCTCAGAGCAACGGCCAGCTGCCATGGAAAATGCACCAGAGGGTTCATCGAAAACATACCAGTGCAATACAGGAATGCTCTCCCTCCTCTGGTTGCTGCAGTCAGCCAGCATTATGATAGCTGCAATCCATAAGGCCAAAGTGAGACGGATACTGATCAATACTCCCTTCTCCTCATTAATAGCGACAAAAATTATAAGATAAATTTTCGCAGGTAATCTGTACTCAATATCTAGCCAAATACATTGTATTTACTGTAATAAGGACCATAGCAGAATATTGTTTTTTCTGTCATAATTGTAGTGCCATGAAGTCAATCAAGCCAGAATTCCAGCTTTCCAGACTTTTGCTAAAACTGTGATCTCCCTTGGAACGGGATTATTCACTCTGTTGAATCCCGTTTGATCAATGGCATTCTTGAGGGCATCAATAACAAAATTCAGCTTGCTAAACGGGCAGCACGCTCGTACTGATAGACATCAGGATAATCGAGAATATCTTGCCGCATTGCATTAAGATCAATTTTGCATTTGTGAAATCCTTGAGGTTTGTGATCAACATTCTTGATTCAGCGAATAACATTTGCCACACCAACGCTAAACCGATTCGCCACCTTAGCTATTGTAAGCTCTTCCTTCTCTCGAACAGATAAGACTTTACGCCGGAAATCCAATAGATATGCATCTTTGCAGCATAATTAAAATTATGCTGGTTGTGCTATAGCTAGTGTTTAATTGCATTAATTCAACAAGCACTTTTTTAGTAATATATTCTTATAGAACATATGGTTATTTCTGAAAATAAAATGCCTTATTTTTGCAATTAAACACTAGCTATAAATTACCAGTGTTTTTTTGCCCTATTCCACCTATAAAGGCAGGCTGCAAATAAATTGTAAACGATCCGCCCCAGTTGTTTGATGATGGGTAGACCCAATAGCGCTGCCTTCCATTGTTCCTGGGGAGAATGCTGCCAGATCACCAGAAATGCATCAAAGCCGATATGAATCTGGCCACGTTCGTCCACAACGTGTAAACGCTCGCGAACTTGCTCGATTTCTGCATGAATCTCGGTAACCAGTTGTGTATTCGAGTGGACATCTCTCCATTCAATCGAACAGCCTGTCATCTTGCCTTTCTGGCTTTCTATGCCAGCCTTGCACACAGGGCAGGCTGAATTGTAATAGACTTTAACTGGTTCTTTCTTACTCACTACTGATAAATTAGCCAGGCGTTATTTTAGAAAGAAAGTTTACTCCACAGCTGATCGACACGCGTTTTGACCGCCGCATCCATCTCGATCGGCCTGCCCCATTCGCGCGTCGTTTCTCCCGACCATTTGTTGGTAGCATCCAATCCCATTTTTCCACCCAGTCCTGAAATGGGACTCGCAAAATCCAGATAATCGATCGGAGTATTTTCCACAATCAAGGTATCCCGCGCCGGATCAACCCGTGTCGTAATTGCCCAGATGACTTCTTTCCAGTCCCGGATATCGACATCATCGTCTGTGACAATGATGAATTTAGTATACATAAACTGGCGTAGGAAACTCCATATTCCAAACATGACGCGTTTAGCATGACCGGGGTACTGCTTTTTCATACTGACCACCGCCATGCGATAGGAGCAACCTTCTGGTGGCAGATAAAAATCGACGATCTCGGTGAATTGCTTTTGTAATAACGGCACGAATACCTCGTTCAACGCTACGCCCAGAATGGCAGGCTCATCAGGCGGCTTACCGGTGTAAGTGGAATGGTAAATTGGATTGCGACGCAGGGTAATGCGCTCGATAGTCAAAACCGGAAACGTTTCTTGTTCATTGTAGTACCCTGTGTGATCACCATAAGGACCTTCGACCGCTGTTTCATCGGGATAAATGAATCCTTCCAGCACGATCTCCGCGCTGGCCGGCACTTGCAAATCATGGCTTAAGCATTTGACAACTTCCGTTTTTGCGCCACGCAACAAGCCGGCAAACTGATATTCGCTGAGACTATCTGGCACCGGTGTGACCGCCCCCAAAATCGTTGCCGGATCAGCTCCCAAAGCAACTGCTACCGGATACGGCTGGCCTGGGTTGACCATACAAAAATCGCGGTAATCCAGCGCACCTCCCCGATGCGCGAGCCAACGCATGATCACTTTGTTGGGCGCAATCACTTGCTGCCGGTAAATACCTAGATTCTGCCGTACTTTGTGCGGGCCACGTGTAACGGTAAGTCCCCAGGTAATCAACGGAGCAACATCCCCTGGCCAACAGGTCTGAATGGGCAACTGGGCCAGATCGACTGCCTGTCCTTCCCACACAATCTCCTGGCACACCGCACTGGAAACTACTTTTGGTGCCATATTAAGTACCTGCTTCAACACGGGCAGTTTTTCCCATGCGTCTCTTAAACCTTTGGGTGGCTCAGGTTCCTTGAGATAAGCCAATAGTTGACCCACTTCCCGTAGCGCAGTGACAGATTCCTGACCCATTCCCAGCGCCACCCGTTCAGGCGTGCCAAACAAGTTGCCCAATACTGGAATGGTATGCCCTTTGGGTTTCTCGAACAGCACAGCAGGTCCAGCTTTTTTGAGCAAGCGATCGCAAATCTCAGTCATTTCCAGGTAAGAATCAATCTCGACTGTTACACGCTTTAATTCTCCCCGCTTTTCCAGTTGCGTGAGAAAATCGCGCAGATCTTTGTATTTCATGGCTATAGAAAATTCAGAAGCTCGTTGTCAGGAAGGAATCCAGCACAATCCCGACAAATACCATCGCACCAACCCAGTTATTGTGCAGGAAGGCCCTGAAACAACGTGCCGGATCACGGTCACGAATCAGGAAGTACTGATATATCACCAGGCCCAATGCCACTATCAGTGCGAGATAATAAGGCGCACCCCGCTGCAACAGCCAACCAGCATAAGCCATCATGCCTAGAAAAACAGCGTGACACAGCATGATACCGGCTACGTCAAAGCGTCCAAGCGTAATCGCAGATGTTTTGATGCCAATTTTGAGATCATCCGCCCGGTCGACCATCGCATATTCCGTATCATAGGCAATGACCCAGCATAAATTTGCAATTAACAACAGCCAGACGACAGCGGGCAGTTCACCGATTTGTGCAGCAAATGCCATGGGTATGCCAAAACTGAAGGCAATGCCCAGATACGCTTGCGGCATGACAAAGAAACGCTTGGTGAATGGATAGGTTCCAGCCAGAAACAGTGCGCACACTGAAAGCAACAACGTCAATTGATTCAGCGGCAATACCAGCAGAAAAGCGCAGAAACTCAATCCTGCCGCTAGCAACACAGCTTCTTTGGGAGTGACCATGCCGGTTGCCAGTGGACGGTTTCTGGTTCGCTCAACATGGGGATCGATACGACGATCAGCAAAATCATTGATCGCGCACCCTGCAGAACGCATCAATACCGTACCCATCACAAAAATAGCCAGAATCAGCAAATCGGGCAGGCCACCAGCCGCCAGCCACAATCCCCACAAGGTAGGCCATAATAGCAGCAAGATACCGATGGGCTTATCCAGCCTTATCAGTTTTGCGTAGGCGATAAGCCGCGCATTATTCGTCATATTTTTAACCTCAGAATAGCCGGCAGAAAAATTTCAGTTACCAAAATGGATTGTTCCTGTAATGTGAATAGTGAACGCCGTGCCCAAAAACTAACTGGCGATGTCTGCAGTCGCTGACAAGCGCGCTTAAAAAGCGGATGATGGCTATTCAATTGTTTATAACCAAATTCAGCACGTTTGATCATCGGATTGGTGAATAACATCGTCCCTAATGAGCGATTGCCCAAATGACTCAATCCACGCCATGCACCCTGTAAGTGCTTTCTCGCTACTACGGAATGCGCAAATACCACGGGGATATCACCACAGTAAAGATACACTTCGCGCACTAGCGCTAATTCGCTGCGGCGCAAATTCATCATAGTCAATTCGTCGGCGCATGCGGGTGCAAGTGCCTGGAATACTGGATCAACCGAAAATTTACGGCAGCGCTGTTGTATCAAACGCGTCAGCGAATCTCGATGCAACAACCACCAGCGCATATTAGTAGCTGCAGTGACAGGGACAGGATACCACGCCAGTGGCTGGTCAACACTCATCGATACAAAATGACAAAAGCTGAGATTATAAAACAGGTACAGCGCAAATGATGTTTACCATGCTAAAAAGCATAGTGATAACAGGAAATCTAATCTAGATTTCTCAATCGCGCGCTATTTATGACATATAGCCAGTTGCCAGCGCCTGTGCCCAGTCAGGATATTGGTGTGCATTTGCCAATTTGACCATAGGCTCATAGTCATAAGGAATAGAAATGAGGGAAGCAATCCAACGATCTTTTATCCGCTCCAGTATGGCGTAATGGGCATCCGGGGTACCATTTTCAATAACATGATGATAAGGCGTCGCATCATCATAAGCTGGCAGTCCAACACTGCCCGGATTTACCACAAGCTGGCCAGATGAAGCACGAATAGCACGCGGTTTGTGGGTATGTCCACAGAGCACTAGCTTTGCTAGTGTTGTTCCAAGACGCTCATCCACTTCCTTGCGGGTGGCCATATGGGCACCGTGAACGTCGACAGTTTCCAAGAAATACTCTGAGTCGCTTGCGGGAGTGCCATGACAAAACAGGATATCAGTACCCAAATTTCCTTTGTGGGAGAGTGTCTTGAGCCATGCCAGCTCCATTGCTGTTAATTGAGTGTAGGCTAATTCATCTACGTCGGTGCACTGCTCGGTTCCATGGGCAAGCAACTGGCGATCATGGTTACCCGCAAGATGTATCCAATCTTGCGCCATCAAAAAATGTGCAGTTTCCAATGGAAGCAATGGACCCGATAAGTTATCACCGAGATTGATCACGATATCAACACCATGATGTTTGAAATGAGCCACTACCGCTTCTAGCGCAGGCAAATTACCGTGAATATCCGAAACAACAGCGATTCTCATAGTCGACCTCCACTTAGAAAATGTCAGCGCTATTCTATCGATAGCTATTTTATATCGCCCGCCCACCCTTTAATAAGATAGACGGGGGTTAGCAGAATAAATATCAGGGATAATCAGTATTACCTTAAGAAGGTTGCTGAATTCCTGCCAGTAACCAGACTGCATTACGATCTTTGAGATCTTTCTGCACATGCCAAATCTCATCAAATGACTCCGGCTGCGCCTCGGCTGATTCACGCAATTGCCCATTAAAGCGCACGCTAGCAATAGCCATATCGTCAGTAACCGTGACATCCAGCAAGTTTGCATCAATATAGATCACCTCAGTTTTTTGAGGTTTGTCGCTACTCTCGTTAATTTGCGCGCTAAGCTCTGCAAACATTTCAGGCGTAGTATATTCGCGAATATCATCCAAATTCCGCGCACCATATGCAGCTTGCAAGCGGATGAACGAAAGCTTGGCATTACGCAAGAAGGGTTCCACTTCGAAGTCTGCAGGAATGCTGTTCGTGGCGCCACTGCTATCGATAGCAACTGTGCCTGATTGTCCTGTACTAGGCGGTGTCATTGTGTTCGGCGTAAGAATACTGCCAGCACGATCTGCAGCAGCACCGGAAAACTGCATCGGACGCGTCGCCTGGTCTGCTCTGGGTTTACGCATCATGCGGACGATAAAGAATATTACGGCCGCCAGGGCGATCAGTACCAGAATATCCGCCATATTGATATTTTCAAACGCACCTCCCATAAATAGGGCAGCTAGTAAGCCACCGGCCGCCAAGCCTGCTAGCGCACCACCCCATTTGCTGGCACCACTCGCAGGAGTAGCAGAAGCAGGAGCAGCTGATTGGGATTGCGCTGGTTTTGGTGTAGCCTGCTGATTGATGGATTCACGTTGTTTTCCGATACTTTTACCACCGCCCATCCGTTTTGCTTCCGCGTCAAATGGCAGCAAAGCAAAAGTAAACATGGCTAAAGTCAGAAGTGTCAGTATTTTTTTCACAATTACCTCCAAAAGTACTGTTAAAAATTTGAGTATAACATTATCGTTCGTTTGTAGTGATTACTTGGCACCTCCCTAAATGATCTACCTTGCTTTATTCTGCCAAACTGATTATATGTATTGTTATATCGCAATTTTTAATCAAGCAAATATATTCATTTGTTAGGTAAAGGAGTAAGCACACTATGGCAACAGTCTTGATTACAGGTACAAGTCGTGGAATTGGATTAGAGTTTGTCCGTCAATATGCCCAAGATGGCTGGCATGTCATAGCCTGCTGCCGTCATCCTGCTACAGCAGAAAATCTCAATCGACTCGCAGCGCAATATCCCGGTCACATCAGAATTTATGCGCTTGATGTGGCAAGTCATCAACAAATTGACCGTTTAGCCAGTTCACTGGCTAATGAAACCATTGATCTGCTGATCAACAATGCTGGTATATATCCACCTTCTGATGATGGTGGATTTGGCAGTATCGACTACGCTGCCTGGATTCAGACTTTGCAGATCAATACCATGGCGCCGCTTAAAATGGCAGAAGCTTTTGTCAATCAGATCAGCAGCAGCAATTTAAAAACGATTACCACGATCACCAGCAAAATGGGCAGTATCGCTGACAATCAGCGAGGTGGAAGTTATATCTATCGCTCAAGTAAAGCTGCAGTCAACATGGTTGCCAAGAGTCTCGCCATTGATTTGAGGCCGCACGGCATCATTTCTGTCCTGCTACATCCTGGCTGGGTCAAAACTGATATGGGTGGAAGGGATGCGCTGATCTCGACGGAGCAGAGCGTCACAGGCATGCGGCGTGTATTGAGTAGAATAACATTAGCAGATTCAGGAAAGTTTATCGCCTATGATGGTCAGTTGATCCCTTGGTAGCACTATTTTATATTCTATTATGATTACGAAGCCTGATAGAAATACTCACTCTCATCCTGCATCAAATCAATGGGGCTGAGCGGCACGCAAGTCATTTATAAAGAAGCCAAAACCAGCGGCTAGTTTATTTGTTTCGCGCCAAATATCCTTACTCAAATTGAGATCACCATGATCCAGCAGGCTTGTGAGGATAAGATGACTATTTTTACCACGTCTTTGTAACAATGCATGCAGATGGACTGATTCATTACTCGGGATAACCCGATCACCTTGCCCGTGAATCAGACTGACGGAAAAATCCACATAATCAAGTCTGTGCTCAAGAGCGAAATAATCGGTCCAGCGCTCTCTTTGATTGATTTCTTCAAAAGCCTGGTACGCTAGCTCACTTCTAAACGAAGCATTATTCAACAATTGCATAAAAAAATTGACTGCACCAGCAGAGACTGTTTGTAAACGATCTGGCAATAGGGGTCTTTCCTTTTTGAAACCATTATCCTGAATAGCAATATTTAGCAGCTCAACAATCTCATCATCATGGTGCTTGCTTTGCTGAAGAAAGTTGCGCAGCAAAATATAGCGCGCATATTCGTCGATCTCTTCTTGTTCGATGATAAACTGCAATACATTTCTAAAATGAGTAAAAGCTCCCACAAGGCAAATAGCGTTAACATAAGGTGCGATGTCGGCACGAGAGGCTGCCAGCATGGCAATACCGCCGGAATACGAAGCGGCAAAAATTCCTATGGGCTGCCCGGAAGGATTGAGCATCCGATCAGCATAAACCGCCTGAATCAGAGCAGCAAATTTGTCTATCGTAGCAGGGTGAATCAATAACCGGTCTATATCCGAAACACACGGCGTAATGACACGAAAACCCTGGTGGGCAAATGCTCGTGACACAGCAGCAATCCGTTTATCCTGGTAGCCATGCACAGAAAAACCGGAAAAAGTTATGACAGTACGGTTACACGTCCCCGGCGGTTCAAATATAGCCTACGCCACATAAAATGATTCAATTTTAAAGAGTTGCTCAACGGTTTGGTTTTGTTGTTTTCTGATTGCTTTGGCTTGTGCCCATTTGTGCTCAATGGGGTTAAGGTCTGGTGAATATG
>NZ_JAGFJM010000075.1 GCF_024102715.1 Nitrosomonas communis
CAAAAACGCGCCGCCGCCTGCGCAATGGTAAGTCCTTCCTTCTTGCGAACGGACAAAACTTTGCAGCGAAATGATGATGGATAAGTCATCTATGAATTGTAATCAATTTATTTGAGCTTTGCTATACCAATACAGGATGCATTTCATAGGGTGATAAAATGGATTGCTGCGAAATGCTTATTTTTTTGAATCCTGGCAGGTAATGACTTAACAGGAAACGATAACCAGATCGGTGGCAGGACATGTTCAGATAGCGCAAATAGTTGCTTTGGTAAATTTATTCCAGCAGCTTTTTCTTGAGTATCATATTGACTTGTCCCGGATTCGCCTTTCCTTTGGTGGCTTTCATGACCTGACCGACAAGCGAGTTAAAAGCTTTTTCTTTGCCGCCATGATAATCTGCCACTTGTTGTGGGTGAGCAGCAAGCACCTGATCAATCAGTTTTTCGATTTCGCCATCATCGGAAATTTGTTTGAGTCCTTTTGCAGCAATGATAGCATCGGCATTTCCGCTATGCTCGCCCTGCCACATACTATCAAAAACATCCTTGGCGCTTTTTCCTGAGATGGTGCCATCGCTAACGCGCATCAGTAATTCCGCCAGCTGCTTTGGCCCTACTGGACATTGGGTAATCTCAATATTCTCTTTATTGAGTCTGCCACTGACTTCACCCATAATCCAGTTGGCACAGAGTTTGGCTTGCGTAGGCAATTGCTTGACAGTATTCTCAAAATAATCCGCTATTTCTCTTGCCGCAGTCAGTACACTAGCATCATAAACCGTCAAACCAAAATCCTGGATATAACGATGCCGCCGTGCCTCAGGTAATTCGGGCAGCATCGCTCTAACCTGTTCAATCCATTCTCGGGATATCTCCAACGGTAGCAAATCAGGATCTGGGAAATAACGATAATCGTGCGCCTCCTCTTTGCTGCGCATGGTGCGGGTTTCATCGCGGCTAGCATCGTATAGGCGTGTTTCCTGCGTAATACTGCCGCCGTCCTCCAGGATTTCAATCTGCCTCCTCGCCTCAAAATCGATTGCTTTTTCGAGGAAACGAAACGAATTAAGATTCTTAATCTCACAACGCGTACCAAATGTTTCTGTTCCACGCGGCCGGACAGAGACGTTGGCATCACAGCGGAATGATCCCTCCTGCATGTTGCCATCACATATTCCAGTCCAGCGAACCAGAGTGTGCAGCGCCTTGGCATAAGCGACCGCTTCTGCGCTGCTGCGCATATCCGGCTCGGAAACAATTTCCAACAGAGGTGTGCCAGCCCGATTCAGGTCGATACCGCTCATGCCATGAAATTCTTCATGCAATGACTTACCAGCATCTTCTTCCAGATGTGCGCGTGTCAACCGCACTATCTTCTCGCTATCACCTACCTGAATCTTGACGCTGCCCCCCTGCACGATAGGCAGCTCAAACTGACTGATTTGATAGCCTTTTGGTAAATCAGGGTAAAAGTAATTTTTGCGTGCAAAGATAGAAGGCGAATTAATTTTTGCCCCAATTGCCAGGCCAAACTTAATTGCGCGCTCAACAGCGCCATAATTCAAAACCGGTAATACTCCGGGCAACGCAATATCGACCGCACACGCCTGCGTGTTGGGCTGCGCTCCATAGGCTGTAGAAGCGCCTGAGAATATTTTTGATTGTGTCGAGAGTTGAGCATGAATCTCAAGACCGATGACGATTTCCCACTGCATGTTCAAAAAACCCCTCTTACTTCTGAAATACCCGATAAATCATAAATAATTATTATTTGCTAAACTTCCAGCAGACCTGCAGGCACACGCAGATGCCAGTCTGTTACTTGCTGATACCGGTGCGTAATATTTAACATTTGAGCTTCTCTGAAGTAATTGCCAATGATATGCAGTCCTACCGGCCTATTCTTATCACCAAACCCGACGGGAATTGACATCGCCGGCAAGCCAGCCAGATTCGCTGCGCTGGTATAAATATCCGATAAATACATCTGAATCGGATCGCTGCTTTTTTCTCCGAGATTAAAGGCAACTGCAGGTGTAGTCGGCCCCATGATGACATCGCATTGCTTAAATGCGTCCGTAAAATCGTTTGCGATCAAACGGCGCAGTTTCTGCGCCTGCAGATAGTAAGCATCGTAATAACCATGGGAAAGCACATAAGTACCAATCAGGATACGGCGCTTAACTTCCGCGCCAAAGCCTTGAGCCCGGGTTTTTTTATACATATCTTCAAGATCAGTATATTGCTCAGCACGATAACCATAACGGACACCATCAAAGCGGGAAAGATTACTGGATGCTTCTGCCGGGGCTAAAACATAATAGACCGGAATGGAAAGTCTCGCATTGGGCAAGGAAATCTCAACAATGGTCGCGCCTAACTTACGATACTCTGCAATGGCAGCTTCCACGGCACTGGCCACATCATTACTCATTCCTTTTGCAAAGTACTCCCGAGGTAAGCCGATACGCAACTGCCCCAGCGGTTTTTCCAGATCATGCGCGTAATCCTCTGGCTCACGCTGGATGCTGGTTGAATCGCGGGTATCGAACCCTGCCATAACATTCAACAAAAGTGCTAGGTCCTCAGCCGACTTAGCCATAGGCCCTGCTTGATCCAGGCTGGAAGCAAACGCAATCATGCCATAACGAGAAACCAATCCATACGTTGGTTTGATGCCCGAGATACCGCATAGTGCCGCCGGCTGGCGGATGGAACCGCCCGTATCCGTACCTGTCGCAGCGGGGGCCATGCGCGCAGCAATTGCACAAGCCGAACCACCAGAACTTCCACCCGGTACCGCCAGGCTATCCCACGGATTTTTGACAGGCCCATAATAGGAAGTCTCATTACTGGACCCCATGGCAAACTCATCCATATTGGTCTTACCGATATTAACCGCTCCGACTTGATTAAAGCGTTCGATTACCGTCGCATCATAGGGAGAGATAAAATTGGAAAGCATTTTCGAACCACACGTCGTTAACCATTCCTTGGCACAAAAAATATCTTTTTGTGCTACAGGAATACCTGTGAGAGGATGGGCCTCTCCCGCTGCAATCATGTTGTCGGCAGCTTGCGCTTGAGCAAGACTCATCTCTTCATTGAGGGTAATAAAAGCGTTTAACTCTTGATTAAGCGTTTTAATGTGTTTAAGAAACTCTTTGGTCAGCTCTACGCTGGAAATTTTTCTTTGCAAAAGTTGTGTGGCGAGCTGCTTGAGACTAGCGTTCAGCATGAGGGTTAAGAATGGTGAATTACAAAAATTAACTGAAAGAAGGAAGCGTGTTTCTGCTTTTACTCGATCACTTTAGGAACCAAATAAAGCCCCGCCTCTACCTGTGGTGCGATAGCTTGAAATAACATATGTTGATCAGATTCAGTAACGACATCTTCACGCAAGCGCTGTATCATATCTTGCGCATGACTCATAGGTTCAATATTGGATGTCTCTATCGCCTGCATTTGTTCGATCAGGTCAAAAATACCAGATAATTGCATCAGCACCTGTTGTGCCTCATCCTCACTGATTTCGATACGAGCAAGATTAGCTACACGTTTTACATCATCTAATGATAGGGTCATTTGCTGTCAAGAGCTTTATATTCAAACACGTAATAGAGTATCATGACATGTCTAATGAGCGCATGCTTTTTGTACATTCTACTTACTACTAAACCGCTTCTTTATTTCTGAATCTGTCTTCATTAATGGGATTTTGCCATCATGTTTAACCTCCTGAACAATAACTTTCTAGGAAATTATTTCTCAACAGATATGGCCGTTGATTTAGGTACTGCCAATACACTGATTCATGTTCGTGGTCACGGTATCGTACTGAACGAACCATCTGTCGTTGCAATCAGGCAAGAAGGAGGATCCGGCGGCAAGAAAATGATCCAGCAAGTTGGACTGGCAGCAAAGCAAATGCTTGGCCGGACACCTGGTAACATTACCGCAATTCGCCCGATGAAGGATGGTGTCATTGCTGATTTCACGGTAACTGAGCAAATGCTGAAACAATTCATCAGAAAGGTAAATCCTCCCCGCCTGTTTTCTGCTAACCCGCGTATTGTTATTTCTGTTCCTTGCGGTTCAACTCAAGTGGAGCGGCGCGCAATTCGTGAGGCTGCCTTTGGCGCAGGCGCACGTAAAGTAGAACTCATAGAAGAACCAATGGCTGCTGCCATCGGGGCCGATTTACCCGTTGAAAAACCGACAGGCTCAATGGTAGTTGACATAGGAGGCGGTACGACTGAAGTTGCGGTAATTTCTCTGGGGGGTATTGTTTATTCAAATTCAGTACGTGTGGGAGGTGACAAATTTGATGAAGCCATCATCAATTATATTCGTCGCAATTACGGCATGATGATTGGTGAAACCACGGCCGAGATCATCAAGACACAAATAGGTTCGGCTTATCCAGCTTCGGAAGTGCGTGAAATTGAGGTCAAAGGACGGAATTTAGCAGAAGGTATTCCGCGTAGTTTTACCATTTCCAGTAATGAGATTCTGGAAGCACTGTCGGAACCATTGAACAATATTGTCAGTGCGGTTAAAACTGCATTGGAGCATACTCCGCCAGAACTTGGTTCCGACATTGCCGAAATGGGGATGGTGATGACAGGAGGCGGCGCACTACTGCGTGATATTGATCGTCTCTTGATGGAGGAAACAGGTTTATCTGTTATTGTGGCAGATGATCCCCTCTCCTGTGTAGTACGGGGAGCTGGGATCGCCCTCGAAAATATCGATCGATCCATCGGTATTTTTGCTCGCGAATTTTGAGCTGATTCCGGTCTCTTACCATGGGTTACTCACATAACCGAGTAATGAAATTTTAACATCTAAAATGTAATGGAAACGGTTCCGCAATTTTTCAGGGTTGGTCCGAGTCCACAGGTACGATTATTTTTTTTTGCATTGCTATCCATTCTCCTGATGGTAGTGGATACCCGCTTCAGTTCCTTTTTCGGAATACGTCAGACTGTTGGCATGATCATTTACCCTCTGCAAAAATTAGCCTATGCACCAATGAGCTTGTATGATCAGGTAGAAGAGTTATTAGATGATTTGCAGTTAACAAAAGAAATTGCTTATCTCAGGCAGCAATATTTCTTTAATCAGCAAAAACTCTTCCGCTTACAAATGCTGGAAGAAGAAAATGCCCAACTGCGTCAATTGCTGAATGCTGCCCAGCAAACAGAAGCCAAAGCGATTATGGCAGATATCTTATATGTCCCACGCGATCCCTTTAATCGCAAGGTAACGCTCAACAAGGGAAGTACCAGCGGGGTTACAGCCGGTCAAGTAGTGGTCGATGATTTAGGTGTCGTCGGACAAATAACACAGGTTCATCCTTGGTTAGCCGAGGTTACGCTGATCACTGATAAAGATCATTCCGTTCCTGTACAAGTTGCTCGTAATGGCTTACGTTCGGTCGTTTCTGGCGCTGGCAAAAATAATGAACTAGAACTGCGTTATTTGTCGGTCAACGCGGATATTGAACAAGATGATTTACTGATTACCTCTGGGATTGGCGGCGTTTATCCGCCCGGCCTGCCTGTAGCGCGCGTAACCAATATTGAGCATGATCGCTCACGTGATTTTGCACACATCACCTGCATACCTATTGCAGGTGTGAACAGAAACAGGCAGGTATTGATACTTTCCTTATCATCGCCCGTGCCTGCGCTGCCTGAAGAAGAGCCAAGGAATACTGTGCAGCAAGGAAAGCAAAGAAAAAACCATGCCCAATGATTACCTTAGTGAGGAGCTCGCGCTGGAAGTAAAAAGCAGCTTCATCTTTTTCAGTCTGTTCAGTGCGCTCCTATTTAACCTGCTGCCTCTACAAGAAATCATCTTGTTACTTCGCCCAGATTTTGTCGCAATTACGCTGCTCTATTGGAGTGTCAATCAGCCACAACGTATCGGCATGAGTCTTGCCTTTATAGCGGGTTTAGTCATGGATGTCAGCAACAGCAGCATTCTCGGTCAACATGCATTGGCTTATTGCCTGATCACTTTTTTTGGGATGATCTTGCATCGACGCCTACGCTTATTTAGTGTCTTTCAACAAGCTCCCCAAATTTTCTGGGTGCTGCTCATAGCTCAATTTGCTGCACTTTTAACGGGTATGCTGGGGGGTACTTATCTGCCGGATTGGCATTATTTTCTGCCTAGTGCCACGGGTGCATTATTGTGGCCAGTAATTTCATTCTTGCTGGGCATTCCTCAAAAGCCGAAGTGCGATTCTGACGAACTATGAATCATGGAATTGAGCTTCGTAATCACTTACGTGAATTACGTCATTTCCACATCAGACTTACCATCAGCGCAGGCTTTGTCGTGCTGTTATTTTGCTTATTGCTTGCTCGTTTTTTTTACCTGCAGGTACTGCGCGGAGAACACTACACAACACTGGCAGAAGCTAATCGGATCTCCATTGTGCCACTGGTGCCAAACCGGGGACTGATATTTGATCGCAATGGTGAGATTCTGGCGGAAAACCACACAACTTACGCATTGGAAATTGTGCCGGATAAAGTTACCAACCTGGAAGTAGCCATAGATGAATTAGCCACCGTGATTGAAATTACAGCGGAGGATCGTCAGCGATTCAATAAGCTAAGACGGGAGAACACACGCTTTCAAAGCTTACCCATTCGTACACGCTTATCAGATGTGGAAGTAGCCAGCTTTGCCGCCAATCACTACCGGTTTCCTGGAATGGAAATTAAAGCACGGCTACTTCGTCACTATCCTCACGCTGAGCTTTTATCGCATGTGATTGGCTATATTGGTCGTATCAGCGACAAGGATCTCGAACAACTGGAAAACAATAATGAGCTGGAAAACTATCGAGGTTCCTTGCATATAGGAAGAACAGGCATTGAACAAAGCTATGAGAGAGAATTACACGGCGTAACCGGCTTTGAAGAAGCCGAAACTGATGTAGCAGGCCGACATGTCAGAACACTATCCCATACCCCGCCTGTGGCTGGCAATGATTTAGTCCTCTCTCTTGATCTCAAGTTACAACAGGCAGCAGAAAGCGCATTTGGTGATTACCGGGGGGCACTGGTGGCAATGGATCCGACAAATGGCGAAATTCTCGCCTTTGTCAGTAAACCTGGATTTGATCCCAATCTGTTTGTAGATGGCATCGATCACTTGAACTGGCGCTTACTCAATGAATCCATAGACAAACCACTCAATAATCGTGCCCTTAGAGGCGTATATCCGCCTGGCTCTACCTTTAAACCATTCATGGCATTAGCTGGTTTGGAATTAGGTAAACGGACTTTCCAGTACGCGATTAATGATCCAGGTTACTTTAGTCTGCCTGGTAGTCAACACCGTTTCCGGGATTGGAAACCTGGCGGACATGGCAAAGTTGATCTCCACAAATCACTCGTCATTTCCTGTGACACCTATTACTACATGCTTGCCAATGATCTGGGAATAACCAATATGTTCAATTTTATCAGTCAGTTTGGATTTGGCAGAAAAACCGGCATCGATATTCCGGGCGAAGTAGCTGGATTACTCCCTTCACCAGAATGGAAAATGAAGCGATTCAAGCAGAGTTGGTTTCCTGGCGACACGATTTCAGTAGGAATCGGTCAAGGTTATAATCTGGCCACCCCCCTTCAACTGACCTTCGCCACCATGATACTTGCTAATAATGGCACCGCTTATCGTCCACATTTTGTGAAACAGATTCAAAATAGCATAACTGGCCGCTCATTCGAGAAAAAAAATAATCAGATGTACACGCTTGATTTAAAGAAAGAAAATCTGATGCGTGTCAACAATGCGTTGGCCGGTGTGACACGCCCTGGCGGAACAGCTGCGCGCGCAGGTGCAAATGCCGCTTATACTTTTGCCGGTAAAACAGGCACTTCACAAGTAATTAATATCAAACAAGGTGAACGTTACGTTGCCAGCAAAATACAAGAACGCCACCGTGACCATGCGTTATTCACCGCTTATGCACCAGCAGAAGATCCAAAAATCATAATGACGGTTTTAGTTGAGAATGGTGGTTCTGGCGGCTCGACTGCTGCACCCATTGCGCGTCAGGTATTGGATTATTTCTTTCTCGGAAAGACACCTGAACCCCTGCTTACTGCAAATATAAACAATCGACCGCATTAGGAAAAGTCAGTTAATGTTTTAACTTGATTCTGCCGTTTTTTTGATGTCTCGTTTCTTTCGATCAACATAGGTATTAATGATTAAGTTGTTATGATTGAGTTCAAGCAGCTATGGCATTATTTCACTCGCTATATCGATAATTTCCTGTTAGGCGGAATCTTTCTGTTGATGCTGATTGGACTCGTCGTGCTCTATAGTGCTAGCGGCGGGAGTTTAAGCCGGGTCAGCGGTCAAATCTTAAACATGATCGCAGCGCTTGCGGTTATGTGGTTAGTAACCAACGTTCCGCTGCAGCAAATTATGCGCCTTGCCTTACCATTGTATATAGCAGGGATCACTCTACTGATCGGCGTTGCCTTGTTTGGTGAAATACAAAATGGTGCGCGACGCTGGTTAAACATAGGAATCACCAGAATTCAACCTTCTGAGCTGTTAAAAATTGCTGTTCCTCTCATGATGGCTTGGTATTTCGATAAATCTGAAATAACCTTGCGTTTACGTGATTATGCCGGTGCAACTTTGATTTTACTATTACCGGTCATATTGATTGCACGCCAGCCTGACCTGGGAACAGCTTTATTGATTTCAACAAGTGGTTTTTATGTACTCTACTTTGCTGGTTTATCCTGGCGAGTCATGGCTGGTTTGTTAGTGACTGCTGGAAGTGTATTGCCATTATTCTGGTCATTCGCCATGCATGACTATCAACGCAAGCGCGTTTTAACCATGTTTGATCCTTCACAAGACCCATTAGGAGCAGGTTACCACACCATACAATCCAGTATTGCCATCGGTTCTGGCGGTATTGCCGGCAAAGGATGGCAAAAAGGAACGCAATCTCAGCTGGATTTTCTACCCGAACAAAGCACCGATTTTATTTTTGCGGTATTCTCAGAGGAATTTGGTTTAATCGGTAATGGTTTGTTATTATTGTTATATTTAGCAGTGATCGGACGCTGTATGATTATTACAGCCAATGCACCGACACAGTTTACTCGCCTCGTTGCCGGTTCGATCACATTGACGTTCTTTACCTATGTTTTCGTCAATATGGGGATGGTCAGCGGTATCCTACCCGTAGTGGGTGTGCCCCTGCCCTTGATCAGCTATGGAGGAACCTCTCTGGTAACGATGCTATTGGGTTTTGGTATTTTGATGAGTATACAAACCCACCCTAAACTAGTAAAAACATAAGGATGGTATACCCATGTTTACACACACACTTCATTTTCTTTCCATTCGCTGGGTAGCTTGTGTTACTTTTTTAATATCCATCATCGTACTGATCACACTAGTTGGTTGTAGCAGCACATCCCGCCATGCCGGGTCACGAGAAAAAAACGCTACTACTGCATCAGTATTCTTAGCAAAAATCAAAGGGGGGGGCTATTACCTTGATGACGGCCCACCCGACAATCCACCAGCCAACCTGGATTCTATCCCAGATGCCATTCCACGCATCGAACCCTTAAGGACTGCCAACATGCGCCCTTATGATGCTTTAGGGCAAACATTTACCCCCATGACATCACTCACTCCTTACAGAGAGCGAGGTATCGCCTCTTGGTATGGGCGTCGTTACCATGGCAAACAAACTGCTTCTGGAGAAGTGTATGACATGTATGCCATGACCGCCGCTCATCCAACTTTGCCCATTCCCAGTTATGCCCGGGTTACTAATCTTAATAATGGCAAATCGATCGTCGTGCGCATTAATGATCGAGGCCCCTTTCTGGCAAATCGAGTAGTTGATCTTTCCTATACTGCAGCATACAAGCTGGATATACTGGCAAATGGCAGCACCCCCGTGGTGGTTGAAACCATCATTCCGGGCGTCGCTTCGTCTCCTCCAATGGAAAAAATCATGCCTTCCCGACGATCGAACTCGCAAAACAATAATATCTACCTGCAGCTCGCTGCATTTGGTTCTGCCAGCAATGCTCACAACTTTCTTGCACAAATACGCTCGGAACTGCCTTCAATCACGCATCAAACTGACATCACTAATGAAGGCGGACTGTACAAAATCCGTACTGGCCCCTATCTAAGCGAGATCTCCGCCAGAAAAAGTGCTGAAGAAATTACCCAGCGTATTGCTATCAGACCAATATTAACGGCGCATTAATCTGTGAGAAAGAAAACAGCGCTGCTGAGGATACTTTCAGCGATCATGCCAGTAACGACGAGTAATCTCGCGCCAACTGCTCACTGTCATACCTTCGCCTTTAAACTGTAACAACACCGCCCCATCACGGTCACTGTACATCAGCTGACTTCCCACGTCCCGATATCGTGCAACGACTTGCTCGCTTGGATGCCCAAAGCGGTTACGATAACCAACAGTAAATATCGTGAGCCTGGGATTGACTTGGCGTATAAATGCTTCCGTCGAAGAAGTCTTGCTGCCATGATGGGGCGCAATCAGAACCGTTGCGGCAAGCTGCCGGCTGGCACGCACCAGCAAGGCTTGTTCTGAGTCCTTCTCGATATCGGCCGGCAATAGCACGCTGCCATGACGGGTAGTAATCTTCAATACGCAACTCGCTTCATTCGTTTTCCGCTTAAGGCGATCATGGCTGTACGTTAACGGATGCAGCACCTCAAAATGAACACCATCCCACTGCCATGATTCACCGGCAGAGCATGGTCTGCCATTGCTAACAGCCTGCTGAATTGGATGATCAGGAGTTAGCGACGACAGCAATGATTTCACTGGTATTGCTGCCAGCACCGACAAAGCACCGCCGCTATGATCCAAGTCTGCATGCGATATCATCATGAGATCCAGTTGCTTGATACCCTCGCCGCGTAAAAATGGCATGATAATACGCTCGCCGCTATCAGTTTCTCCAAAGCTGGGCCCGGCATCGTATAACAGCGTATGATGCTCGGTACGCGCCACTACCGCTAATCCTTGACCGACATCCAGGACGGTCAACCACAACTCACCTGCTGCCGGTTTGGGTGGAACAACCACAAATAGTGGTAATAATGCCACCACTCCAAGCCAGCAGGCAGGGAAACCCGAGAAAATCCCTAAATTCGATCCACCTGGCAGAAACAACCAGGCTATACCTGCAATACCTACCACTACCGTCCATACCGGCGGGGCATGCTGCTGCCAGACAACCTGAGGAGTTTCACTTAGCCACGCCAGCAATACCATACCACCACTCAAGATCTCATGGGCAGGCAATAGCAGAAAATCAAATAACGGCAAAATTGCCAGTAATGTCAGTGGAACCACCGCCAGGCTGACCAACGGAATTGCGATTGCATTCGCTAGCGGTGCAATCAGCGATACTTGCTGAAACATGAGCAGCAGCAAAGGGCCCAATCCCAAAGTAATCACCCATTGCACTCTAATCCAACTGTTTATGGCGTTCATCCTGCCAATACGGCCAAATATTACTAACGTAATCAGTGCAAGCGCACCAAACGATAACCAGAAGCCAGGAGACATTACTGCCCATGGATCAAATAGCACCACGATCAATAACGCCCATATCAGCACAGCTGGCATCGGCACTCTGCGATCACTCCAAAGTGCAATAGCCATGATTGCCAGCATCAGAAAGGTCCGTCTGGTGGGTACAGCAAAACCAGCTAATAACGCATAACCCAGTGCCACTAAAACACCTGCGGCAATAGCCATTTTGCGCGCTGGCAGCAAAAAGGTTAACCGCGAGCTTCGCCGCCACAGCCAATAAACAAACCCAAAAACCATACCTGACACCATCGTCACATGAAGTCCAGAGATTGACATAAGATGATTGGTGCCGGTACGTGTGAAAATTTGCCACTGCTCGCGAGGGATAGCCTGCTGATCTCCTACGGCCAGGGCTATTTGAATACCCGCATAGGAATGATCTGCTAATACATGGGTAAACCGTGTGCGAATCTGCTGGCGGGCGTACTCAATCAAATAACTGGGATGATTAACCCACTCATCCAAGCGTACATTGTTTTCTGATAGGCGAACATAACCCATAGCACGGATATTGCGTTCCATCGCTTTTGCCTCAAAGTCGGAGCCATGCGGATTAACATTGCTATAGGGGCGCTTTAGCCGTACTGTCAGCTGCCAGCGCTCACCCACATTGACTTGAGGGAATGCATCACTGATTTCCTCATGCTTCCCTCGCATTTTATACCACCTCAGTAAGATAGATGCAGGCACCACGGCTTCTGCTGTCACTACCTGTTCGACATCGAAGTGGAAGCGTACAGCGCGGTCATTCATTTGCGGAAGCTCTGCAATAACACCGATTAGCTCGATATCGCGGCTTTCCCATTCATGAGGTAAGACATCGGCCATACGCCAATGCGCCAGTATGGCTGCCCAGAAAAAGCCCAATCCTATAAAAAAGCAAACTACAAAAATTCTACGAACAATGCTAAGCACCGCCGAGAAATAGTAAGTGCAGGAACCTAATGCTAACGCAATAGGTAATAGAATTATTGCCCACCGCATATCGGGCAATTCGGCCTGGAGTTGTAGTAAGCAAGACCCCGCCACAAAGGCTAGGTTATAGATAAGTATCGGCAATTTCTGAGATGACTGTCGAATAAAAAGATAGGGATTGATTGCAATCAGCACACGCTTGCTAAATAAGCTCAATGCTTTTTATATACGACGATAAATTTTAGAGACTAAGCAAATTAGCATCGGCTCCCAGATCGAGTTCCGCGTAACTCTGAATAGCACAGGATAAATTTGAAAATAATTAATGAACAAATTTCCCTGTTGGGATATTTTTTTTCATTGACGAATTAAAAACAAGGGTGTACGACTACAACTATCTGTAAGGGGGAAGAATGGAATAACAGCAAAACAGCAGCGCCGTTTGGTCATCATTACTCTACGCGACCAGACCATCGGCGCAAAGTCAGTATCTTCTGCTTTATGTGAAATCTTTCGCCGCGCCGATTACCCGCTAGACGGACAGAGAACTGGTTAAGTATTCCAGATTGATATTTTTATCACTAAATTTTCGGAGTTCATTAAATCATTGCAGCTAGATAAATGACAGGTGGCAGCGTTAGACGCATACGTTGTAAAAGCGTTAGAAGGAAAAAAAAGGAAGCTCCCTTTTTTGCTTTTTTGTCAGTCATCCCCCTTTTCCCTATAGAGGTAACGTCCCCTTTTTCTTCCCAGATCGTGACTTGCTTCGTGATCACGATCTAATCTTATTCGTTGGGCAACGCTATGGCTGAGAAACATCAAGATCCTTGCAGATACGCCGGGTTAGATGTTCATTGATTTTCGTGTGGCGCGGGATGGTAGTCAACTTGCCGGCAACCCGATTCACATATACCGATTGTCGACCACCTTCTCAGAGTAGTTCGCATCCGCAACGCTCTAAGTGTCTTACCAAATCACGCCGTTTCTTTATGCGTCTGCAACGATCCGTTCTTTGACAACTTGGCGACCCTGAATCGACTCTTCTGCGAGCACTCGATTGGCTTTCAGAACTAATTCAATAGCCTCACGAAGATTTTCCCGAGCTTCTTCCAGTGTAGTTCCCTGCCCAGGGGGGTCAGGACTATACTTTATACATACCTCAGGTAAAGTAAAGGACTGGCTTTTGATCGCCATTAGCAGTTCATGGTGTATATTGCCGCACTGGTGATGTTACACACTCATTCTTGAGGTTTGCTTAAATACAGCAGACCTCACAGCCCCCGAGATTCGAAAAGATATTTTCATAGAGAATGAAGTGATTTAGAATCGGGCTTGCCCAACAACGGGTTCAAATTGTGGCTCGCTCCGCTCTCACAATCTAACCTTATTCGTTAGGCCAATCACTTGCCTTTGAGCCCCAACTGCTTTCTGATAAGCTCACAAAGACCCTCCTTAATTTCCGGATGCCGTGGTACCGGAGCTTGTTTGCCGTTCCGTGGGTTTATATAGAGATCATACTTCCTTCCATAGCGCTTCAAGTAACAACCTGCATCAACCAGCTCTCGAATAAAATTCCCTCGTTTCACACGACATCCACAGCAATATCTTTAGTTTTTACTCCTGGATGAACAATAGGAGTTTCTTCTTCAATCATCA
>NZ_JAGFJM010000077.1 GCF_024102715.1 Nitrosomonas communis
GCTCACACACGTACCCGCGTCAGTGCCCTTCCCCGCGACCATCGACGATTTCGCGCGCGATGGCCAGCGCCTGTTCATAATGCTCGATCGCGCGGCTGGTCTGGCCTAGTGCAGCGTAGCGGTTCGCGAGCTAGCCGCTCCAGCCACCCTCCGCTCGACGATCGCCGATTTCGCGCGCGATGGCCAGTGCCTGTTCATAATGCTCGATCGCGCGGCTGGTCTGGCCCAGATCAGCGTAGCGGCTACCCAGGCTGCCGAGCCAGGTACCTTCGCTGCCACGATTACCGATTTCACGCGCGATATGCAGTGCTGCTTGATAACAGCCGATCGCTTTTTGAACCTGCCCGATAGCGGCATAAGCTGTACCCAGATTGCCTACGCACCTTTGTTTCAAATCCAAGTCATGAATTGTGCCCTGTAATCGCTGGTGCAGCGCTATGACTAAATGGCAGTGGCCCCACAGTTGCAGGTAGTCAAAGTCGATTTCCAGTAATACATTGGCGGCAGTGTCATAATCTTCACCTGCGCAGCGCAGTTCAAATTCATTCAATTGCGGGGTGAGGTCCTCCAGTCTTTTCCATGTTTCCCGCGGTTGACGGGCTTGTTTGAAATATTCCGCACCGCGATGAAGCAAGGTGTGCTGAGAGTAAGATGCTGGAGGAGAAGGCATGTCGGGAGTCTGGGTATCCTGTTTTTCACCTTTGGGAATGCGTGCCAGCGCATACGCACGATCAGTGGCATGTTGGTAATAGCGATTGCCTTCCTTGCGCACGAATTGCATATTGACCAGTCGATTGAGCACAGGTGCGCTGTTGATACTGGGCTCAAAAGGTTGCAGCAGATAATCCACGGCGGCGGGTGTAACAGGCCGCTCGTAGATCGCCAGTGCTTCCATTACCTTCTGCGAGGTGATGTCCAGGCGGTCGAAAGCTTCGCCCACCAATACTTCCACCACATGATCCGGCAAGGGTTTGGAGAGCACTTCCTCAAGCGTAGTGTAGCGGTCGGCAGAAAGGATGCCGTATAAGGCGACCAGCGCGCGCGGATAGCCCCGCGTATAAATACGCGCTTCATTCAACAGGGATTCGGGGGCGTGTTTCAGACCTACTTTGCCGTCGGCATCCATCTCACGCAAAATATTTTCAGCGTGAGGTGATTCCAGTCCTTCATCCAGAAAAATCTGCTGTTGTCGCTCTGGGTGAATCACCAGCCATTGACGCGGGCTGATGCGCGTGGTGACGATTACTTTCACGGCGTGCGGGGGTGCTTGCAACAATGCGCGCAGGGCTTGGTTTAGTTCATCGTCCTGTACGTCCTCCGTTGCAGGATCGATTAAATCTTCCAGGTTATCCAGCAGCACTACGGTTCGTCCCTGCGGAAACTCGGTCAACAATGCCTGGAGCTTAGCCTCTGTACTGATTTGTGGATCTTTATATAGTGCATCAAGCGCATTCGATTTGTTTACTGGCAACAACTTGCCGAGATCGGTCAACAGGTGGGTAGTGTTGATGCGGCGGGAGCCTTTGGCACTCAAGTACACTATACCCTCCACGCTCAGCGGGCCGAGGTCATCAGGTAAATGACCGCTTTCCAATGCTTTAAGTAAACGGCATGCCATTGCTGTCTTGCCGATACCCCCACGCCCCACGATGGTCAGCAGGCGACGACTCGGGTCTTTTAGAAAATCTCCGATGAGCTTGGTTTCAACATGTCGATTTTGGAAAAAGGTCGGTGCGATGTCGGGTGGGGGGTTGATGAACTTTGCACGTGCTACATCGGCAAACGGTTTTTCTGGCTGCTGTTCACGTTTCAAGCCTGCCTGAATATTGTGCTCGGTCTGCTCGGCAGCAGCTTGGGGATTGTCGACAATATGCTTTTGTTCCGCGATCTGCTTTTTGAGTTGCGTGATCTCATCGGTGATACGCGCTGTTTCAGTCGAATCCGAAGCACGTCGCAGGTCACGTTGCGCATCATTCAGTCGATATTCCATCGCTTTTAAAATACCGCGTGGAGACGACAAATTCAGCAAATCCTTACGCAGGCGTGCCAGACCCGTTTCAAAATTGCCTATGAAATCGAGATACTGCCGGGAGTTTAATCGGAATGGTGGATCGGCCTTAGCATGAAAGCGAGCCAGCAAAATCGGTTTCTTGAATTTCAACGCCTGTACCCATTCATTTTTGCAAACAGACGCGTCTTCTACACTGTCGGATGTCATCACGAAAATCAAACTTTCGCAATCGCGGATGGCCTCAGCGATCTGTTTGTCCCAGTCATCGTTTGCTTGCAAACGCCGCTTATCCAGCCATGCCTCGAACACTGGAGGGCCGCTTTGCAGTTCATCGCACAACCGCAGGGCAAATTCAAAACCATCTACGGCAGAGTAGCTAATGAAATGATGGCTGGGCATGAAAAAGACTCCTTAAGCTCGAGCAAGTTTGGAGACTCATTAACGTGAGTTCAACATAAGAAAAGCAGTAAAAAGAAGTAAAAAGAACCTGAATTCCTTCCTTATGATAAAGCTCTCAAGAAACACCTCCCAAGTAACTATTTTGGAAAAAGGTTTCATCACGCGGTCTAATGGATAGATACTATAGCGATTTCTTGAGTGATTGACGATATTTTGTCAGGAGTTTGAACCATGGTGGGGGGAGCAGCGCTTATTCGAGTTGGCGCTGAAGCGAAGTCGGCGGTGAGGGGAGCTGTATCTAAGCGAAGTCATGACGACCGTGGCAGGGTTTCATCTGTCAGGTTACCGGACGTTTAAGTCTTATTATGTGGGATGTTCAGGTGTTGATGTATCAGCGGCCCTATTATCCGGGGTTAGTAAGCTATAACTGCTTTGTTGAATTGTTGCCAGGTAGCCTGATGCCTTTGTGCTGCTTCTGGTCAGCCGCTTTGGGCGCTGGAGTGGGATCAGCTTCATTGATTCGACCAAGATCAGTGTGTGCCACAATCGCCGCATCTGATCGCATAAAATGATGGCAGAGTTTGCTGACCGGGGAAAGACGAGCGTGGATTGGTTTTATGGGTTCAAGTCGTACCTGATCATCAATGACCAAGGGGAATTGCTGTGAGTGAAAATCACGGCGGGCAATGTCGATGACCGTGACCCGGTATCAGAGTTGACACACGCTTTGTTTGGGAAACTGTTTGGCGACCGGGGTTACATCTCCCAGCCGCTCTTCGAGCAACCCTTGGAGCAAGGCGTGCAGCTTGTTACCAAGGTGGGTAAGAACATGAAAAACAAACTATTGCCACTGTTTCACAAACTCGTATTGCATAAACGCTCGATCATTGAGACTGTCAATGATCAATTGAAAAACATCTCGCAAATCGAATATTTTCGCCATCGCAGCCCATTTAACTTCTTTGTTAATTTGATAGCCGGACGAGTGGCTTACACCTCCCGCGAGAAGAAGCCCTCTCTTAATATTAGATTTTCTTAGGCTCTTCCAGCCGTGGTGTAATGATTTTTATGCTGAACTCACGTTCAAGTGTTGTATATCAACAAGCCAAGAGATTTGGTTATATTTTTCCACACACTTTGATTACATAGCCATATTTTATCTTTAAAGCCTACTGGCTTACTGTTGACTGGCTGTCTTTTGCGCGAATCTGATTATCGACCTTTGTGACGCCCTCAACCAGCCACACCTGCATAATGACCTGATCGATTTGGGTCTGATTGTCGGCCAGACCTTTTATAGAGACCTCGCCGTTTTTCACATCTATATTGAGAACTAGGTTTTTCAGATCTGAATTAGCGGCTAATCTTGAATTGATTGTATTAAGAATGGCATTATCATCGTAATGAGGTCCTTCCGGTGGTGTGACCCAGGATTCGTGCACTCTTTCGGAATTGCCGCAGCCTGTCATAGTCAACATACTAAAAAGTATTCCCATCAGAATCCATAATTTAATACGCATTCCCATATTGCCCTCCTTAGAATTAAAGTTAGCTTAAAATTATATAGCGGGAAGAAATGCCTTGGGTGAATTAATCTTTAATTAGCAGGCTTCTTGTCTGTAAGTAGGCGATCACTTGTTGGGATAAATTCTCCGCCAGGCAATCGAATGCCTGTAATCCTGTCATTGCTCGTAGCCAAGTTAATTGCCGTTTTGCTAACTGCCGCGTAGCGGCAATTCCCATATCCATCATTGCTGCCAGGCTTATAAGATTGTCCAGATACATGGATACCTGTCTATAGCCGACACAACGCATGGAGGGGGTGTCCGCATTCACACCATATCGGCTACGGATAGCGCGTACCTCATCGATCAATCCCATGTCTATCATGTTTTCAAATCGAAGTTGAATGCGCTGATGCAAAATTTTCCGGTCAGTTGGTAATAACGCCATATTGATCAAGTGGTATGGGAGAGGCGTGCTTCTCGGTTGCGACAGTATTTCTGACATAGGTCTGCCCGTGAGATAGCATACTTCCAGCGCCCGCTGGATACGTTGGCTATCATGAGGTTTGATACGCGCTGCACTGACAGGGTCAAGCTGCGCTAACACTTGATGTATTTCTGGCCAGCCTTTCTTTTCAGCAGCCGTTTCAATCTCCAGACGAATGTTTTCATCTGCGCAAGGAAGTTCAGACAGACCTTCTTTCAACACTTTAAAATAAAGCATGGTGCCTCCCACCAATAATGGAATTTTCCTTCTTGCTGTGATTTCATCCATTTTGGCGAGCGCATCTTTGCGAAATTGGGCAGCAGAGTAGTGCTCATCCGGATTGATTAGATCGATCAGATGATGAGGTACCGCAGCCTGATCGTGCTGATCAGGCTTAGCGCTGCCGATATTCATTTCCCGGTAAACCTGGGCTGAATCGATACTGATAATTTCAACCGGAAATAGTTGGGCAACTTCCATGGCCACATTTGATTTTCCGCTGGCTGTCGGGCCTATCAGGACAATGGCAGGCGGAAGCTCTGCTGCGCTGTGTTTACTTGATCTGTCGTGCTGATGAATGTTCAAGGAATTGTCAGAACTTTAAAAGATTGTTTGAAAATTAACGGATCAATCGTATGCTACGGTTATCAGTTACAATGCATAAACTGAATTGTCATTTAAGCAGATGAAACATAGATTATTCATTGCTTAGGCTTGGCAATCAATACCGGTAAATTCCAACAATCATAGGAATAAAAATTGAAGATCTTTGCTATTTTACTATTGCTGATAATACTTTACAGCCTCGGATCTGCGCTTTACTACATGCTTAAAGATGACGGAAAGAGTACGCGTATGGTCAAATCATTAACGATACGTATTGCTTTGTCTCTCGTGCTGTTCATTGTCATGATGATATCAACTTATATAAATTATATTCATAAAGGTTGATTCTTTGATCAGCTTAAATGCTGGCAGCGAGCTACGAAAATTACTCTTTTCTCGTGAGCAGGAACGATGTCCAGCTCGTATAGCATGACAGCAATATCACTACAATCATCAGAATGATTTTTGAGTGCGCCAGCATTACCTGAAGCAGACAAGATTATTCTGAAGAAAGTATCATAAACAATGCAATGGGCTGAAGCAGTTGGTAACATGCAATGCCCAGCACACATAGCGCTTCCTGATAGTGCGCATCTTTGCTGCCTGCCATATTGTGTTCATTGCTTCCATTCGCTTTTGGATTGATGTCACTTACGCTAGCTTTTGTAGATGGAAGTACGTCATAACCAGCAATTTTTTGAAGAAAATCACACAGCACGATTTTAATTACCACTATTGCCATCAGTCTTGGTCTAGCGCTCATCATGGGAATTGTTGCTCAGTGATTGAGATTGCCGGTATTAGTAGGGTATCTGCTGGCTGGTATGATCATTGGCACGCATACGCCTGGGTTTGTAGCAGATCTCGAGTTATCAAATCAGTTGGCAGAAATCGGTGTTATCCTGCTGATGTTTGGCGTAGGGTTGCATTTTTCACTCAGTGACTTGCTGGTGGTTCGACGTATCGCCTAGCCAGGTGCGATCGCACAAATCGTAGTGGCCACCGCAATGGGAATTGCGATGGGTGCTCTGGCATGTGGCCAGCACCAAATCAAACGAGCTTTTCACGCTCGGCGTCGTTGCTGTTGCGGTTGGCATTGCTTATGGCGCAGCGATACAATTTGATGTTTCTTTTGCACTGAGTACATTTTTCTCGGGCATGGTGATGCGTGAGTCTAGTTTGAGCCATCCTGCTGCGCAGGAATCTTTGCCGTTCAGAGATGCTTTTTCGGTGCTGTTTTTTGTGTCTGTAGGCATGTTGTTTGATCCGAATATCTTGCTCGAGGAACCGCTGCGCGTCCTGGTCGTCGCTGCGATCATTATTCTGGGAAAATCGCTGGTCGCATTTATCCTTGTGCTTATTTTTCGGTATCCACTCAATACCGCTCTTACGGTGGCAGTCAGTTTGTCACAGATCGGTGAGCTCTCATTCATCCTTGCCTCCCTTGGCTTAACGACAGGACTTCTTCCGCTTGAAGGATATAGCCTGATATTGGCGGGCGCATTTATTTCCATTACCCTTAATCCGCTCATTTTTCAAACTGCTGAACCCATCCAACACTGGATCCGTTCCCGTTCCAGACTGGCGCGCAGACTGGAACGCGCAAATGACCCACTGGCTGAACTGCCAATAGCGGTGACATCAAATTATGTGACGAATCATGTAGTGATTGTTGGCTATGGTGCCGTAGGCAAGCGAGTTGGTGACATTCTGGCCAAGAAAGGAATCCACCTTGTTGTGGTAGATCATGTGGTAGATCACAATCGGGAAATCGTCTAGCGCTTCCGCAAGCAAGGCATTCATGCCGTGGCAGGTGATGCTGCCGATCCAGCGGTATTGATCCAGGCACATATCGCCGGGGTCAGTGTGTTGATCATCACAGCTGCTGATGTGTTCCGGATACGACAAATGGTGGAGACAACGCAGATCCTCAAACCACAGATTGAGGTGCTGATAAGTACGCACGATGCAGGAGATGCTGCACGGTTACAAAAAGCCGGCAGGGTATTTTGAGGCGAGCAGGAACTTGCGCATAATATTACCCATCATGTGCCGGAAAAGCTACCAAGCCATCATTAGCATCTAACCGCAGCATTGATACGCAAAATTGTTTCATAATTATCCGACTGCTTGGGCATCTCACTTGCTTTATAGTCAAATTTTGTAAGATGCCCAGTTATTAATCATCGCGATCAACAGCAGCGGCTGATTTTACCGCCGTAACGCGCCTCCTGACGCTCACGGAAGAATGCTTCATAAGACATGATTTCCTTATCAGGATGCGCCTCTTTCATATGAGCAACATACACATCGTATTCAGGCATGCCAATCATCAATCGCATGCTTTGCCCTAAATAACGTCCTGCACAGATAATTTTGTGTAACATAGTGGAAAAATCTTCCGTGAGAAAATTTTGAAAATTAATAAGGACTGATAGGAGATAATTCGACGCGCGCTGTTCTGCGTGCGAGCAATATAGTCCGGATACCAAAAAACAACATACTGATCAATATACACATGAACATCGCAGCAAGCCCAGCATCCAGATAATCATTAAAAATAACCTGCTGCATCTGCGAAGTCGATTTAGCAGGTGCAAGCAGATTCCCTACACTGAGCGCCTCCTCATATGAGGAGGCATGGGCCAGAAATCCAATGCGCGGGTTGTCATTAAATATCTTATGCCAGGCAGCTGTTAAGGTAGTGCAGGCAATCCAAACGGTAGGCACAATGGTAATCCAGGCGTAACGGTCGCGTTGCGTTTTGAACAGGATGCAGGTGCACAGAATAAGCGCAATGCAAGCAAGCATCTGATTAGTGATACCAAATAGCGGCCATAAAGTGTTAATACCACCTAATGGATCGATGACCCCTTGGTAGAGGAAATATCCCCAGCCACTGACACATAGTGTTGTAGCAATGAGATTTGCGGCAATGGAGTCAGTGCGTTTCATGGCAGGTACAAAAGTACCGAGCAGATCCTGCAACATGAATCGTCCGGCACGGGTACCTGCATCAACAGCCGTCAGGATAAAGAGTGCCTCAAACAGAATCGCGAAGTGATACCAGAAAGCCATCATGGCCTGACCGCCGATAAAGTTAGACAGGATTTGGGCCATGCCGACAGCCAAAGTGGGAGCGCCGCCCGTACGTGAGATAATGGTGTTTTCACCCACATCTTTGGCGGTTTGGGTCAGCATTTCTGGGGTGATATAAAATCCCCACTGTGAAATGGTCTGTGCCGCAGACTCGGCGGTAGTGCCAATCAGTGCTACCGGGCTGTTCATCGCAAAATAGATCCCTGGCTCAATGATTGAAGCAGCCACCAGTGCCATAATCGCGACAAATGACTCCATCAACATGGCGCCGTAGCCAATGAAACGGGCATCCTTCTCATTTTTGATCATTTTGGGTGTCGTACCGGATGAGATTAACGAATGAAAACCCGAAACAGCACCACAGGCAATGGTGATAAAGAGGAAGGGAAACAAGCTGCCAGACCAGACTGGACCGCTGCCATCGACAAATTGTGTGAATGCCGGCATTTTGAGTTCAGGTGAAATAGCCAGCACACCCACAGCTAAACCGACTATCGTGCCAATTTTCAGGAAAGTCGAGAGATAATCACGCGGTGCCAGCAACAGCCAGACCGGTAACACCGAAGCGATTGCACCATACATAATCAACATCCAGGTTAACTGCACTCCATTAAAGGTGAATAGGGCCGCTAGCTCAGGATTTTCTTGAATGGATTGCCCACCGACGATTGCGAGCATGAGCAGGATAAAGCCGAGCAAGGAAACTTCGCCGATTTGCCCTGGTCGGATATAGCGCGCATAAATACCCATGAAAAATGCAATCGGAATGGTCGCGGCCACGGTAAACGTTCCCCAAGGTGATTCCGCCAGCGCCTTGACCACAATCAATGCCAATACCGCCAGCAGAATCAGCATGATGAAGAAGGTGCCGACCAGCGCGATCATGCCAGGAACAGGACCCAGTTCAGATTTGATCATATCGCCGAGTGAGCGGCCATCACGTCGCATGGACATGAATAACACGACGAAATCCTGCACTGCTCCCGCTACCACCACCCCGACCAGCAACCATAGCAAGCCGGGAAGATAACCCATCTGGGCAGCCAGAATCGGGCCAACTAAAGGCCCGGCACCGGCAATTGCAGCAAAATGATGACCGAATAGCACATACTTGTTTGTCGGCACATAATCCAGTCCATCGTTAAATTTATGCGCAGGAGTCATACGCTCAGAATCGAGCCCCAATACACGGCGGGAGATAAACAGGCTGTAATAGCGATAGCCAATCAGATGAACACAAACGGCTGCAATGACTATCCAGATAGCATTAATGGTTTCGCCTTGCTGCACGGCAATGACGCCAAATGAAAAGGCGCCTGCAATAGCTAGAATCAGCCAGCCAGTATGTTTAATGAGATGATCCATGGTTTTTCCTAAGATAGAATTTTTCTGGTTTACCCCATCGCCCTGCTTGCTAGCAGGGTGCTGTAAAGACAAGGGGTACTCATAGAGATTACTGAATTTATAAAATATACTTTTGCTGGTAATGCCATGATTACTTAGTAATCAATGGGCAATCCCTGAATTAACAATTTCTTCCGTTTCTTTCATCGTATACCGGGAAACGACTCCTTCCTTGTCGAACATAATCACTAGTTCTTTCGTGACTACGTCCGCACCGCTGCTAACTATGCCAACAAAAGGTATAAAGTTACGTGCATGCGGAACTGCACGTGCATGCCTGTATGTCCATATTTCATTGCCAGAATCTGTAAAACTGGTAGTTGTAGCATTTCCAAACTGGGCGTTAATTTGTGATTTTGTTGTTTTGCCTTCTTTAATGACCTGTGAAACTGAGCTTTCGGTCTGATGCTCCATCTGTTTGTTTCCGGCTGTTGCACAGGCTGTTAGTATAACAACCATCAATAAAGATACGATTGTATCGATTGTTTTCATTTTTATTCCTTCTTTAAAAAATGCATGTCAGAGAAATGTGACCCTGCAGTATGTGCTGCCTCAATCATCAGTAACACATATTGATTAGCCACCGCAGTTGCTATCATCAGCGGCACTGCTTCTACCGCTACAGCCTTGTCCTGCAGTGGTGGAGCAATTATTCACTTGTTATAAGGCAAAGTGTATCCGGGAAATTACATAGTTAGATTCAATCAAAAATTGGATAAACTGACCGCTGTCACAACAGCAACAAGGAAAGTTATGAGATTGCAGAGCAGAAATTTATGGGCGTTTGCTCCGATAGTTCTGGTACTGGCAGTATGTTTTACTATTGGATGGGTGATCGCTCAACAAGCCAAAATTCTGCCACAGCAATTACGTCATGCAATCAAATCTGACTATCTCGAAAGCAAGAAAAAGGATCTCAAAAGTCATATCGAACTGGCCCAGAAAGCCATCAAACATTTGCGTGAACCTGGGTTAAAACTTACAGATGAAGAAGCAAAAGAAGGAGCCAAAAGGATTCTGACAAACCTTAGGTATAGTGAGGAAGATGGTTACTTTTTTGTATACGATTTTACAGGCACGAATATTGTGCATCCCATAAAAAAAGGCTGGAATGGCCAGAATAAATGGGATTATCAGGACAGTAACGGGAAATATGTGATACGGGATTTACTTAAGACTGCGCTGGGAGGAGATGGGTTTGATGAATATTTGTGGCATAAACCCTCTGCAGATCATGCTGGGAGATCTAAACTGGCTTATATGGTCGTGCTGGAAGACTGGGAGTGGGTACTAGGAACAGGTGTTTATCTGGATGATGTCGAACGCTTTTTAGATGGCATTGATACGGAATTGCGCAGCTATATCCATGATTCACTGAAATGGGTGACTGCTATTACACTGCTTGGGGTGATGGTGCTGAGCATCATACAGATCCGGATCGGAAGAATAATCGCATGTACGCTGCTTGCCCGGGAGTTGCATGATAAGGTCAAGCAGGATTTGGCTTATATAGCGCGTGAATTAGGCAATAAGCTTGCTTTGTTTAATCATTCAGGGGTAATGGCGATTGCTCATGATCAGGATTTCCTCCGGAACATGCAGGATGCTGCGCAACAAGCCCTGAGCAAGATCATTTTCCTCATAGAAGGCAAGGATCCTGATAATCCTTCGTTAGTGGAAGGATTAAAAATGGTTAAGAATGATTCTGAAAAAAGAGAGGGTATTCCTGTTATTTTTTCCCTATCGAATCAAATGAAGGCTCAAACAGATCATTTAGCAAAAGCAAAAAAAATGGCATTGATTGAGGTTGCAAGAGAAGCGCTGAACAATATTGGCAAGCATGCGGCAGCGACCCAAGTGAATATGCAGCTAGGGGTAGACGACCATAACATCATACTCACTATTCACGATAATGGCATTGGCTTTGATATTGATTATGCCATACGAGGTATGGGACTTAACAATATGGAGGCATATATGAAAGAGGTGGATGGAACGCTGCTTATCGTCTCATCGCTGGAAGAAGGAACGACCATCACAGCAACTGCACCGAGAAATCATAACATTTGGAGCGATATCTTATGCTTACTGAACCGTCCATAAATATTGAAAAGCCTATAAAAATACTACTGATAGAAAATGAATGGAGAATGAGAAAAAGCCTGCAAGAAGGGCTGGCGGCGGATGCTAATCTTCAGATTGCAGCAATAGCAGAAAATGGGCGAGAAGCGCTTGGTTATTTAAAGAGTCAGGCAATTGATCTAGTGATCATGGATTATGAACTGGATGACCATGGTCTCTGGGGCGTTGAACTTACGAAAAGGATTCTTGATCAGTTTTCCCATATAAAGATTATCTTCTGGAGCGCTTATATCAGGGATCTGGATTTGGATCGCGCAAAAGAAGCAGGTGCATCAGGCTATATTCCAAAAACAAAGCCTGATGAAGTTTTAATACAAGCAATTTATAAAGTTATGAGCGGGAAAGTGGAATGGATTTCACTTAAAGATGAAGAAGTTATTGGAAGATATATCAAGCTGACCCGAAAGGAAATACAAGTCATGGAACTACTTGCCGAAGGAAAATCACATGGACAGATTGCTTATTCGTTTCTGCAGGCTGAATATAAGGAATCGTTAAGAAAATATGGGAAGGAAAAAGCACTGGAAATTTACGGTGATTTTGATCAATACATGCATGAAGTGCCTGAAGAGAAAGGAAAAATGATAAGAACGCAATCACGTCTGAAAGGGCGTACGCGTGTGGTTGAGGCTGAAATTGCCAATATCAAGGAGAAACTTGGTATCAATAAACTGGGTGAATTAATAAGAATAGCTATAGACGAATATCTTCCACTCGAAAAGAAAAGGCGGCCATTCACTGAAGAGGAGCTGATAGTGATGGAAAAGTTGTTGGTAGAAGGAATGGCCGTCGAGCAGATTGCTGAAGAACACAGTATCAGCAAGCATCAGGTGGAAGATATCAGGAAGAAGTTTGGTGTAGCTTAATAGATCCGTATACTTCAGTGAAATATGTAGAAGTCTGGATTTAATCTAACGTCAGTTGTTGTCTCTTCGCGTAATTTTGCATACAGATTTATTTCAATTGCTCCCTCAATCTATTGAATTCAGTGTCCTTGTGTAACAGCTCGGCAGCCGTACTTCGCAATGCCTTGATCGTGTCGATAGGAAGCTTGAACGTAGTCGGCAGATTTTTAAAGTCAAATCGAGTTTTCGGATCGTCAATAAGGTCAAATGAGATGTGACTGACGTAGATATCTACGGCGTAGAGATCTCCACCTGGAAGCCTGGCTTCCGGACAGGTGTTCCGGAGAATGTTCTCACACGTCTTGCGGGTGCGTACTGCGTCGTTGTATTCTTTCGCAATGGCACGTGCCCTTTCCACCGTGTCAAACGAATACCGATCCAATGGAATGGTTGCTGCCGTAATCAGCGTGTCGACCAAACCAGGCACTTTTGCTTTGGCATCGCGATTTGCCTCGGGATCAGTTGCTGCGTTGACAACAATGATAAGCAGTTTCTGGATCTCCTGACGGTTAAAACGCTTCTGCAGGCTGTAGGGCGAGTCGCTACTCTGAAGTGCGAACAGAATCCCACGCAAACCGATATTGTCAGAAACACCTCCATCAATGAGATGGACGTAGCGTTTTTCTCCTTCCCATGGGTTTCTCAAGTAGTAGCTTCGCTGGCGTTCAGCTATCTTTGCCCGCTCTGGAGCAATGCGGTGATCTTGGTTAGCGAGCCCGATCCATTGTGGTTCCTGATAATCACATGTGCCAGCAAGGTTCCGGTACGTCAATGGTGTCAATATGCCCGGAAAAGCGGAAGACGAGGCCACAGCACGGGCAATAGGTAATTTAGCCAGGTCGGAACAAATCAAATCGAATTGATCCTGAATGAAGGAAAATTGTTCCCCTATACTCATGTCAGTTGCGTTCAAGATGACAAATGGCCGCGTGCTTTTTTTGATCAGGTCAGCATAAGTGGCGCCATGAAAAATCGATGCATCATAGTATTCGGCAGCCAAATCGCTCCGCCCGTAGCTCCAGCCAGCGAGCTTGAACCAGTGAATCGGCCACAAAGTTCGCATAAACAAATCATGCTCAATATCCTTGTTGAGGAATTTGCGCTCGAAACTCCCATCAAACAGTCCATCGCCATGTAAGGCATAATAGGCTGAGGTAAAGCTACCGCCGGAAACGGAGGAAATGATGTCGACCTCATCAAGCAGGCGCTTTTTTTGGCCAGCCCAGACAATCTCGGTGTCGCGCAGCGCCTCCATCACACCATAGGAAAAAGCAGCAGCACGGGTGCCACCGCCGGAGAAGGTCAGAATGACAAACAGGCTATCCGTGTTCTTGGCATCTGGGCGTAATTCATCGAATCGGTACCCTTGTGTAGGATCGTGCTTTTCGAGTTTTGGGTTTTCGGGGAAAGTGGCACAGGCGAAAAGACTCGCCATGAGCAGCAGACCAATACAAAGACGAGTAATTGATCTCATACGTTCACCTTTTCAAACACGACGGCTGCAGGCTCTAGTGGACTCGTGTTTTGTATAGCCTGCACCACCTCGCTTGGCCGATAATCTTTTGGAACACCCAAATGAAACCGATGCGTTCCTGATTGTATGTATAAAGTGATATTGGTCAGACCACACAGTTGACCGTCAATGAACACTTCCCGCTTTTCTGGGTACTGCACCACGATGAACTCCAAAGCCATGCTGACTTCCTCCCTCATTGCTGTTTACAGGACCTCTGCAAATTGATTATTCCTGCAGAACGAAAAATTGTCTAGCAGGGGTATTGAAAAACATGATCCTTTTAGTCTGAAGTTCAGTGTTTAAAGGATCGCAAGTTTTTCGGTTGCTTTCTTAAAGCTATTGTTTGAAGTTGCTCGTTTTCTAAGCAGGTTTTGTTCAAATTTTCTGTAATTCCTGATTTTTATCCTTATCGGTACACTTTGGCGGATTTTGAGCGGTTTAATTCCTAGACTGCGTTGTCTTTCACTCTCCTACGTATTTGCACGTATTTATTTACTTCCTGTTTTCCGATATTTTTCTAAAGAAATGAAAGGTGCATGTAGATCCATTGATTTTCATTGATATTTATGCGCTTGCAGGAGAATTGCTAATGAGTCAAAGAGACTACTTATTATGATCGCGAGAAAAATACTTTTAACCCTGCAGCGTCTGGAGCCGGTTGGCTTAAAGGATTGGTTGACCGATACCCAGTTTCAAGATGGAGAAGGTACAAAAAGATATGCAAATGGGAATTTGTCCGCCTGTCCCGATGCGACAAATAATTCCGCTACAAAAACTTGACCAGATCATAAGTACAAAAAGGGGGGTGAAACTATGAATGAATTTTTTTTTCAGATTATTTTTCGGCTTGTCAATAGGTTCCCTTGGATTAGCAGGATTGCCTCACGCATAACTTGGCTGCGTCGGTTTATCAGTGACAATTTTATCAATTGGCAGGCTTATGCTACGAACCCTCGCCCCAGGCCGTTTTCCATGGCTGCACCCTATACAACATGGCAATCATTGACAGATAGAACATTTACCGGACGGCATCTGCCAGAAGCAGAAGGGGAACAGATTCTTCCGAGTCTGGAGAGAGTCGTTAATCTATGGAAAAGAAAAGAAAATAAAGAAATCCCATCGGTTGATACCAGCATACTGTTTTCTTTCTTTGCCCAATGGTTTACGGATAGTTTCCTGAGGACAGATTTTCGCGATCGCCGGAAAAATACCTCAAACCACGAAATCGATCTTTGCCAGATCTATGGCTTGCGTGAAGAAATCACCCATTTGTTGCGGCTGAAAAAAGATGGAAAGCTGAAGTACCAAGTCATCGATGGAGAGATTTTTCCTCCTTATCTTTTTAACGTGGAAGAAACGACCATAGGCAAATGGGTATTCGCTGATAAGGAATTTGAGAATCTGCATCCCCGCTTTGTTCTGGAATTTGTTTTTAACAATGTTCCGGAAGAGCGGTTAAAACGTATGTTTGCCACCGGACTGGAGCATGGCAATTCGTCGATTGGTTATACCATCATGAATACCATCATGCTGCGCGAACACAATCGGATTTGTGACTTGCTCAAGGAATCCCATCCAAATTGGGATGATGAACGATTGTTTCAGACAACTAGAAACATCATGATTGTGCTGCTGATCAAAGTCGTGTTACGGGATTACGTGTCGCATTTCACACAGTTTGATTTTACCCTTGATCCCACGCCGGGGATGGCGGAAAGGCAGCGCTGGTATCGCACTAACTGGATTTCGCTGGAATTTAATCTGCTGTACCGATGGCACCCAATGGTACCGGAATACTACCTGGTCGGTAATAAGCCATACAAGCTTGACGAATTCCGCAACAATACATCGTTGGTGGTTGAATATGGAGTTGGGCCGCTGATAACGGCTGCCTCAAGGCAAAAAGCTGGCCGTGTCGGTCTTTACAACACCCATCGTTTCTTTTTCGATCCGCTGCCTATTGGTGAGGATAATCGCAGTGTCATGGAGCGCACGGTCGAGATGGGGCGTCAGGCCCGGCTGCGTTCATTCAATGACTATCGCGAAGCATTCAGCATGCCGCGCTTGAGAAATTTTGAAGAATTGACAGAAGATGCCGAACTGCAGCGAGAACTGAAGGAACTTTATAATGACCGGATCGATGATCTAGAGTGGCTGGTCGGCATCTTTGCTGAAGATCATGATGAAGGTTTTAGCCTTGGCCGTCTGATGGTACGTATGGTAGGTTACGATGCGTTTACCCATGCCTTGACCAATCCATTGGTATCGACCTATGTGCACAATGAAAAAACATTTTCGAAAATGGGGCAATCGATCATCGAAGAAACAAACTCGCTTGCGGATATTGTTAAACGTAACGTAAAGGACAGCGACACGGTTGTTGCAAGCTTCAGAACATCCGCTGTGGCACCAGGCAGCTAAGGGTTATTTAACTTAAATGTGGAAGTAATAGCGAAGCCGGACGAATTTTATCTTTTGTAAGGAGCGCCATATGATGAATAAGCTACCACAATATGAAGACAATAAACGCAAAGCAGAAAATCGGAAAAATTATCTGCTGCAGAAGCAAGCTCAATATCAATATGCCTATGAGTATGCCAATACGATTGCTGTCGTGCGTAAATTACCTTGCCGGGAAATACCGGGACTTGGATATTGGCTGCGTGGCGGGCTAAATTTGTTACGGTTGATTCCAAGCTTGCCAAGCCTGGCGGTTACTTATTTGCGCTACTTACTCGGAAGACCATTAGAAAATTATCGAGACTATATCTTTTATCCGTTCAGTCCACCAAACCCCGACCTGGTTAACAATTTCCAACAAGATCTGATATTTGGTATGCAGCGTGTCATAGGGGTCAATCCTGTCGTATTGCGTGCCGTAACCCCTCAGCATCCTCTCCCAGAGAAACTGCCAGAATCTGAAATTCAGCGCATTTTTGCAGAACACATTGAGGAAATTGACTACGCAGCTGCCATTGAGCAAAAGCGTATGTACGTTCTGAATTACGCGGTCTTGGATATATTGCAGAAAAACCATGGGCATATTGATGGCGGACGCAAACAATATATTACGACCCCGATCGTCGTGTTATTGATGCAATCAGATGGCATGTTGCGACCGATCGCCATACAGTTATATCAGAACCCTGGACCAGATAATCCAATCTATACTGCAAAGGACGGTAATCTTTGGTTGGTAGCAAAAATGTTTGCCCAAGTCGCGGACGGCAACCACCACATCCTGTATACCCATGCGACGCGTATTCATTACGTCATGGAAGCCATTATTATGGCCTCACGCAGGCAGCTTTATAAGTCCCACCCGCTTTCTGTTCTCTTAAATCCACATCTTCAGCATACACTCAATGTGAATCATCAGCACACCTTTCTGAGAGATCGAAAAGGGCGCCCTGGCCGGTTCGGCGAGTTATTTGCTGGAGACTATGATGCGACCACTCAGTGCATGGCCAATGGCATGACGAGCTTTAACTTTAAAGCGTCTGCTTTTCCTAGCGATATTGCCAACCGGGAAGTCGATAACCCTGATCTTTTTTATCCCTATCGCGATGATGGCATGTTGCTATGGAATGCCATTCAAGGTTTTCTCCGAGAATATGTCGATGTCTATTACCAGTCTGATGCAGATGTTACTGAAGACTACGAAATCCAGGCATGGGCCAATGACATCAGTGCCCAGGATCGCGGCAGAATCCCCGGGTTTCCTGCCAAATTTGAATCTAAACAAGAACTGGCTGAGACGCTTGGCCATATTGTTTTTCTATGCACGGCTTTTCATTCGAGCATTCATTTCAACCAATACAAATATCCGGGGTTTGTTCCCAATATGCCGCATGCGGCTTATGCGCCACCCCCAACGGGAAAACGTACTGAAATGGATGAGGCTGGACTATTGAAGTTTCAACCTGCATTCCGGGCGGCTTATTCACAAACCTGGACGTATTTCCAGACAAATTTTACTGTTAATCGCATTGGTCAGTACCCATTACGGCTATTCGATCCGGCTGCGCGTGACGTCATCAAACGATTCAGTGACCGGCTAAAAGAGATAGAAAGGGAAATTGATCAAAGAAATCACAGTCGTTCTGTTGCTTATGATCGCATGAATCCAAGGTTCATCCCCAATGGGGTAACTGTTTAACAGGGCACGCATACCTATATCCAACTATAGGTCGCTGTGTCAAAGTAGATCGTATGGTAAAAACAATAGTTAAACGAAGCTTGAGGTATTGCTTTCGATCAAGCCCGGATGAGAATTTAAGAAGGGGTTTAAATAAGGCGAATTATTTAACCGACCCATACCTTGGCTTTAAGTTTGTAGCTCGATCTACTGATTTTATTCAGTGTTATTTGGTTTCCCTCTATTCCAGGTGCCGTCGTTTATTGACGCATCTGGCAATGGCAGGATTGCTTCTGCTCAGTGGCTGTAATACCTGGGAGTCTGAACTCTCCTGTCTGGAAGTATTCATGCAGGGGGATATTCAGCGCGTTGCTCAAACCAGAGAGCAGCGGTTCCTCGGCAAGGTGCCTGAAAAGCGGGCGCATTGTCTCGGCGGAGATCATGCCGTCACGCTCAACCAGAGCCCCTGGCTGGACTGGCCAAATTTCTGGGCTACAGGGGATAGCTCATCACTATCACCACCTACTTTGCTAAATAGCACATTTTTCGGTCCCAATGCGCGTGGCATCAGCGGCGCGCTCTATGAATTGGAGTTACAACGGATCGAACTTATCAAATTCAACCTTTTCGACAATAGTGGCACTTACCAGGCGTATATCACAGGCCGTGATAGCAAGGCGGGTCCCGTGCTGCAAACCTGGCCAGAAATGCTGTTGCCTCCGACCCATCCCAATTATCAGGATGTAAGGAGTGATCAAAAACAGGTCTGCAGGGGCGAGTTAATTCGTTTCCGCACCGTTACTGGCATCTGCAACGATATCTACAACCCATTGATGGGTTCGACGCATCAGCTCTTTGCGCGCAATGTTCAGTTTGAGACGACCTTTCCTGATCTCGGTTTCCATGAAATGACTAGAAATCGTCATGGAGACCGGTTAGGACTGCTGAAGCCAGATCCACAGGTCGTTAGCCGGAAATTGTTCACGCGTATGCAGTCTCACCCTGACAAATGCCAAAGCGGTTATGGCTTGCCTGGTAGTCCTGAAGAAGCCGAGTGCGATTACAAAAAGGCCCCGGCCTTTAATGTGCTGGCAGCTTTCTGGATTCAATTCATGACCCATGATTGGTTTTCTCATATGGAGGAAGACCCTCATCAGCCAGAGTGGATGACTGTTGGCTGCACGGGCCAACTGGTTGGCAATAGCGAACACTCCTTGACAGAAGAGGAGATCAAGCAACTGGGTTGCCGACCGGATGACAGGATCAATGTTTCACCAGTTGCTGACGACACGCCGCCCGAATCATTTGTACATGGCAGCCAGTCCTATCTTGTACGCGCACCGAAAACAACACGCAATCACGTGACAGCCTGGTGGGATGCCTCGCAACTGTATGGCTATGATGAGCGCTCTAGTCAGCGCGTGAAGCGAGATCCTGGAGATCCGGCCAAATTACTGTTGATACCGGTGAGAGAGGGTGGAGGTGAGGGCGATAAGACTGGATATTTGCCGGTCTTCGACGCTGGCGATCCGATCAAGCCGGAATGGTCCGGTCAGGAAGCTACTGCCTTTCCCGACAACTGGTCTATCGGGTTGAGCTTCTTTCACAATATCTTTGCCAGAGAGCACAATGCTTTTGTTGATGAATTCCGCAAACAGGCAGCAAAAATTCCCGATGCCGACAGCGGCCTGAGAAACCCAGCCAGACCTGAGGTCGTTATCCGTTACCAAGATGTCACACCGGACGAGTTATTCAATGTTGCTCGGCTGGTTGTTTCTGCTGAGATTGCCAAAATCCACACTATCGAATGGACCACACAACTGCTGTACAACGAGCCATTGTATCGGGGGATGAACGCCAACTGGCATGGTCTTTTTCATGAACATACAGCGGTATCTGAGGCACTGAGAGAAATCATCCGCCAACTCGATGATTCGGATGCTGCCAACAACAGCCTCTATGCAGCCTTCGCGGGCGGAGCGGGCATTTTTGGGTTAGGCAACCACCGCTATGAAGGGAAGTCATTCTATTCTTTAGTCGAGCGGGACAGGGAGGATATCTGGACACTCGCCAGCAACGACGACATCAACGGCGGAATCAACCATTTTGGCTCACCCTTTAATTTTCCAGAAGAGTTTGTCACCGTATACCGGCTGCATCCTTTGCTGCCGGATCTGATCGAATACCGAGAATGGAACAAGGATCCGAATGTCATCCAGCAAAAAGTACCCGTTATCGACACCTTCCGCGGAAAAGCAACCGAGGCGATGCGACAGAAAGGTCTGGCGAGCTGGGCGCTTAGCATGGGCCGTCAACGAGCGGGCGAGCTGACGCTCCAGAATCATCCACAATTTCTGCAAAATCTGAAAATGCCGCAGTTGCAATCATCCACCCAGCAGATCGATATCGCTGCACTCGATCTCATTCGTGATCGGGAGCGGGGCATTCCACGCTATAACGAGTTCCGCCGGCAGTATGGGTTGAAGCAATTGACCGGTTTCGATGATTTCATCGATCCGCGTTTGCCCCAGGACTCGCCCGTTCGGCGCGAGCAGGAGCAGCTCGTGAAGATGTTACGTGAGGTATACGGGCAGCACCGCTGTGATGAATCCAAACAGATTACAAATGCGCAACTGAATAACGATCAATCACCCATTAACGATTGTCTGGGGCATCCAAATGGCAGCCTCATTGACAATATCGAAGATGTCGATACGGTCGTCGGCTGGCTGGCGGAATTCAAACGACCGCATGGTTTTGCTATTTCAGAAACCCAGTTCGTCGTGTTTATTCTCAATGCATCGCGCAGGCTCTTTAGCGACCGCTTTCTCACCTCGAGTTTTCGCCCTGAATTCTATAGCACCTTTGGGGTAACGTGGGTGATGCACAACGGGCCGGGTCCGGAAAAGATGGAGCAGGGGATGTCCAATGGTCACCAACAGCCGGTCTCTCCGCTGAAGCGTGTTCTATTGAGAACGTTACCGGAATTAGCAGACGAACTTCAGGGAGTGATCAATGTATTCGATCCTTGGGCGCGAGACCGGGGAGAATATTACAGCACCGAATGGGAACCTCGGGGTGGTGCAGAGGGGGATAGTGCGTTCGCTAAGTAATCCCCATCCATGTGCACATAAAAAGAGTTACGAAGCACTTTTTCTCGCATCCTCAATAATAACTTCACTGGCCTTTTCACTGATCATATAGACGGCGGATACGATAAAGAATCCGGGTATTTTGGGAAAAATTGAAGCATCCACGATACGCAAATTTGTGGTTCCATACACACGAAACCGATTATCGACAACTGCCATTTTGTCGCTTTCTGGTCCCATTGGACAGGTACAGGAAGCATGATGCCCCCAAGCCTGGTCTTTGATGAATTGACAGATTTCATCACGGCTTCTGACTTTTGTTCCTGGAAGAATCTCCTCGTCAATTAAATCTCCGCAATGCCCGAGGATGTTACGAACAGTTTCCACCCCCTCTGCTACTGAATTTAAATCTTTCTTGCCATCGCTGCCGTCCAGGTCTTCAGGAAAGTAATTAAAATTAATGTGAGGAACATCGCGTGGATCGTTGGACCGCAAAGTGACATGGCCTCTGTTGCTTGCGTGTGCTTTGAGAATGGCCCAGGTAAAGATATTTTCTTTACAAGTATCAGAGTGGTCGCCATTCTTATTACATAGAGCATTAGGATAGCGACTATTCTCCTTGCTAATGTCATTAGCGTATCCTGGATAGTATCCACTAAAATTACCGAGCAATCCAAAAATCAATAGATCCGGATCATCATTTGGACACTTGGAAGAAGAGCGTTTGATGAGGGCAATCGTGGCACCGTTCGTTGTATAAGGTCCTTTTTGCTGGAGCCACAAGGCATATTGTGGATCAGGTTCCTCTCCAGGTTCAGGTGGGCGTAATTTCATTCCTTTGATCAAGGGAATATTTTCTTTAAGTCTCGTTACCACCCCTACTTCATAGCGATCCTGCAAATTTTTCCCTACACCTGGCAGTTCTACTTTTACCTCAATCTTATGTTTTTCCAGCTCTTCCCGCGGACCAATCCCGGATAGCATGAGTAGTTGGGGGGTATTGAAAGCACCCGCGGCTATAATGACTTCGCGTTCCACACAAACTGTCTTTGCTTCGGAAACAACTGCCTCTGTGTGCCGAGGATCAGCGCGATATTGATGAGTACCCACACGATACTCCACACCGTAAGCTTTGTTATGTTCGTCGAGCAAAATACGCTGGACCAATGAGTGGGTTCTTATTACCAGTTTGTCAGGGCATTGTTCACGAATCCGCAGGATGTACTCTCTGGCGCCTACCCGCTTGCCGTGTTGGGTAGTCATCGGAATTTTGCATAAGCCCTCAGGGATTCTGCGTATTAAACGCCAATCATTGGGATCGAAGCGAATAATAAATTTCAGAATTCCTAGAAAAAAACGTTTTAGCGGATTCATCATGCGCCGGGATTCTTTCACTGCGGCGACCGTCAGTTTTGTTAGTACTTTGTCCTTCAATAGCATCCAGCGATTAGCCTGGTTGGTTGGCAGCCAGCCATCAAATCCATGATGACTCCAGATTTTCCATCTTGGAACATATTCGCAGCGTTCCAAACGCTGGAAGTACTTTTGCATATTCCTGCTATGCCAGCTTGGATCATCCATTAGTTTTGCAATGTCATCCCAATCACTATTATGGGGATACATCAGAACCATGGCGTTATGTGCGGTACATCCACCTAATGTGCCCGAGCGAGGGTAAAGCACACCATTTTTTTCTTTGCTAAACTTACAGTCCCGCTCTTGTTGAGTTTTGTCAACATAATGATGCACGAAGTAGTCCCAGCGAAGAGTTTCATTTTCTGAGGCGCGGGCATGGAATGCAGGCACTTTATAATCACACGGTTCGTCATCTCCACCGGCTTCCAGTAACAATACACGGAAGCCTTGCAAGGCCAGGTTGCAGGCAAGCGGCCCTCCACCCGCACCGGAACCTATTACGACGTAATCAAACTTTTCGTCATTGCTACTATCAATCTGGTTGTTTTCCAAGGAATCGGACTTGATCACAAGTTATCTCCAACAAAATGATTTTAAAAATCTTCTATAGATTTCCAAGGGATAGCATCACTGTGTCGATAAACACCAAAACTCTCTCCTTATTTAAAGAGAAGCTTTATTTGAAAACTTTGCAGACTTTAATTCTTCATCGCTAAAGAACTGATTGAAAATCGAGAGATTGAAGAATGCAGTAAGTACCCCGCCACCAGTAACGAGGTACTTTATTCATGAAAATTACATGGTTTTAAGAAACTCAATTAAAGCCCGTTTGTCGCTGTCATTGAGTGCTGTTTTACCTTCCTCTGCTGGCAGGTAATCTGTACCGAAATAATGGCCTCGATTTACAACCAAATCTGGGCACTTATTAACTTCTAATAAAGAGTCAACCAGGCCTCCATAAATTTCGTGCAATTCATCGTCTGTAATACTCTCGGGGTTTTCCTTTGCTCTCCACAAATCAGAAACATGCCATCCAACAGTCTTTAGATAATCCCAGGAGAGAGAGAGTCGTTGGCCCCAGCCCATTTCCATATTGATATTAGAAATTAGATTGACTGCAGTGCCTTTAGGAAATGGGCCAAATTCCAACTCGTCGCCAATAGGAAAAATTTTTACATACCAAGGCAGATAACCTCTTGGCACCTTTAGCCAACTTCTTTCTGTCGTTCGATCGATAATACCGGGTACTTCTTTGCCTGATCGAGTGAGATAGGTTTGACCTTCGCAACTATTTTTTGCACCGTAGGCCGAGCTATAGGAAGTTTCCGTTCCTTTCCCCTCATCGTACTCAGCATATAAATCTTTTTGGTCGCAGTAGCGTTTCTCGGGCCATAAGAGTTGTTCTATACTGATATCGAAGGATTTCATACGATCCTCTACCGAGCCTGACCAGTAAAATTTACCCACCGTGTTATTCAGCAGAAACGGTGCGGTAGACCAAATACTCGTTAGAGATGGCGGTCGAATATAACCGCGACCCCCGTCTGGCATGTCATAATCCGTAGGCTTACGCGTAACCGGATGATGAATCTTTGCTTTTCCTACTGATGGCAGCATTTTGTAGGAAGTAGATGAAAAATTATCCCAGGTATCTCCCTTGATAGCGTTGGTCGCTATCGAAGCGCAGATATTGGTTTCCAGCAGAGTAACCGGAACCCGCAATTCTGTAGAAAGGAAATTTTCCCTAAGAAAATCTTCCTCTAATACAATTTTTGTCATTTTTTCCTTGAATTCTGAGGAATTGGTCCAGTGCCAATATTGATTCCAGCAATTCAAGTAATTAGGACCGACACAACCATTCTCTGGAAAAAACTTGTATGCTTCCTCTGGCAGTTTGCTCGAGTGACAAGCAGCACAGTTCTCGGCAAATACCTCCTTGCCGCGCTTGAGGATTTCTTCATCATCTGTTAAGTAGCGCTCCCCTCCAGGTGCATTCTTAAGATAGTCTGGGGGAGTTGCTGCTAGAAAAAACAAAGCACCATCCAGAGTTTGTAGTTCAGTTGCGCGCCAATAGCTGGAATTTTGTTCCGCTGCTTTGATCGGAAAAGGTGTAAACGGCTTTCCACCTACCAAAGGATTAATGTGCTGTAGCCATTCTTCACTAAACAAACCAATATTAATGAAAACACGATTCAGTGCGCCTAATCCACCCACTGAATCTGCACCATCCTTAAGTACACGTGGTGTCAGCACTTTATCAGCATCTTTTGATTCTTTGAAAAATGCTCTCAATGGACTGTCAGCAGGAATCTCTTCAAAGTGATTGAACTGTTTATTATCCCTTTCTCCACCGGTTATTTCTTCTTCGCCCAGGCGCAACGCATTCAGCATACGCGCAGGAAGGTTATAAACAGCATTCATGGTGCGTGGATTGTTGATATAGTCGGTGGAAATGAGCGAGGTATCCAATGCGCCCGGCCGATTAGTGTGAAGATGCTGGTAGGCGAAGCTGGTCTTATCTGCTTCATACGCAAACACGCGATCAAACCAGAAGTATTGTGCGCCCGGATTGGAGTTGAGATTAGCCCACTCTGGATTTTCCGGATCTTTGGGTGGATTGGTTGGATTGGGTCCTACATGACAGAAACCACAAGACATCCCCACCCGGTAAGGCTTAACTAATTTTGGATCATTGTAATAGTCAGGATCAGAGTAGTATTTTTCTGCATCCCAGCGTTTTTTTGCTGCTTCATCAAAATCAGGGTTGGGAAACAAACGAAGGCCTATGATGCCAGTCGCATAGCCATAATAAGATCCCACCGGTACGGTTTTGCCGCGCGCACCAATTTTGACACCGGGATATTTCTCTTCATTTTCGAAAGGATCAGTAGGGCAATTCGGGTCTCGTGTATCCAGATATAAGCCGAAGCGGTCCTCACGTCCAACCAATTTACCTTGTGCGTCGGTATTTTTTCTGAAACACGGTTCATTGACGAGACCAAACCACTCCCATCGGTGGTCACGGCTGTGTTTCGGATTCTTCTTCTGGAGCGCAGGATGGTTCGACAATATTTTCAGCAAATCGAAGCTGCCAAAGCTCTGTGCATTCATATAATCCCAGAACTTGTCATTGCCGCCCGTCCAAACAATCCAATTGTTTCGGCCTCTGTGCATGATTTTTTCGATTTCTTCCTTCGACTTGTCGGAGATATTTGGTACAAAGGGTTTTAGAGCAGCGACTACGTCATCAGTCTTCTGACTGATTCCATAATCCATATCCTTGAAATAATCATCGTCTGCTGCGGGGAAACTTTCTGCAGTCCTACCTACACATTGCGCCTCGTCCATGACTGATCCCGATTTGGCATTGCTGCCTTTGATACATTCGCTAGCGATTTTTAGCGACCGGTCATCTGAGCACCCAGCAAGAAATAAAACTAAACTGAATCCAATAAAGGAAAGGGTTTTTTCACATTTTTTCATGGCGATCTCCAGAATTAGTTGTTGATCAGACAGGCTGAAATTCGAAGCTACCACTTACAATAATCTCTTTCTTTTTTCAGTAAGTATATTGCTATATTTAGAATTATTGCTATATAAATTTAAATTAAATAATCAATATTCATTCTGCAAGAACTTCTTTCTTTATCGATTATTAAATTCTTGCACATTAAACAAACTTGGAATAAAGTCATCTAGAATAAATTTTTACGAGTGAGCAAGAATGGCTCCTTGTTATATATAAATAATCAACAATTAAACAGGGGAGAGTGAATTTATAAATTATTAGTTTGAAAAATTTTTAATTGATTCCAGGCGTTTATCATTGTGTATGTGCTGGAGAGTTTCTTGGATTATTACAAATCAAGTGTTGTCAGGCATTTTGTTTACTTATTTTTGATATAACTCTATGAGGAGTAACTAAAATGAACAATACGGTAAGGACTTGGTTGAGTAAATCACGCGAGGAATTAGATGAAATTTATCGCAATGCCAATCCAGGGAACATTCCAATTGGCGACACACAGGGCACAGCAATCCTAGCAGGATCAATCTTCTCAAAACTCGTGGCAGCCTTTGCCCGTCTCTTTGCTTGGCAAGGTAAAGTATTTGATTTATTTTGCCCAGGCGGTCAGGCAGGTGTTCTTGTCAACAAGATTACACCGTTTGGCCTGACATTTATTATTGCCAAGGTATATCGTGACAAAAGCTGGTTGGATGGAAAAGATACCATTGTCATTGATTATTCTAAGACTTCCTTCGTTGCCAAAGTGATCCGCGATGAAATTCGTGAGATCGAACCTGGTGTTTATCTCGGGAAGGTATGGTGGGGTAAAACGCGGGTTCTGGATTTTGCCCTGACACGAAGTAATGCTAAATAAGAAATCATGTAAATGTTTACTTGAGATAGAAAACTATGACACCTCAATCTCCCTTCATGATTGCTGCGACTGTGCGTGTTGGACAGATGAAAAACCTCCGCACCTTGTTGGCTTCGATGAACAAAGTACCCGGTCATGCTGATCCCGATAATAGCCTGATTCCATTCAGTCGATTTGATCGCTTGCATTTTGCGCGCTTTGTGATCATAGAAGCCAATACGACCCACGAAATTAAGGAATTTGGCGTAAAACCAAGACTGTGGCGGCCTACTCTTGCCTTTCTAGGCGATATTGATGGGGATATGCATACTTTCCTGGCAGAACTGGTGGAACAAGCGGAACCAGGTCTAAAAAAAATCTTTTCCCATTGTGATGGTTTTTCTGAGGAAGATCAAAATCTGCTGGAATGGATACAAGCACACACTATCAATCCCAGAGCGAATTATGTTAACTGGATTGGCCGAACTGTTAAACAAATACATGAAGAAGCTGCACTCCATCGAAGCCTGTCTACCTATTTACAGAAAATTGTTGATGATGTTGGCCGGGAAAATGTCCGTACCTTACGACAAAAGCTTTTGTCACATGTCGAAATGGAAAAATATAAAGGTAGACTTACATTATCACCACCCGAACCGACACCCACAGACTGGAAAATCCGCAATCTGCTGCATATGATTGGGGTGCCATTAATTCTACTTCTGCTATCCCCACTGCTGTTAGCTATCGCCCCTTTCTTTGCCCTACGTCTGAGAATGCTGGAGCGTTCCGACCCCGAACTCTTTATCCGGCCTAGCTATGAACATATCAATGAACTTTCAAAACAGGAAGACTGGGATGTCAGTAATCAGTATAGTGTGTTTGGGGATGTGAAGCCGGGTTTGTTCCGTCTGCTGACTTTCAAATTTATACTTCTGCTGACCGACTGGTTTGCGAGACATGTATACAATCGGGGTTTTCTCGCTCGAATAAAAACCATCCATTTTGCGCGCTGGGTGTTTATGGACAATAACCATAGAGTCTTTTTTGCCAGTAATTATGATGGTAGCCATGAGAGCTATATGGATGATTTCATTAATAAGGTCGGCTGGGGTCTGAATCTTACTTTCAGTAACGCGGTAGGCTACCCTACCACGAGATGGATCATTAAAGAAGGTGCGCAGCGGGAACTTGCATTCAAATATACGCAAAGGCGACATCAAATACCTACAGAGGTCTGGTATAAGGCTTATCCAGGGCTAACAGCCGTTGATTTGGCACGTAACAGCCGCATCCGGCAGGGCGTGGAAATTCGTCAAGCCAACGATGCGGAAATCCGTGAATGGCTCAGCCTGATCTGAACAGGGAGTATGGAAATGAAAAAATCAAACGATTTTGAATTTGATGATCTGCAGGGATTGCTGCGCTTTGGATATGGAAAATTAACCGATACTTGTTTCATGCTGCTGAATATTGCAAATGTTGACGCAGCTAAACAATGGTTGAATACAGCACCCATCAGCAATGCCGTTACGATGGATTCACCGCCTGATACGGCGCTGCAGATTGCTTTTTCTGTACACGGCTTGCGTATACTGGGAGTAAGTGAATCGATCATTGGTGATTTCTCTGATGAATTCATTCATGGTATGACTAGAAATGAAAATAGTTCTCGACGACTAGGTGATATTGGTCGTAATGCGCCGGAACGCTGGGAGTGGGGTAATGATTCGGTCACAATGCCGCATATCTTGTTGCTGCTTTATGCCAAAAAAGGAGATCTCGAAGCTTGGCGAAAAACTGTTGAAGATGACCGTTTTTCTCAGGCATTTCAGCTGCTGAGACAATTACCTACTTCGGATATAGGGCGGGTTGAACCTTTCGGCTTCGATGATGGTATCAGCCAGCCCACGATTGACTGGACTTATCGACAAAGTACAGACCCGCATGAACGTGATCGTTACTCTAATTTATTGGCTGTGGGAGAGATGGTGCTTGGCTACCCAAATGAATATGGGCAGTACACTGCGCGACCACTCATTAATCCAAAAAAAGACCAACTTGCAACCGGTTTGCCAGATGCCGAAGATGATCCCGCGCTAAAGGACTTTGCTCGTAATGGAACATACTTAGTGCTGCGAGAGTTAGGTCAGGATGTTCCCGGTTTTTGGCAGTTTCTCGACAAGGCATCAAGTTCCAAGTCGAAAAAACGTGAACATCTTGCCGCAGCAATGGTGGGTAGAGAACGGAATGGCACGCCATTGATTGCAGAACACATTCCAGGAATTTCACGCAAAGATCATGGTAACCATTTTACTTATGACTTAGATGCAAAAGGAAACCATTGTCCGATGAGTGCCCATATTCGCAGGGCTAACCCTCGCACAGGTGACTTACCAGGGGGTGTAACGGGTTTGGGTATAGTCGGTTTTATCAATCGCTTGATTAAAATCCTGGGATTTGGACAAAAGCCGGAGGAAGATCTTATTGCTTCCTCCCGTTTCCATCGTTTGTTACGGCGTGGTCGCAGCTACGGTCCCTTCCTTGCACCGGAAGACGCTATTAAACCGGATGCCCCTGTTGCCGAACGTGGCCTCCAGTTTATCTGTCTGGTAGCCAACATATCGCGGCAGTTTGAATTTGTCCAGAATGCCTGGATTGTGAATGGTAAATTTAATGGACTGCAAGAGGAACCGGACCCGTTGCTGGGGAATCGTGAACCGTTACTGAGTGGGGGAAGTACCGATCATTTTAATCGTCCCGATCCCTCCGGGCCGATGCAAAAAACCTGCCATTTGCCGCAGTTTGTTACTGTTCATGGCGGCGGATATTTTTTTATGCCTGGATTGCGTGCATTAAAGTACATTTCAGCCTTACCTGCTAACGGAGGTAATAGTTCATCATGAGGACAATCAAGGACCGAATACTTAAAGCTATTCACAATTTTCTGATTCTGCTGCTGCGTATTGAACGCCGGTTAGAACCTTGGTTTCGGCCGCAGTGGGACTATCTTTTTCGCGAACCTGGCTCAAGATTTATCCAGTTTTTGATTAATCGGCGGCGCAAGAACAAGGATCTTAATCTTAAACTGGCTGAGGAAAGATTTGATCCTGATGAAGAAGAAAGTCTCAATAAAATTATCGATCTCATGATGGATCAGATGCGTGGGCGCTTCAAGCCAGGCGGCTATGAGCGAGGTGGTAATACCAAAACACATGGTATTGTGCGTGCCACGGTAACCATACGCGATGATCTGCCAGAGCATTGCCGCAAAGGTATTTTTGCCAATCCGTGCAGCTATCCAGCCTATGTTCGCTATTCCGGACCTGGTCCGAATGTGCCTGCTGATATTAACGATGTAGGCTTTCTGAGTATGGCGGTGAAGCTCATGGGCGTTCCAGGCGAAAAACTCATGAGTGAAGAAAAATTTACTCAAGACTTTATCGCAACCAGCGGGGGCGCAACGTTTGTTACACCCAATACGCGGGAAAATGCCAAATTGCAATACTGGAGCCTGGTGGATATGACGCTTTATTATTTTCTTAATCCCAAGGACTCCCATTTGCTTGATTTCTTCATGCAAAGTCTGTGGACTGCTACTCAGTATAATCCATTGGCGCAGCGCTATTGGAGTTGCACGCCCTATCTGTTAGGTGAGGGGCAGGCTATGATGTATTCATTTGTGCCAAAAACAAAAGATGTGGAAAGGCATATTCCTGGCCTGCCTTTTGGTACGCCTCCGTTTAATTACCTGCGGGAGAATATGATCAAAACGCTGAATGAGAAAGACATTGAATTTGATCTTATGATTCAAATACAAACCGATCCTCATTTAATGCCGATTGAAGATAGCTCAGTACGCTGGCCGGAAAAGCTTTCCCCGTTCATACCTGCTGCCACAATTCATATTCCAAAACAAAAATTTGATTCGGATGCGCAATTTGAGTTTGGTAAACGATTGAAAATGAATCCTTGGCATTGCCTTCCTGAACATCGACCATTAGGCAATATAAATCGGGCACGCTTTAGAATGTATTTTGAGTTATCCAAATTCCGCCAGGAGATGAATGAGACCACACATCTTGAACCAACCGGGGAGGAGAAATTCGATTAGCATTTTTTATGGCACTAATGCCTAATCAGGCTCTAATCTGACTCCTTCTTTATTGCAAGAAATAAGCAAGCAATTCGCATAAAGCTTATGGAATGATAGGATTAATTCGGATTATGTCAATCTAATCCAAGCTATTCCGAACAATTTTTTAGGGATCTAGAAAATATATGCTTTAGTGAAATTCTCACGAAAGGGAGGAAATGATGAAAGCTATAGAAAGTAATCAACGCTTGGGGCTAGCTTTATCCGGGGGAGGGTATAGAGCATCGTTCTATCATATCGGCGTTCTTGCGCGCATGGCAGAATTGAGTATGTTGAAGCATGTCGAGTCGATTTCAACAGTATCGGGTGGTTCAATAGTAGGGGCAGCTTATTATCTATTACTGAAAGACCTGCTGGAATCCAAAACCGATCATGAGATTGCTGATTCAGATTATGTTGAGTTGGTACAAGAACTGGAAAAGCATTTCTTAAATGCTGTGCAAAAAAACTTGCGTATGCGAACTTTTGCAAATCCTCTCAAGAATATGCGCATGAGCTTGCCCAATTATTCCCGCTCAGACGCCATAGGTGAGTTATATGAGTACCATATTTACCGGCCTTTAATTAATGTGGGTAATCGCCGCATACGAATGAGTGATTTATTAATTCAACCGAAGGGGGTAGCGCAGCCTTTCCATCCATGGGATACCGTAAACGGTAATCCCAGGCGTAAACACAAAGTGCCTGTACTCATGATTAATGCCACCAGTCTGAATTCTGGTCACAGTTGGTATTTTACCGCCATGAGTATGGGTGAAGTTCCTCCACGAAATTGTACTTTCCGTGACATTGATAAAAGGGATCGCTATCGCCGTATGCGTTATGACGAGATTGATGAGGCCTCCACTGGGAGAAAGCCTTACTTTCTATTAGGGAATGCGGTGGCTGCATCAGCGGGTGTGCCTGGCATATTTCCACCGATGGCTATCTCCAAATTGTACAAAAGTCGTCGCGTACAACTTGTCGATGGAGGTGCATATGACAATCAGGGGATTGCAAGCCTGCTCGATCCTGATTGCGTTTGTAGCGATTTTGTCGTCAGTGATGCTTCAGGCCAAATTGAGGCCACTAATAAGCCTCGAACCGATTTGTTATCGGTGCTTTCCACGAGTAGCTCAATTTTGATGAGGCGTGTGCGTGAGGAGTTAGTTAATAATCTAATACAGACTCAGCCTAAGCACGTTGCTTATTTCCATTTGGCTCGTGGTTTATCTGCAAGAAAGATCGATTGGGCGCCCAGCGATAAAATAGAGATAGAGGCTGATTCTTCAGTGTCCCAATTTGATGTTTCGGAGGAAGCGCAACGTACATTGTCAAAAATCCGGACAGATCTGGACTCTTTCACCGATGTGGAGGCGGGATGCCTGCAAGCGAGTGGTTATCAAATGTCAAAACCAGAGCTTTTAAAATTAAAATCGTATGTATCATCTGCGCATCTACAAGGAAGCTGGCAATTTAGTCAGTATCAACCGCTGCTAAAAGCAGGTGACCCTAAAACGCTCAATCAGCTGAAGCAAGGACGCTACAGGTTTTTCAAACCGCTCATGTACGCCATCAAGGGAGCTACAGGGTTTAAGCAGTCATTGGGTTTAATATTAGTAAGCGTACCTGTCATTCTGAGCCTTGCGCTTATTTTCCTTCTTGTTCATTCTCTGTTAGAGAGCATGTTAGATATCAATATTTGGAAGATCATGAGCGACCAAGAAAGCTTCCAGCAATTCATGTTTAAGGCAGCGCCCACGATTTATTTGTTTTTGGTATTGTTTATTCTATCGAAAGCTGCTGATGTACTGCTCAAAGGAACCGGTAAATGGATTAATATCTTCTATCAAATATTGAAGAGTCCAATGAGGCTCATTGCTGGTCTATTCACTCGTCTTATTTTGCCTTTGGTATTTGCTATACCGATAATTATCTATCTCTATACCATTGATAGATACTTTATTAAGACAATGGGAAAGTAACCCAATCTCCTGATCTGAATTATTTTTTATAAAATAATTCAGAGAGATAAGTTCTGGCTATAGCTGGGGACTGACTAAAATTTAACATTTGCTGCGGGTTGCTGGAATTTCTGATCTTAACCAAGAGAAAGGGGATTCGCTGGATTCCCTGAGTGTAGGAATGCAAAGCTCTATAAAGTAATAGGCGAAATCGCGTAGATAGTGATTCTGGCGAATCGAAATAGAGGTGGTATTCTGTTCAAATAAATGTGAGGCGTCCAGTTTGACCAGCAGGAAATCCCGTTCTGGCACGAATGCTACCGAGGCAATGATGCCTACCCCCAGCCCCAGAGCAACATAGGTTTTGATTACATCGGCATCCAGGGCAGACATAGCGATATCGGGCGTCAGGCCTGCTTGCGCAAAGGCTTGATCGATCCGCGACCGGCCGGTGTAGCCCTGGTGGTAGGTAATGACCGGAAATGCAGTAATGGCTTCAAGCGTGAGCGGATGAACCGACTGCAGGGGATGTCCGGCAGGCACGATGATGGCATGGTGCCATGTATAATAGGGAAAAGAGATCAAATCGGCAGTGTCTTCCAGCGCCTCTGTTGCGATACCGATGTCTGCCTGGCCATCAAGCAGCATCGATACGATTTCATCCGGACTGGATTGATGCAGTACCAGGTGGACTTTAGGAAAGGCTTTCTTAAACTTTTCGACCACGGAAGGTAAGGCATATTGTGCTTGCGTGTGAGTGGTGGCAATCGTAAGCTGGCCTTGATCATGCTGGCTGAACTGCTCAGCCAGGCGCTTGATATTTTTGGCATCGAGCAAGATCCGCTCGACAATCTTGATCAACTCTTTGCCGGGTTCAGTCAGTCCGGTCAATCGTTTGCCCTTACGAACAAATAATTCGATACCTAGCTCATCTTCCAGGTCCTTGATATGCTTGCTGACACCGGATTGCGAGGTGAATAAGGCGTTGGCGACTTCCGTCAGATTGTAATTCTGGCGAACAGTCTCGCTGAGGATACGCAGTTGCTGGAAGTTCAATGGTTGATTCCTTCGTTGATGTTTAGTTGTTCTCTGTTAATGCAGTTGATGAGGAAACAGATCAAGGCGGCGTGGCTTAATAAAAACCTGGTCACCTCTTCTCAATTGCAACTCACGGAATCGTTCCTTGCTGATCTCGACTTGAACGAGGTTCTTGTTTTCATTATCTTCATGCGTCAGTTCTAGTCTTACGACCGGACCAACGGAGAGAATATGAACCACATGCGCTGCCAATGCTGATTCGCCATTAATGGTGCGATCAACCTCGATATCGTGCGGCCGCACATAGGCGACTGCAGCCAGATCCTCAGCCTCGGCATGCTCAGGCGCATCGATTTCAATATCGCCAATCCAGGCACGGCCTTGGTGTATCCGGCCATGGAACAGATTGACATGTCCCAGAAATTCATACACAAACGGGTTAGCCGGCCGCTCATAGACTTCATCGGGTGTACCAATTTGCTCGATGCGTCCCTCATTCATGATCACAACCCGATCGGAAACTTCCAGTGCTTCTTCCTGATCATGAGTGACAAAAACACTGGTGATATGCATGTCATCATGCAGCCTGCGCAACCAGGTGCGCAATTCCTTGCGCACTTTGGCATCAAGCGCGCCGAATGGCTCATCCAGTAGCAATACTTTGGGTTCAACTGCCAAAGCGCGTGCCAAAGCAATGCGCTGACGCTGGCCGCCAGAAAGCTGGTGAGGATAGCGGTCTGCCAGCCAGTCAAGTTGCACCAGTTTCAGCAAATGAGAGACGCGTTCACGGATTTCCTGTTCTTTCAGACGGCTCTGTTTAGGACGAACACGGAGCCCAAACGCGACATTCTCAAAGATCGTCATATTACGGAACAGCGCATAATGCTGAAAGACAAAACCTACCTGCCGATCACGCACATGCTGACTGGTTGCATCTTCGTCATTAAACAATACTTGACCAGTATCGGCTGTTTCCAGTCCTGCGATGACGCGCAGCAAGGTGGTCTTGCCAGAGCCCGAAGGTCCCAGCAAGGCAAGTAATTCGCCTGCCTCGATTTTCAGGTTAACATCGCGTAATGCAGCAAACGAGCCAAATTGCTTGGAAAGATGACGTATTTCAATGCTCATGGTTATTTTCCTTAAGTTTTGTGGTGTGCTTTTGCTGGGTGACTTTTGATTCTACGAACGTTTTGATGGCAAGCGTGATCAAGGCGAGCAATGCCAAGAGCGATGCGACGGCAAATGCTGCTGCAAAGTTATATTCGTTGTAGAGAATCTCGACATGCAGCGGTAAGGTATTGGTGCTGCCGCGAATATGGCCGGATACCACTGACACAGCACCAAATTCACCCATGGCGCGCGCATTGCATAGAATGATGCCGTACAGCAGACCCCATTTGATATTCGGGAGCGTAATGTTCCACAATGTTTGCCAGCCATTGGCGCCTAATACCACTGCCGCTTCTTCCTCCTCCGTTCCTTGCGCCTGCATCAATGGGATCAACTCCCGTGCAATAAACGGCACTGTTACAAAAATCGTTGCCAGCACGATGCCAGGCACTGCGAAGATCACTTTGAGATCGTGTTCGGCCAGCCATGGTCCTAGCCAGCCTTGCAGACCGAATACCAGCACATAGATCAATCCGGCAACGACAGGCGATACCGAGAAGGGCAGATCAATCAGCGTGATCAGAACATTCTTGCCACGGAATTCAAACTTGGTGATCGCCCAGGCAGCCGCGACGCCAAATACCAGGTTAAGTGGCACAGCAATCGCCGTGGCAGTCAGTGTCAATTTGATGGCGGCAAGCGCATCCGGCTCAGTGATCGCAGCAAAATAAACATCCACGCCTTTTTTGAGTGCCTCGTAAAATACCGAAACCAGCGGCACAAACAGGAATAATGTCAGGAAGGCAAGCGCTATGCCAATCAGTATCCAGCGTACCCAGGCAGGCTCTTGGGTAATGGCAGCCTGCTGGCTTTTGCTTGGGTGAGAAATGGTTATCGTCGTCATTGTGCGTCTCTCAGGCTAATGCATTGCGGCGGCGGCTCCACCATTGCAACAGGTTGATAATGAGTAACAGAACGAAAGAAATGATCAGCATGACGACGGCAATGGCCGTTGCGCCAGCGTAGTCATACTGTTCCAGCTTGGTAATGATCAATAACGGCGTAATTTCCGAAATCATGGGCATATTGCCAGCGATGAATATGACTGAACCGTACTCGCCGATGGCACGCGCAAGGGCAAGCGCAAAACCCGTCATGAGCGCCGGAAAAATAGTCGGGAGAATGATCCGCAAGAAAGTTTGCAGCCGGTTTGCACCCAGCATGGCGGCCGCTTCTTCCAGCTCTGTTTCGATATCTTCCAGCACCGGTTGCACCGTGCGTACTACGAATGGCAGCCCGATAAATGTCAGTGCCACATAGACGCCGATAGGGGTAAAGGCGACTTTGATGCCGAGCGGTTCGAGCAACTGGCCAATCCAGCCATTGCCGGCATAAAGCGCGGTCAGAGCGATTCCTGCCACAGCAGTGGGCAGGGCAAATGGCAGATCGATCAAGGCATCGACCAGCCGTTTGCCGGGAAAGTGATAACGCACCAGCACCCAGGCCACCAGCAGCCCAAAGAGCGCGTTAGTCAGGGCGGCAGCAAAGGAAGCGCCAAACGTCAAACGATACGAAGCCAGTACGCGCGGTGTCGTTACCGTCGCCCAAAATTCTGGCCAGGTCAGTTCAGCAGTACGAATAAATGCAGCCGCAAGCGGGATCAGCACAATCAGGCTCAGATAGAGGAGGGTAAATCCCAGCGCCAGATTAAATCCTGGCAGCACGCTATGTTGTTTGAATGTATTCAAGTGTTAACTCCTGATCAATCAGAGATTGTAAATAAACCTATTGCGCATCTTAATTGTTGTGTGGGGTGGTGCTCGTTCATCGTTTATCCATTTAATATGTTTCGCTTTGCGCGCCATCTGCTTTGCGTTTGGGGCGCTTGCTATGATTTTTTGCAACTCTCAGTTGACTTCACCAATACGAAGCTCGTTATTTCAGATAGATTTGATCAAATGTACCGCCATCATCAAAGTGGACCTTTTGTGCATTTTTCCAGCCGCCAAATGCGTCATCGATTTTGAACAGTTTGATGGCCGGGAACTGCCTGGCATACTTTGCCGCAACTTTTTCATTACTTGGCCGGTAGAAATGTTTGGCAGCAATTTCCTGGCCTTCATCCGAATAGAGGTACTGCAGATAAGCTTCAGCGATTTTGCGTGTGCCTTTTTTGTCGACAACCTTGTCGATCAGGGCTACGGTGGGCTCTGCCAGCACGCTGAATGAGGGAATAATGATTTCAAATTTACCCTGGCCATATTCCTTAAGTGCCAGGAATGCTTCGTTTTCCCAGGAAATGAGCACGTCGCCAATGCCACGTTCTATGAAGGTCGTCGCAGAACCGCGCGCACCGGAATCGAGTACTGGCACATTCTTAAAAATATCTGCGACAAATTCCTTGGCTTTCGCTTCACCAAAATGCTGTTTGCCGTATTCCCAGGCTGCCAGGTAGTTCCAGCGCGCGCCGCCAGATGTTTTGGGGTTAGGGGTGATTACGGCAACGCCTGGCTTGGCGAGATCATTCCAGTCTTTGATGCCTTTCGGATTGCCTTTGCGCACCAGAAAAATAACGGTTGAAGTATAGGGCGAGCTGTTACCTGGCAAACGGGTTTGCCAATCGTCTGGCAGGAGCTTGCCATATGCTGCAATCGCGTCAATATCACCAGCCAATGCCAGCGTGACCACATCGGCGTCCAGTCCGTCAATGACGGAACGTGCTTGCTTGCCGGAGCCGCCATGTGACTGGCGGATGGTAATCTTCTCACCGGTCTGTGCTTGCCAGTATTTGCTGAATGCAGGGTTGAATTCCTGATAGAGCTCGCGCGTTGGATCATAGGAGGCATTCAACAAGGTTTTGTCTGCTAATGCATGACTGCTGATCAGTAAGCTTGCTGCCAGGAGGATGATGTTTAACCATTTATTTGCTGTCATCTTTGTTCCTTTAATGGATAAGGTTTGGGTTATTTGAACGCTTTATTTAAATGCTCGAATCGATACTTCAACATAGAAAAAATTGGAACTATCCCGGGATTCTCCCAGTGCCGCCATCTGCCTGTTCTTGGTGAACTCCCCGCTGATAAAGTGTGAATACCCTATGGTGGTGTCGGCCAGCGATGACAATTTGTAATTGACGCGCGCATTGATCGATTGCCCGATGAAATCGCCACTTTCTCCGGTACGGTCACGATTGTTGGGATTAGGGGTTGAAATGTTCAGTAAATTATTGAAACGATCGGTGTCACTGGCGAGCCAGAACCAGCTATAGCCCCCGTCAATGGAGATATCTTTGTGCGGAGAAAACTCGAATACCAGTTTGGGTGCTTTGACGTTTTCCATGACGAGATAGTCATCAGGTGACCACGGCCGTGCAAAGCCGAAGAATCGTTCAAAACGGTTGTCAACATTGTCGTTAGGGTCGCGGTCACCGCTGACAAAACCATAAAAGGCGCTGAGCCGGGGTTTCCAGTCGTGTTTGAAGGAGTAGCCAAATTCAAGCAGATAAGACCAGGCAGATTTTTTCATGCCATTGTCGCGGCCAAACTGATAGATCGCGCCCAGATCGAAATCGATGTTGGTATTGGGCAGCACGCCATAGGCACGGATGGCTGGTGAATAGATATCCCGCTCGGGCTGACGTCCTTCCCGGTCATCTTGTTTGAGTCCCATGAAATAGGGCTGCAGCGTAATGACATCTGACCACTTGCGCCAATGCCCTACTGCGCCATAAAACCATTGGCTTTTATTGCGCCCATCAAATTCATCGATGTCACGAATGACCGGCTGCATGCCCCAGGCATCGAACTCCCAGTCATTGGCCTCTTGTCCAAAGGTGACGCGAAAGCCTTCAAAATTGTTGGTGGTATTGCGCCATTGGTTGTTACCGAGCAAACGCCGGTCAACTGCTTCCCAGGCCATACGGCCACCACGGATCCGGATTGGACGGTTATTTCCCAGATCGTCCTGCCCCAACGCATTCTTGAAATATAGCTCACCATAGGTCTGAATCAGCTCAAACTCATTCCAGTCACGGTTATCTCGTGGGAACTCGCTGTTATAACCGCGCGAGTCCTGAAATTCGACCGCCATCCGAAACGGATCAAGGATATTCCTGATCCCTACGTACGCACGAGTCCGCAGTAAGAATGGGTAATCGGTTAACAGGTTATTGCGCCGGATATCACCATCACGCAACTCAAAACGTGTGCGGTGATCAAGACCGGCATCGAGCCAGTTGAGATCCTTGAATATTTCGTATTCAGTCTTGGCCAGATTACGCACATAGCGGGGCGGATCAGATTCAGGATGGGTGGCATAGCTGCGCGCACGCTGAAAATAGGTTGTTTTCTGGGAGGCTTCGACTATGGCGGCCGCAGGTTGCGCAGTTGGTTGTTCCTTGGATTTAACGGCCCACTTGTAGGCATCCTCCCCAGCCGCTTGAGCAGTTTGCAGGACAGCTTGCCGAGAGGTAGCGTTTTCGGTAAAGGATTGAGCACCCGCAATCTTCTGGAACCACGCCACCGATAGTATGCTTCCAATCAACATGAAGGTGCTGCTTTTAACCAAGAATGGCTTAGTTCTGTTAAATACTGGAAATAAGGTATTTTTTAAGATGGCAATCGTCTTAAACTGGAATTTGATAATAGTTATCAGCAGTAAGAAAAAGACTTCTCCTGCTAATGCAAATAATTTTTGCCAAAGGTACTTCATTCATCTCTCCCCGCTGTCCTTCCGGTATTCCGGTCAGGCCAAGGTTGTGCATTTTTTTCTTTCTCCAGTTTTCTGGTCGAGGTGATGTCGAGTATTTGAGCAAACATGAGCTGAGTGCGTTAAATTTTGAATTCGTTATTTGAGTTTATGAATAGGATCAACTTGATGGATACGAATTTTTTCCCGGCACTCGATTTGCACGACCTGATTAGCATGAATCACAATCTCGACTGAGCCATATTGAATGCTGGCAATGGCTCGCAGAATCTCTTGCTGGATATCCTGAGGGACTGATCGGCTGTTCGCTGGTGTCGTGCTGTTTGTCATTGCGTTGAAATAATTAGTAACTTCGATGGTTGCGAACTTTATCAGTCATTCTATATATGTAGAAATAATATTAATTCATTTGTTTATCACTTTTTCATATATATAGAGCAATAAGAATGCTTGACAAAGCCCTGGATGCTTTCCAGTTTCACCAAAGATTTATTTTTGCGCGGTTTATCCGGCATTTTGTCTTTGCTGCGCGTATCAGCAGATAGCAGGGCTATTTCTTACTGTCAGCGCGGCGGTGTCGAATAAGAACTTCGAAGTATAGAAACACATGGCAATCAGCAGGAAAATGTATTTTGGCGGTATGATAGACTGACATAGTTGCTGGCATCATAAAATTTACCTGAATAGTACATAAAGAATCGGTAAACATGCGATGGATGAAAAAAGCTGGGACCGTTTGTTGAAATCGATCGAAGATGGATTGGTGGTACCCGTGCTGGGTCCACAAATCCTGATCGCCCAGGGCAGCAACGATTCCTTGCAGGCGCAGGTTGCGCGTCAGCTTCTGGCATCCTATAACTGTGATCCCGGCAGTAATCCGTTGCCGCCGTTTCGCGAAATGAATGAAGCTGTCACGCGCCTCAAGCGCGATCATAAGCTCCAGGATTTATATGGCGATATTCACGATGCGATCGAAAAGTTGATGCCCAAAAGTGAAGCAGCGATGCCGGAGCCAGTCAGACAGATTGCAGCCATTAGCCATTTCCGTCTGTTCGTAACCCTGACGCCGGATGAGCTGCTTGCACGCAGTCTGCGGACGCGATGTGTTGTCAATGAGATCGTTCATTCTCCTTATTTGCCCACGAGCGAAGGAGCTGATTTACCTGCCGATTGGTTGTCGCGCGCAGGGGAAGTGTTTTTGCTCTATTTGTTCGGCAAATCGAGACCTGCTCCCATGTTTGCAATTCATGATGAAGATATTCTGGAATATGTGCATAACATTATTGCGCGCGGTAGTCATGTGCCGGTCCGGTTTTTAGCTGAATTGCAACAGCGTAATTTGCTGCTGATCGGTTGCAATTTTCCAGCGTGGCTGAGTCGCTTCTTTTTGCGTCTGACCAATCAGCAACGACTTTCGGACACGCAAAGAAAGCGCGAATGGCTTGTGGAAGCATTGCAAGCAGAAGAGGAGCTGATCTATTTTCTAAAAAGCTACAGCGCGGGAACAGAAATTCTGTCTGATATTTCCCCCACAGTATTTATTGCTGAACTGCATCAGCGCTGGCTGACGCGTCATGGCGCAGCAGAGGAGGTTACATCCACACAAGCTGAGGTGATTCCCCGCAACACCATGTTCTTTATCAGTTATTGCCGTGCGCCTGATTATTCGGTAGCCGTAAAACTGATGGAATCGTTGAAATCGCTGGGTATAGCAGACAATGAAATCTGGTTCGATAAATCGGTGATCGAGCCGGGGCAGGATTTCCGGGAACGTATCCTGACTGGTATCCGCACGTGCCGTTATTTCGTTCCGCTGATCTCCAGTTCAGCCGATCAACTGGATGAAAAGTTTTTCCGGCGGGAATGGAACGAAGCGCTTGACCGGAGTAAATCGATTCAAGGCAGAACATTCGTTGTTCCCATGATCATCGATCAGGCTTACGATCCGGAACAATACCAGCGTGTGCCGCACGAATGGAAAGATAACTTGCATTTTGGCCACGCACCGGGCGGTCTGCCAGATGAGCAGACCAATACACTATTAAAGAAACTTATCCGCGCTGAACGGCAACGCAGTGTTTAAGCGATGACTCCTCCTCCCCAATCGCCGCTGACGAACATGTCCGAATCCATTCTTGCTGCGGACGAAACGAAAGCAGAGATTCGGCTGACAGCACAATCACCGTGGCCGGGGCTGGCTGCTTACGATGAAAACGCGAGCAACTTCTTTTTTGGCCGCAAAGAGGAAGCTGCCGAGCTCGCACGCATGATCCGGCAGACACCTCTGACCGCGTTATATGGTAAATCCGGACTTGGCAAAACATCGCTATTGCAAGCAGGACTTTATCCACTCTTGCGCGCAGAGCATTTTTTTCCTGTTCATTTGCGACTCGATTTTGCTCTTTCGGCTTTATTACCTCCACTTGAGCAGGCGATGCAGAAATTGCAGGAAGCGCTTACAACAGCGAATGCCGAATTTCCAGCGCCGGCAAAAGATGAAAGCTTGTGGTGCTACCTGCATCGCCGTGATCTGGAAATATGGAGTCAAGACAATTATCTACTGACGCCGGTACTGGTATTCGATCAATTCGAGGAAATTTTTTCCCAGGGCGAGCTGATGCCCGCGCAGCTGCAGTTGACATTGAATGCGCTGGCCGATTTGATCGAAAATCGTATTCCTACTGAACTCACCCTCGCAGAAACCAGTCGGCGTGTTCTGTCCGACCTGGATCTGCAGGCACAACGCTATCGCGTCGTATTGTCCTTCCGCGAAGATTTTCTGCCGGAAATTGAAGGCTGGCAGCGGCAAGTACCTTCTCTGTTGCGTAATCGCCTGCGTTTATTGCCGATGTCTCGTGCACGGGCGATTGAAGCTGTTATGGCAGCAGGCGCTGCTGTGCTGGCAACAGGGGTTGCAGAACCGCTGGTCGATTTCGTCGGCAATCTTGACTCAGCCACCGCCAGTGCGCTACCGGTGATCGAGCCGGTACTGTTGAGTTTGTGCTGCTACCAGCTCAATCAGCGTCGTTCAGCCGAGGGCAAGATCGATCTTGAGTTATTGCGTCAGGCGGGCCAGGATATTTTGCAGGATTTTTACAACCAAGCACTGGCGGGTCTGCCCGCGATCGTGTCGGAATTTATCGAAACCCATTTGATTCAGGGTAACCGTTATCGCAGCAGCTATCCCGTTGACCAGGCATTGCAGGATGGATTCCTGACGAGAGAGCAGCTTTCGTTGCTGGCAACCAAATATCGCCTCCTGCGCATCGATCAGCAATTAGGCGTCAGTCGCATCGAGCTGATTCATGATCGGCTGGTCAGTGTCGTCAGCAAAGCGCGTAACGAGCGTTTGCGACAGTTGGAATTGCAGCGTCTGCGAGCTGAGGAGGAGGAGCGGCGTCGCCGCATGGCGCTCGAAACCGCGCTGGAAAAACAGGCGACGGCAGAGGCGCTGGCAGCCGAACGGCTGCGCGCCACGGAAAGGGCGCAAGCAGATGCAGCAAAGTTGCGCCAGCAGGCGCGAAAACTGCAACGCAGATTTTGGGTTGTCATCATTTGGATCTGCACAGCAAGCTATTGGTTTTATGATGCCAATACTGAAAGAAAAGAAAGAAAGCTAGCGCAGCGCGAGATCATCAGCCTGCGCCTGGTAGCCGAGAGTCTGGATATCTCGCATGGCATGCGACCAGGGGGCGATGAACGCGCTATGCTGCAATTGCTGGCAGCACAACAAATTGCACCTGGTAATAAAAAGGTGGATGCAGCGCTGATCACAGTATTGAATAGAAAATACAATACGCGAAAAATCTGGACGACAGATGCACCAATCCATGCCATTGCATTCAGTTCAGACAGTATGCGTCTGCTTTCGGCTGGTGACGACGGTATATTGCGTTGGTGGGAGGCGCAAACCGGGCAATTGCTCGGTGAGCCGATACAGATCGCCGAACAAGGAATGAGCAGTATCGCCATTTCACCTGATGGTAAGCAGTTGGCAACCGGAGATGCCAAGGGAGCGGTACGCTTGTGGGATATCGATACTAAACGACTCACTAGAGAGATAAAAGGCGACGGGCCTATCTATTGCATGGCTTTTTCATCTGATGGTAAGCAGTTGATCATGGCAGGTGAAGGCATATTCCAGTTGTGGAATCTGGCAACCGGCGAACCGATGGGTGCACCTTGGCAAGGGCATGATGGCGCAATCCGCAGCGTCGCCTTTTCCCCTGACGATAGCTGGCTTGTTTCAGGGAGCGAGGATAAAACACTGCGGCTATGGGATATGCATACCCGGCAGCCGATAGGTGAAACATGGCGTGGACATAACGGAATCATTACCAGCGTTGCTTTTTCTCCTGACGGCACCCGTATCGTTTCAGCTAGCGAGGATAAAACGCTACGGCTATGGGATAGTCGGACTGGTCAGCTCGTCGGTCAACCTCTGCGCGGACATGAAGGCGCTGTGATCAGTACCACATTTTCACTTGACGGCAAGCTGATTGCATCAGTCAGTCGCGATGCCACGCTGCGGTTATGGGATGCCAGTAATATTCAATTCATTGATGTGCCGCTGCAAGGGCACGAAGATATGGTGGCGAGCGTCGTGTTTAGTCCGGATGGCAGCCGTATTCTTTCGGCCGGTGACGACAAAACGCTGCGCTTGTGGGATGCCCATACCGGTGAGTCGATCGGCGAACCGATGCGAGGCCATGAAGGAACGCTCAATGGTGCTGTGTTCAGTCCCGATGGCAGCCGCATTGTGTCAGGTGCAAGCGACAAGACGCTGCGGCTATGGGATGCCGCTAATGGCCAGCCGATTGGTAACCCATGGTATGGGCATGAAGACGGCGTGGAGACTGTCGCCTTCAGTCCTGATGGTACGCTGATTGCATCGGGTGGTAAGGACAATGCTGTACGTCTATGGGATGCCCACACGGGCCAGCAAATCGGTGCACCGATGCGGGGACATGAGAAAATGGTCAGGAGCGTGGCTTTTAGCCCAGACAGCGCCTTCATTGTTTCCGGGAGTTACGATCAGACTTTGCAGCGCTGGAATGCAAAGACAGGTCAAGCTGTCGGCGCACCCATGCGCGGGCACGAACGGGATGTCGTGAGTGTTGCTTACAGCCCGGATGGGCAATATATTGCTTCCGGCAGCAAAGATAAAACGGTGCGGCTGTGGAATGCGCATACTGGCCAGTCTCTCGGTGAGCCGTTAGTGGGCCATGAAGAGCGCGTCAATAGTGTCGCTTTCAGTCCTGATAGCCGCCGTATTATTTCAGGCGGTCACGATATGATGCTGCGGTTATGGAACGTAAACAGTGGTCTGCCGATAGGCAACCCCATGCCCGGGCACCTGGGCTCAGTATCAAGCGCGGTATTCAGTCCTGACGGTACGCGCATCGCCTCCGGCAGTGCCGACAAGACCGTGCGCCTATGGCCAGCCACCACGGCATGGAGCGATGCGCTCTGTAATAAATTGACGCGTAATATGAGTATGATGGAATGGCATGAATGGGTATCGCCTGATAGCAAGTATCGAACACAATGTCCTGACTTGCCCGTTCCTGCCGATACTGCTTTGTCCCGTAAAACACCTCAATCATGATATGTTGGCTACTAACGGCTATAGCGAAGATGGCATCACCAGATTTATAAAGAAATTATGTTTTTCCAGAATGAATTAAGTTTTTTTAACTGGCTGTTCTATCTCGGGCTTACGTATGCCATGGCGAACGCTTACAACTTTATTGAGTAAGTCAAACCAGAAGGGAGCGCCAAGTGATACGGCAAGGGCGGTCATGAACCAGCCAAGCCAATCTGTCAGTGTGGCCGAAAGTAATTTCAAAACGCCTTCTGGCCAGCCGATTGGTAGCAGCCCCAAAGTTGAATTGCGTGTCTGAATAGCATCGACCAGTCCTTTGAAAGGAGCACACGCGTTATCGCTCATAAGTTTGTCGCGAGGCAAGTTAATACATTGCTCAAAAGACGCTTTATTGGTTTGCTCGGCAATTTGAATGGCGAGAGAAGTTGTCGCATCGCGTGTTTCTTTGTCCCGGTAAAGGTGCTGGGTGAGTGTGATCGTATTAATATTTAGAGTTACTGCAATGGCTAGCCCAACGCCAAAACTGATGATCTGCAGATTCCGTTTATAACTTTCGCTCATCATTGTGAGTGATCGATCTAACCAATCACTGATTGCAGTAGAAAAATTTTCAATGGTACTGCCGCTTGTTCTTACAATAGCCTGCAGCTGAATCGTCAGTGCTGAATCTGTTGATAATTTATCAATTGTTGCCGAAATTTGGTTTACTGCATTGTGAGTATTGCCAGCAGATAAAAGGCTGCCAATGAGCATGCGCCCCAGTATATTGGGATCGACATAGGAAGGTAATCTATTGGTCGGGAAGAATGTGATCAATAGCCGTTTCAGTTCATCGAAAATGATATAAAAACCTTTCTTTTTCGGTTGTTCTGTGAAAAAGGGCTCAAGTGCCGGATTTTTTAATAATGTTTGCTTAATCGCATCATTATCAATTAATTTATTCAGGGCAGCACGTAATTGGCGCCCACGCAAATTGAGCATTTGAGCGATGTACTCATTGATAATAGTCACAAACAAGCTAACCCCAAGATAAATGAGAGTTAATCCGATAGCCACGTCTATCCATGTTGTAAGATTCATTTTTTTATCACCTATGGGTTAAAAATTTTGCTTAAATTGGTAAATCATTGAGTTTGAAGAAATAAATAGAATCTATTTATTAATTTAGACTCAGAAAATGACTTCACGGCAGCTGTTCAGTTTTAAGCATCCGTTTACAAACAGCACCAGAATCCAATAATTTGCGAGCCATCGTGTTATTGCTGGCAAGACCTAGAAAACATGCACTAGATTTTTTGAGTCCGATTACAAATAACCTTGAGACATTTGAAGTACCAAGATTGGCTGATCGAGCATCAGGAGTTTGTGCTGTAACGCGGAAGATTAAACCAGCAACAACACCGGTATCGCTCATTCTTATTTCTGCAGGTGCATTACCAACGTTAGGAAAATAACCAAATTGATTTTCTTTTTCATAAACAACTTCATCCTCGCTAGACCATATGGTGTTACCTATAGCGAGATCAATCCAGGATCGCTCATCAGTTGACACAATAAATAACTTCAAGGGTTCTGATTGAACTATGGCCCTGGTCGGGCATTCGCTTACTACAAGATCGCGGGAAAGATAATGACGAATAACCAGATCATCCGGTGCCTTGCAAGACTGTGCTTGCAAGGATACGTACTCGCTGTCTTCTTTGCTATAAGCGGTGATAATGGGTGTACTTATTACCGCAATGAGTATTGTGGATATAATAAATCGCATAAATAACCCTGCTCAGTAACGCAATCTCATTTTATAAACCTAATGCTTCGGCCGTTTTTGGACCAACAATGCCATCTGGTATAAGGCCTTTTTCAGCTTGAAATGCACCGACATCTGCATGCGTAGCTGAGCCAAAGATACCATCCACTTTCATTTCTGCTCCTAAAAAATTGAGTCGCTCCTGCAAGTGACGCACTTCGGGTCCACGATCGCCAATACTCAATGCGAATTCAGGTGCGACGACAGCGTGACCGAAGAGGCCAGCTTTATGAAATTCTCGTATACGGTCATCTCCAACCTCGAAGTGCATACTGTCCTCAGTTCCAAAGTCAGCTCCCCAAAACCATCCTTGTTTGTTAAAAAATGGAGCGAGATCTACCAACCCTTGCAGAACTTTGCCATCTCCTCGTCGATCAAGTTGATCGTTGATTTTGATATCGATAGCAGTTCCCCACGAATGATTGCTGATCGATGTCTGGGAACCACGAACCAGGCGGCAACAGAGCATCCCGGCAGTGCCCAATGCTGCATGCAACTGAGGATTGTTCATCTTGACACGGATAAAAATAGCGCGTAAATCATCGATTGCGGGTTTGAGGCCGGTTATTCTAAATGGCCCAACGTCTTCCAATACAATCAGTTTTTTCAATGTAGTATGCGTAACAGGCTGGCAATCGCTATCATATGAAGAACGCGGATTACCCAGTAATGTCAGCATGGTTTGCTGTTTAGCGTTTCGTACACCTGTATTAATGTCTGCAGGTACGTTTGTCAGGTCATTTAAACTCATGATCTACTCCTTTCAGAATTTTTGGGAGGAAGTTCGTGGAGCGTTTCTATTAGTGGCTTTGCTTGCGTTCTTCTTCGCCGCATGCCCGGCTTTGCTCGGGTGTTAGCGCTTGAATTGTGGCTTGATTTCGAGGATCAAAAAGGCCTAACTGTTGACGCTCAGCTTTACTCAACGGGCAGAGCTTCTCGGCGCGTGCTGCCAATTCTTTGAGAGAGAGCATAAAAATACTGGCATCCCACAGGCGCACCGTTTTGTCCATACTGCCTGACACGATGCGCCGTCCGTCCGGGGAAAACGCGATACTCAAAACTGCATCCTGATGACCCAGCAGAGGCTGGCCGATCTGTTGTCCTGACTCAGCATCCCGCAGGCGTATTGTGCTGTCCCAGCTGCCGGAGACGATGCGGCGGCCGTCCGGGGAAAAAGCGACACTTGAAACGGCATTCTGATGTCCCAGCAGGGGTTGGCCGATGGGTTGATCCGACTCAGCATCCCACAGGCGCACGGTGTTGTCCCAGCT
>NZ_JAGFJM010000094.1 GCF_024102715.1 Nitrosomonas communis
AATTGTCTAAATGAAGTATGCCCACAATCAATATTATTAAGCCGCCAATCGTGATCCCACGTTTTAGACCCCATACAAAATTGGCCGAAGCAGGCAGTCGTGAATATGGCGGGTTCGAAAATGAAAACATGATTTTCATGATAGCCAGTACCACGCCAAACAGTATGCACCAGAAAAATAACTTGAATGAATGAAATAATCGCGTTCCCAGATCTTCCGTTGCCCATTCAATAACTGAAAACCGAAGACAAATAATAATGATGAGCAACAATACCAATGAATTCCAGAAACCACCAAATCTTGCTTTCATCTCACTTTCGAAACTCATGTAATTCTCCTTTCAAAAATAGAAAATTCATTTAAGTTTAGCTACCTGCTCCCAAACATGACCACCTGAAAATCAATATTAGCATGTCATCCAGTGGATTTTGTTTCGTCATTAAAAAAATTGCCACAACGATACGCACCGCCCGGCAAGATTTAGCATCAATACGTTCTTCCTTCCGGGGCAAGGCTGGATGAGGAATTATAAAAACCAGATTCTGGCGGGCGATGAGCATATTTTAGGCGGCAGGTTTCTCACCAAGTGCGGTCGAGAGCGGTTTAATGCGAAAAATACCCACATCCACTGAAGCGACAATAACGCGCTGACCGGCAACAATTAAATCGACCCCTGCTTCAGGATCAATCTCAACCCGCCAGTTAATGCCGGAATAACGTATATTTCCCGGCTGCAGCGCCTTGATATCCTGCTCCAGGACAAATTCCAAGCCGATGAGATCACTGCTTTTATCACGCACTGGCGCACGTTTTCCCTGTAAACGCCGCAGCGGCTTCCATAGTATCGCGGTGATGATGGCTGAATTAATGCCAAACCCGGCAATTCCTGCCAACCATGTTGCGGGCAGCACACCAGCCAGCATCAACAATCCGGTTATCAGCGCGCCTAGTCCGGAAAACATCAATACAATGGTTGTCATGCCAAAAAACAACACCTCGACCACAAGCACGGTGAAGCCAAAAGCAATCCAGAATTCACCCTGATGCTGATCGATATAACTGATAATCGTATCCATAATGTCTTCAATTAATCCATTTAGCTAGTGGATTGTTTCAATGCAACATTGACAAAGATGCCGTTCGGCCTGCCGCAGGCTAATGTCAGGCGCTTGGTGGTTCGACCAGCTCACCGCGAGCGGGAGAGGTTTTACTGCAGCGATCCACCAGCCGTGACAGATTAAGGTTGAGACCGTTCACCTTTGTTTAATGTGTTGATGATCGTCATTGCTTCTGCTACCAAATTGGCAGCCTGAGTTTGATTGTCAGATAACAGCACGATAGATGATTCTTTGGCAATCGCCTTTTTTGCTTCGATGGCATTGCCAGCCAGCTCAAGCTGGATTGCGCGTTGCCCCTCGACAGTATTGGCGATATCCCCCACAATTTTAAGCGCCTGCGATTTTGCTTCGGCAACAGCCAGAATAGCTGCTGCTTCGCCTTGCGCCCGCAGAATCTGCTCTGTTTTTTCTGCCTCAGCCGCAAGCACTTTTGCTTGTTTGTCGCCTTCTGCCACATTGATCGATGATTGCCGTTGACCTTCTGATTCCAGAATCATGGCACGCTTATCCCGCTCTGCTTTCATCTGGCGCTCCATAGCCTCCAGCACCGAGCGGGGAGGCTCAATATCCTTGATTTCATAGCGCATCACCTGCACCCCCCAAGGACTTGCAGCTTCGTTGATGGCGGTAACGATGTTGGCGTTCAGACTTTCTCGCTCCTCGAAGGTTTTGTCCAGATCCATTTTGCCGATTTCGCTGCGCATGGTGGTTTGGGCAAGTTGCGTCACTGCATATTCATATTCATCAACACCGTAAGAAGCCTTGTAGGGATCAAGCACTTTCATATACAGCACGCCATCGACTACCAAAGAAATATTATCTTTGGTAATGGCGCTCTGGCTTGGCACATCAACTGCCTGCTCCTTCAGGCTGCGCTGATAGGCAACCCGGTCAATGAACGGAATCAATATATTCAGACCCGCTTCCATGGTTTTATTGTACTTGCCAAAACGCTCAATGATATAAGCCATGTTCTGCGGGACAAACCGGACCGCAGTTTTGATCAAAATCACCAATAAAATTGCCAGTCCAACCCAGAAATTAAACGCGATATCCAATGCCGGTTCCCAATCTTCCATGCTAAATTCCTTTGTCTCGTCAAAAAATAAATATTAATCGGTTAAGTTAAATTGCTGGCAAATAAAAAATCAGATTCTAACTTTGCTTATTCTGGCCGTAAACTTGGCGCTAAGGCAAAATTAATCTGATTTATTGATCCAAAACTTTACTTAAACTCGAATGAGCTTTAACAGGAGGCAGAATGCATCAGTTGCTCATACTTTTATCAGGTACCCTATTTGCAGTACCTACAATTCATGCCAACCGACCATGAAATAGTCATCAGACTGGGATTTTTCCTCAGCATTTTCACCCTCATGGCATGGTGGGAAGCATATGCTCCCAAGCGCCAGTTGACTGTTGCAAAAATACTGCGTTGGCGTAACAACTTAGCGCTCACTCTGCTGAACAGCCTTATCCTGCGGCTGGTATTTCCCATGACAGGGACTGGTCTCGCGATTTATGCGCAAGCCAATGGCTGGGGCTTATTCAACTGGATACAAGTCCCCGCCTGGCTTGCGCTCATCACCAGCGTTATTCTGCTGGATTTGGTAATTTACTGGCAGCACGTGATGATGCATGTCTTCCCTTTACTGTGGCGATTGCATCGCGCACACCATGCTGATCTGGATATTGATGTCACGACGGGCGCACGTTTCCATCCACTGGAAATGCTACTTTCAATGCTGATTAAATTTGCCGTGATTGTCATCCTGGGCGCGCCTATGCTTGCGGTACTGATTTTCGAAGTAGTGCTCAATGGCATGGCCATGTTCAATCACAGCAACATCCGCCTGCCGCTTGTACTGGATCGAATGTTGCGCCAGCTTATCGTCACGCCGGATATGCACCGCGTTCATCACTCTGCCCTGATACCGGAAATGAACAGCAATTACGGATTCAATCTTGTCATCTGGGACAAATTGTTTGGCAGCTACCGAGATCAGCCGCAAGCCGGTCACAACAACATGATGATTGGTCTGCGTGAATGGCGTGACACGGCATTCTGCTGCCGCTTGCTAAACATCCTCCTCATTCCGTTCCGGAAATGAATTATTCCATTTCAAAATCAAAAATGACGCGAAGGCGAGCCGCGGACAGTATAAATAATACGGCAAGGTGAAGCCGACAATGTCAGTTTTGATTTAGAAATGAAATTAGACGGCGTCAGCTATCAGATATAATACGCCAGCGATTTAAAGAGGAAGCCAGAAGTCAGTATGCCTGAAAAAATAGAAAATCTAGATGACTTTCTTACAGCAATCATCGGTTTACTCAAGTTAATTGAAAAATCCAGCCCCCTTCTTTTCCGCTTGAATTTTAGAACCAACTTCAGTCATAGTCTGGAAGAAGCGCTTCCCAGACTGAATAAATTAAAAGAACATGATTACATCCAGTTTCCAACCAATTATGAAGCCATGATTGAATCAGGTTTAACTGGCATTCAACTCGATCTCAAACTCGAATCTTTCGAGCACAGCTATCTTGAATTTCATGAGAAAGGAGGTCTTGAAAATCTCATGCTCGTTCTTGATAAAGGCCGCATCCTATTAGCCAGTATCGCCGATACCGTGCCCGGCTTTGGTTCGTTCCCACAAGAACTCATTGAATTCATTATCGAAGAATTAAAACGATGAAAACCCCAAATAAACACACTCTGTTCAACAGATTAAAATCAAAAATCAAGTGTACCTTAGTACAGGTACCCTTTAGTACATGTGTGACAATTTGCCACATTCTCATATTGTCGTATGTATGTTAAAAAACGCATCCCGAAAAGATTTGCCGATGATGAGGAGCGACGCTTGCCGAAAATGAGAATTATTTGCAACAACTGCATGCCTTATAGTAAGGTTATAGCGCCATGTATTTTTCCAGTCACAAATTGCGCGACAGCTAATCAACAGGGACTCCGCCATGTAAACAAAGGACCTGTTGCAACCGTTAAAAAACAAACATCCTGATAAGCAATTGACAGTTTAAAATATATTTAACAAAGCTATGCCATTATGTTTCGTAGTTATGATCTATCAAGGAGCAAATTATGATCTCAACTGATGTTGTGGAACAAGAGATTGTTTTATTTGCAATCAGCATGATATTGTCAGCAGCAGTTATTCATTTTGCTATTTCAGCGGCGCTTGCACATGGCATTGCCGATCACCCCGGCGGGCATAAACAGCATGACACTATCACCCCCTTTGTCGGTGGCGTGGGCATTCTGGCAGTCTTATCAGTAGCACTCTTCCTGCTGTTCACGACTTATCCCGAGCAATCATTGAAATGGCTCAGTTTAGGAGTGGGCGCCATCATCATTTTTGCCACTGGTTTTGCCGACGACTTATGGCAACTGAATTACAAAGTGCGTCTCATCATCCAGACCATCGTCGCACTCATTATGGCGCTGGCCGGTGGCGTTGCGCTCAGCAGCCTTGGTGGCTTGCTGCCCGGCCTGACGCTAGGGCTGGGCCTGCTGGCGATTCCTTTCACTATCTTTGCCACCATTGGTGGTATCAATGCACTCAATATGGTCGATGGTATCGATGGGCTGGCCGGAACGATATCCTTGATCAGTTTGCTCCTGATCAGCATTGCCGCCGCCATAAGCGGCGATTCGCCCTATCTGCTGCTGACAGTCATGCTTGCCGGTGGCGCAGCCGGTTTCTTATATTTCAACCTGCGCTACGCCTCCCAGCGCCGCGCCAAGGTTTTTCTGGGCGACAATGGCAGCATGCTGCTCGGCTTCCTGTTTGCCTGGCTGCTGGTTGATCTCTCGCAAGGAACTGACCCAGCCATCACCCCCGTCACGGCCATCTGGTTATTCTCCATTCCATTGATGGACACCATCAGAGTCATGCTGCGGCGCGTATGGTTAAGGAAATCTCCATTTACGCCCGATCGCAACCACTTGCACCATATTCTGCTGCATGCGGGCTTCCGTATCGAAGATACGGTGATTACCATCGCCTCCCTGCATTTATTTTTCGGCCTGATCGGGTTGGCAGGTTTATATCTGGCTGTGCCCGAACTTGTCATGCTGCTTGGGTTTCTGCTTGTCTTCTCGGGATATTGCTATGCAACCCTGCATCCCTGGTACTTCATCAT
>NZ_JAGFJM010000114.1 GCF_024102715.1 Nitrosomonas communis
CACAGTCGAGAAGTTTCCGTCCTTAAATAAGTGCAGCTGACCCGTTTCCGGGTGTACCACCACGGTGTGCACCCAATAATTTTCATAAAATGAATAATTTGCTGCAGCAGCCTTGATCACCTTCAGCACTACATCAGGATAGTGTTCTATGATGACAAGGAGACGAACAGGATCGTGTACTTCGATCATCTGGCTTGGCAGACCGGTTCTCAGATCACCATCAGCGCAGTTTGCCACTCCGATAAGTCCCATAACGTTGTGGGGCAGCTTTGTTCCCGCACCCATTTTATGATTGTCGGTTCGGGAGAAAAAATACTCGAGATCAATACCTCCCATAACCGGCGCGATGGGTCCCATAGAGATGGCGAGGAACTTGCCTTCGGGATCAGCCCGATAGTCGTAAGAACTCGATGACGCCCGTCTGTCCAGAAACAGGTTTTCGGACAAACTGCGTCTACCAACGATACAAACCGCGTTGGTGGCGTGATTGAGTTCCGGCCGGGGTTCGAATAACGAAACCGATCTGCGGCGGATTTCTTCATGAATCTCTCTGGGACTCATCTTGGTGTTGATGGACACCAGTCTTCTTGATCTCTCTTTCGCATGCAGATCCAGGGCTTCGGTAAATACCAGAGAATTTCTCCTATGCATCGCCGCATTCTCCGACGAGAGCTTGTTTTCATCGAAAAACGCCACCTCGTCACGCGTGGTATCGTGCAGGCCTGGAACGAATTGCGTCTCCGGTGGAATAATGATTCCTTTTGCAGCAAGTCCCTCCCTGACCTTGGGGTGATTGGCCATATAGCAGAAGGTTCTCGCATTGACTGAACCAGGTCTACCACCACAGGCTCCACAATCGTAAGCGGCATAGTGAGGGTTGTTAACGCTAGTGGCGCCATGGCCGATGATATAGACGATGGGTGCAAAGGTCTTTGCCACGCCATTCAGCGAGGTGCTGTTCAGAACACCTTCCACCCGCTGGATCATCTCCGGAATGGTGAATCCAATCTGTAATCCGTTTTCCTTGTCTTCCGGGTTCTTATTTTCGATAGTGAGCTCCGAAACTTCGCTCATATGAGCAAAGGAGGAAGCCATAGCAGGCATATCGGACGGCCTAAAAACATTCAGTGCCAGCCTGAGGGCAGACACGAATCCAAGAGTCTGTGAAATCAGCCAACCATGAAAGAGAGAATGCGACGACTTCGAGAAATGAGCCTCTTTCTTTATCTTTCCGTTGCTACCCACCTCTTTGACCAAGTATTTCGGGAAAACCGGAGCGGGGCAGCATTTGGTATAGAATTTTCCATTTTCCGGCTGATAATACAGCTCCACATTGAAAAATCCTGCAGTAGTAAAGGTTTCGCAATTCGGATCGAGTTGTTCGAGGTAGCGACGAAACGAAGTAAGCCGGTCATCAATACAAAAGAAAGTCTGAAAGCTTTTGTTCTCGATCTTCCTTTCCCAGCTCTTGTCCTGTTGGGCAATACCAGTCAGTACCTGGTCATAATAAGACCATTCGAAAGCGTCATGCCAGAGTGAATAAGCCTCGTCCACTTCCGTTTCAGGAACATCGTCGAAAAGTGAAACCGGTCTCTCTTCCAGAATACTGCCGATCGGCTGCCAGTTTTCCCCGAAATAGGAATCCAACGCGTCGATTTCCATGAGTAACTCAAAGACAAGTAGATCATGCAGTGAGACCTCCTTCTGATTGAGCAAGGATTCCGGCTGATCTTCAATAGCGGAAACAATACCTGACCAGCCAGGATGAGCAAACTGCTGATCATACAAATACTGTTCGTAGAGTGATTCATCTCCCACAACGAGCTTCAGCAGATGCTTGAGCTCACAATTTCCAGAAACGAGTAAATCTTTAGCCCTTTTAGTCTTAAAGAAACTGCTAAAGCTCTTCGCTTCCATTTCCCTCATGGCAGCAAGAAAACCTTTATTCCCGATAGGGAAACCCCAGACAGATATCCCTTGATCAAGATAACTGCAAAGTATCCGGAAAAGAAGCGGATGAACCATCAGATCCAGGTCAATCGGATACTTTCTCTTCCAGTTTTTTCTGAGCTGCCCCACGCGAGGAGTAACGGATTCGTCATATTTCTTGTAAAGCAGTTTTTGCATCCATTCATCAAGCTGTTCGACTCCTTTGCGCTCGGTAATGACTCTCTCCAGGACATCCTTGCGAATACGTCGGGACTCATAGAGTTCCCTGTATTCACCCAGCGCCAGCGAGGGAAAGTAGCCAAATATTCTTTTTGCATGACGTATACCATCATAGAATTTGAGATCCTGAAACGCGTGCAAGGTGTTATGATGAATGAAGTTTTTCAGCGGAGCCTGGTTTGGCAGGCGATGCTTCAGATCATGAATTACCTTGTGCTCGTCGAAAACCGGGATTGTGGTTTCAACAGCGCGCAAAGTTTCTACCGGGGATTTGTCGATTGACTGGTCAAGATTAGACTTTGCATCTACAGCGGTAGCCTCTGTAAGCTTTTCCGGGGCATCCTTTACTAATCTGATCTTGGCTTCATCTTTTTGTACTTGTTTACCCTTATCAATTACTACTGACATAATATTAGTACTCCTGTTCGTGATTGTCTTTCGGGTCAAGTTTTCCTGATCATCCCAAACATGCCTGAGCTGGTTGACGTTCAATATCTTCTCATTTCTGTCCTGCTTGTTATGCAAGCTGACGCAAAAGGAACCAATTATTGACACAGCTTCTCTGCTCAAAACATGTATCTGGATCGAAAGCCCGACTCATCGGTTCGAATAACAAAGTAAATTACTCAACTATTAACTTAACATGATGTTTGTGAAAAATTCGTTGACATCCGTGAAGAATTTGTGAATATTGAATTTTTATAAATATGCATCAAAAATATTTGAGTGGAGTCCAGCAGATACTATGACAAAAACTTCAAAGGCAGGTTATCAGGCAGCGATGAAAATCACGCTCGCAACCGCAGCTGGCCGCTTAATGGAATTGCTTTTGTGTTATCCGGTGCATCCTAAGCAGCCGGACAATGACTAGAAGTTAGGAATTAATTTCTACTTTGAAGGTATTTGCCCAAAAAAGCCAGCACTCTGGCTTCATATTCCTTGGGATTATGTGCATGGAGATCAATATGGGCGGCGCCTGCAACAATCCACAACTCTTTTGGCTGATTGGCAGACTCAAACAAACATTGTGTTTCTGCCACGGTGGGATGTCGATCTTCTGCGCCCGATATGATAAGAACCGGACTATGCAATGCAGGTAGATTAGCAATGGGGCGAAGCTGGTCTGCCGTAATACCCAGCCGAATAGGCAGTTGCCAGAGAAATATCGGTGTCAACAGGCTGCCGAGCGGGCCAAGCCGCTTCTGTAATCTGCGCGTGATCGCATCTTCAATGGTTGGGTACATCGACTCCAGCACAACGGCACTGGGAGCAGGCGATAGCCGTGAAAGCACGAGTGATGCTGCGCCCAGTGAAACCCCAATCACCGCATACTTTTCACTTGGAAACGTCTCTGCCAGATAATGCATAGTAGCCTTGACTCCTTCAGCCTCCCGGTAACCAAAAGTAATGCGCTCACCACTGCTTTCACCATGAGCAGGAAGGTCAATAAGCATGATCGAGTAGCCAGCCTGAAAAAGAAATCTGGCACGCCCCAACACCTGGCTTCGATCATTGCGCAAACCATGAAGCAGCAAAACCACACCCATTCCCGGCGTTCCGCGTATAAGCCACCCCGAAACCAATTCAACCATTCCGTTCACTGTGTTTTGTAATACCACCGGCTCGGCAGGCAAGTCATGCGGTGCACTTTCAACGGCTCGATGAGCAGGCCGGCTGAGTTCTCCTCCAACCTTGATACCGATAGCTATCATGGTGATAACACAGAGAGCAGCGAGGATAGTTAAAGCAATCAAAGCCGGCGTATGATCAATGTACATCATCATTTAAAGTCGAGCCGATCACTCAAATTACTTTGGTAAGGTGTTCATCAATCAACGGAGCAACTGCTTTGGCGTGAATCATGGCCAGATTGTGATCTCCACCTGACACAATGTGCAGTTTGGCGTGCGGCAACAAGGAAGCGAGTCGTTGCCCTACACTGACCGGACTGATCGGATCGGCATCACCCCATAAAAGTAGAGTAAGTGCCTGGATCTTGTGAAATTCTGGTGTCAGGTCTTCATCATAATCAGAAAACCAGCGAGGAAATGACGGATTAGCCGCATGTATCAGCGGGCGCCAATCCTGTGCGCCAAAGCTTTCCAGATCCATGCCGCCAGAGGTAACCGCCATAACCAGGTGGGTGACGAATTTAGGTTTCTGCAGGGTGGCATGGATAGCCATGACACATCCCATCGATTGCGCGATGAGTGCAACCGGCTGGTCAATCTCGGCAATAACCAAATCAACCAAATCATGCATGCAATTCACTTTAGGATCGGGTGGCGTAGAACCAAAGCCGGGCCATTTTAAGAAAACTTTTTCTGCGGGATACGTGAGTAGATTTGCCACCGGCAACCAGAACTGCGTATTTCCTGATGCACCAGGGAGAAATAAGAGCTTGGATGGCATAGATTGTTTTAATTTAAGAATGACAAATTAGTAAGAGCAGCAAAAAACTATATATTGATCCTCTATGACAAATAAGAGTTTCAACGAAAACGGAAAAGATTGCAATGCTCGAACGAGTTGGCATGAACAATTTGACACATTACCTGCTATGCATGGTGTCAATGTACGTCAACCAGGTAGTGCTAGTAAAATCAGAAATAGCAGCAGCCGTCTTCACTGCCTGCATCGAAACAAACAGTCTACATCGGGTAGATGTTAAGTCATGATAAGTATTTTATTGAGGTGCCTTGATAGGGAGAGTGCTAAAGAACCACTTCTTCATTCAATGAATGAACTGACAAAAGATATCCACTTTCCATTAAACCCCCAGCCATGCTGGGGGCGCGTACTTTTTACCACCACGATTAATGAGGAGATTTGGGACCCGATTCACGCATATGGCTTATGGCTTCTTCGGTATGTTTGGTTCCTTCATCGGCATGACCCATATCTGCATGCTTGATGCCTTCCTCTAAATGCTTGATCGCTTCATCCATATGAGCATCAGCGCCCCCCTTGCTTGCAGCTTTGGCATGCATCAAACTTTCTTTTGCATGCTCGGATAACTCTTTGGCATGACCCATTTTGCCATGTTTTACTGCTTCCTCAGCATGTTCCAACGCTTCCGCCTTATGGCCGGCATCCGTTGCATAGGCCTGGGTATTCAAGAAAAATGCCAACATTCCAATTGCAATAATAGTTGATATCGCTTTCATGACGATTACTCCTTATTTTGCTTAAGATTAATATTGTCAAACCATTCTTGATAAAGATCGTGCAACCCACTTCCCAAACTTTCCAGGAAAAGAGTCAGTCCGGTTCAGAATTTTCCCGGACTAAGCAGCACGTTTTTTCTTTATAACATACATTGCAAAAAAACAATATAAATAATCCATAAAAGCAAAGAAAGGGCATTTTAGCTGCCGAAAGGTCGATCACCCTCTTTGCCCGCACTGGCCACTGCCTGCTCTGATGATAACGGCACTCTGGCAGAGTCTATAGCCGCTCAAACAAATCAATCGTGATTTTGTTAGACTGCAGCAAACGTTTTATTGACACCTCAGATATCGGGCTAGAAGGAGATTATTTAGCCAACGGATAGTTTTTGGAAAAATAGGCCGCCTTTACCTACCTTTATTCAATTCCCCAGCCTTGCTGCTGGAGGTAGGTACTTGTTGCCACGGTTAATAGCCGGACTCGCGTATATGCTTGATGGCTTCTTCCATATTGCTTGTGAGACGCAGCATGATCGTCTCTTGCCGCTTTAGCATGTCCCAGACTCTCTTTGGCATGCTTGAGTGCATCTTTGGCATGACCCATTTCTTCATGTGCCATGGCTTCTGAAGTATGGCCAGCGTCTGTCGTAACGTGGCTAATAATTCCTGGGTAAAGAATCTGAGCTTCATTCACCCATAACATCGTCACCTGGTGTAAAGTATTACAGCTACTTATATTGTTCCCACTATCATCATTTTCATTGCGACAATACCCATGACGTCCGCTCAATCAACCGCTATCTTCACGCGTTCCTGGTCATTGTATGATCTGATCACAGCGCACAATTACATGTTCCATCAGGAAATCTATCGCAGTATTTGCGATCTCCTCAAGTTACGCAAGGATCTCGGACAATATAGGCTGCTGGATCTGGGATGCGGCAATGCACGCTATCTGGCGCCCTGCCTGAAACAGTCTCCTCCTGCGCTGTATGAAGGAGTCGACTTGTCGGAAGCCGCGCTGGCTGAGGCGCGCAGCTATCTGGCAAAACTCACTGCGCCAGTTACACTAACGCATGGCGATCTGTTGGCAGCAATCGAGTCAACTGATAAAACCTGGGATGTGATCTTTTCGGGATTTGCTGTCCATCACCTGCTAACCGAGGAAAAGGCGCGGTTTTTTCATGCTGCCGGACGCTGCCTCGCAGAAAATGGCTGGTTGATTCTGGTAGATGTCGTGCGCGAGGAAAACCAGAGCAGGGAAAATTACCTGGAGGGTTATCTGAAATTCATGCGCGAGAACTGGCTCAAGGTACCGCATGATCAATTGGAGGAAGCCTGCGCGCATGTACATGATTATGATTACCCTGAGTGCCTTTCCATCTTGCAGGAAATGGCGCAAGCCGCCAGCTTGAATGCTAGCTGCATAATCAACCGTTATGGTCAGCACTATACGCTCTTATTTACTCACTCCAGCCTGCCAGAAATCCGCAACTAACCCGCTCATCCATTATGCTGCAACAACTCACTTTGCTGTTTCCGCTCTGGGCCATTGTTGCCAGCGCCATGGCATTATGCTGGCCGCACTGGTTTGCTCCTCTCAATCAAGGATCGATCATGGTGTCAATGCTGGCCTTTATCATGCTGTGCATGGGGCTGACCCTGACTTTTGATGATTTCCGCAGGATCATGCGCATACCGAAAGCAGTGGTAATTGGCTTTGTCGCACAATATTCCATCATGCCATTGCTGGCATGGGGAATCGCTTCTGCGCTCAATCTGCCACCTCACTTTGCCATTGGTCTGATTCTAGTTGGCTGCTGCCCAGGCGGCACCGCCTCAAATCTGGTGACCTATATCGCCAAGGCAGATGTAGCGCTTTCCGTCTTGATGACGGTGTGCTCCACACTGGCAGCGGTCATTTTCACTCCGCTACTGACGCACCTATTTGCTGGCGCTTTGGTACCAGTTGATAGCTGGATGTTGTTCCAGCAAACTTTGCAAGTCGTAATTATCCCGATCATCCTAGGTGTGCTGCTCAATCGCTGGGCGCCGCAACTGGTGCAACGTGTTATGCCGGTTGCGCCACTGTTATCGGTGCTAGGCGTATGCGTGATCTGTGCGGTGGTATTTGCCGCTCATGCAGTGTCGATTCTCAACCATGGTGCCGAGCTCATTCTAGCCGCGGTCTTACTGCATGGAGGCGGCTTCCTGCTGGGCTATTACTTTGCCCGTGCTGCAGGTTGCTCATCTCACAGCGCCCGCACCATTTCCGTCGAAGTCGGCATGCAAAATTCCGGCCTTGCCATCGTCTTAGCCAAACAGGCTTTCCCACTACTGCTGTTGGCACCGGTAGTCGGTGCAGTCTCAGCCGTAACGCACTCCTTGCTCGGCAGCATGTTGGCAGTGCTATGGCGAACACGATTACCCAAGCATCAGATGGTTGATACAACAGCACAGAGCCTATAAATTAGTAAAATCATCGCTGCATCATCAGGATGACTGGCTCGTACCGATGATTAGTTAAGATTCCAGCCTATGCGATCAACTATCTAAAGAAGTTCTGGTCACTTCCAGACCCTTCCACCTGCTGACCGGCAGGAAGCATTTCCCGTGCAGCTGCCGTCACTGGACGTTTTACTAACAGGATGGCAGAGTATTATCTCATGTTCAATGGATGGGCATAAAACACTATGAAGATCCATCAGCTGACTGAAGAACAGGCCTATACCAGTTTGCGCAGCAGTCCCACTGCTCTATCGGAGCAGGAAGCACAGCGACGGTTGCTGGAGTATGGTCCGAATCATGTAGAAGCAGTTGAAGAAAAGCACCTGTTGCCCAGCTTTATTCAGGAATTCATCCATTTCTTCGCATTGATCTTATGGCTGGCCGCTATACTGGCTTTTGTAGCTGAATGGCGTGAACCTGGTCAGGGCATGGCCATGCTAGGCTATGCCATTATAGGCGTGATCATCATCAATGGCATGTTTTCGTTCTGGCAGGAATACCGCCCACAGGAAGCAGTCGCGGCCCTGCGCAAGCTGCTGCCGCATCAGGTCAAAGTCATGCGCGCTGGCACTATCAGGCAAATTCCAGCGAGTGAACTGGTACCAGGAGATATCATTCTTTTAAGTGACGGCGATATCGTCCCGGCTGATTGCCGCTTGCTCGAAGCCTTTGGCGTCCGCGTCAATAATGCCATCATTACTGGAAAATCACTCTCTAGAGCGCGTAGCAGCGGGCATTCCAGCGAGGATGAGGCGCAGAACAGCCACAATGTGTTACTTGCTGGCACCCTCATGGTCTCAGGCGAAGCCAAGGCGCTGGTTTACGCGACGGGGATGCACAGCGAATTTGGCAAGATCGCACACCTGACACACTACCTTGTCGCCACTGCAGCTTGAAATCAAGCGGCTGAGACGCCTCATTGCCATGCTGTCAATATGCTTTGGTGCGGTATTTTTCCTGATCGGTCTGTGGCTGGAACTGCCTTTCTGGAGCAGTCTAATTTTTGCCATTGGTATTATCGTTGCCAATGTACCGGAAGGACTGCTGCCGACAGTCACACTGGCATTAGCCATGGCCACTCAGCGCATGGCGAAGAAAAATGCACTAGTGCGTCATCTCCCGGCAGTGGAAACACTGGGTGCCACCACGGTCATTTGCACGGACAAAACCGGCACACTGACGCAAAACCGCATGACCGTGAAGCAGTTGTTTTTGGCAGGGATTTCTGCTTACCCGGAGAAATTAACCGATTGCGTCATCATCCGTTAATCACCGTAGCCAGATATTGCCACAATCTCAAGCAAGGAAAGCGTGAAGGCAAACAAGTTTTGCTGGGTGACCCGATCGAAGTTGCATTGTTTGAGCTAGCACAAATAGCCAGCACCGCTTACCCTGAGCATACGCATATTGCCGAAATCCCATTTGATACCGACCGCAAATGACTTTCACTGTTATACCGCACAACCGAGGGCGACAGACTGTACTGCAAAGGGGCGCTGGAAACCGTGCTACCCCTCTGCCAAGACATTTATCTGGATGGCAGGGTACAATCTTTGAATGAGGTGCGGCGGCAACACCTGCTCGATGCGCAAGAATCGATGGCAGAACAGGGTCTGCGGATGCTTGCACTGGCATTTCGCGGCTGCCCTGCGCAAGCTAAGTTGGAATGCCTGGAAGAAAAACTCACGCTGTGCGGGCTGGTAGGAATAGAAGATCCGCCGCGTGCGGAAGTGCCAGCAGCCATTAACCGCTGCCGCTCCGCAGGCATCAAGGTCATTATGATTACCGGCGATCATCCCCATACTGCCCGTGCAATCGCCAGAGAAATTGGTCTAGCACAGAACCCGCTCATCATCGTAGGCGATGAATTACGCCGTATATCTCCAATTCAATTGCAACTGGCGCTGGATACCACGGACATCATTTTTGCCCGAGTGGGCGCCGATCAGAAAATGCGCATCGTGCAGGCGTTAAAGAAGAAAGGGGAAATCGTTGCTGTCACTGGTGATGGTGTCAACGATGCACCTGCACTGAAAATTGCAGATATTGGCATCAGCATGGGCATTTCCGGCACGGATGTCGCCAAGGAATCGGCCGACATCATTTTGCTCGATGATAATTTTGCTCATATCGTATCTGCCATCGAGAAAGGACGGACTGTTTTCGAGAATATCCGTAAATTCATGACCTATATCCTCACCTCGAATGTGCCCGAAATCATTCCCTATCTCGCTTTTATGCTATGCAAAATCCCACTGCCGCTGACCATCGTGCAAATCCTCGCAGTGGATCTGGGGACGGATATCCTGCCCGCATTAGCACTTGGCGCTGAGGCACCACGCAACGATGTCATGCAAAAACCACCGCGTGCACGCAATGACGTTTGCTTCACTGGCCTTTGCTGGGATGCGCCTATCTGTTTCTGGGTTTAATGGAAGCGGCAGCAGCCATGGCGATGTTTTTTTATGTTTTGGATGAAGGTGGTTGGCAATATGGGCAAATGCTGTCTGCCAATCACCCCCTTTACCTGCAAGCCACTACCGCCTGCTTAGCGGCTATTATCGTGATGCAGGTCATAAATGCCTTCCTCTGCCGCCATCCGACAGAATCTGTGTTTCGTTCTGCCTGGTTTGGTAATCCCCTGCTGCTAGGCATAGCAGTAGAAATAAGTCTGATCCTGGTGATCATTTATACGCCATGGGGTAATAGCCTGTTCGGTACCGCGCCCATCGGTCTCGATATCTGGCTCTATGTTATTCCCTTTGGCTTAACTATGCTACTTCTGGAAGAGTTGCGCAAGGTACTGTTGCGCTCTTATTTAAGCAAGCAAAAACGTTAATCCTGCACTGTTTGAATCCTTTTATTCTGTTTGATAACGTAAACATAAATGAATGCACTCGCTATCGCTGCAAAAAAGCACCATACCGAGGCAAATGTTTCCCTATAGGTATAAAAAGCCACAAAGAAACCCAGTGTAATCACCGCCCCGGTCATGTTCAAGTGCCGATCACTTGAAAGAATGAATGGCACACAGGTTGCAAACAGATACATGACCAGCACAAATTGCTGCCCCTCAACGTCATGCACATAACGAATACTGCCATTCACAATGTACACTATGATCGGCTTACTGATCAAACCAGTGATAGTATAAGCCGCTAAACCCAAGCCGATCACTATCATGGAAATCATCACTCTTCTAGTACGGTGCTCTACCTCTCCTTGATAAAGAGCAAAAGGCGCATAAAAAGGCCATATCACGCCAATAAAAATCCCATACAAAGTGGTCAGCCAGAATTGCGCATGGGATATCGCCTCATTTTCCAGGGTGACCCATAACAAGCCTTCCGTAAATTGTTGCAGGGCAAATATCAATGGAATGAGTGCGATGAACATATCCTTTCTATCGCGTACTTTTCTGATTGCACTTACACCAGCAATTGAAAGCGCGCCACTGACGATAAAACTGGCTTCTGCTGAAAAACACATGGGGTAATGCCTGCCCTAAAATTGATTGCCGCGCCGACCCTCTGATTAGCCGCGCTAGCCTTGATGAACTGCGTAATGGTTGGAAATAACTTAACTCAGGTAAATATCAGAAACGCAAATATGACATACTCGTATAGCCTCACTCTTCGCCATTATCTCACTGTTTAGGCACTGAGTAAAAGTAATCCGAGTAGCACAGTAAATATGCTATTGGTTTACCTTGATTCCTTTAGATCAGGAAGAAGGAGTAAGCAAAATAGCGTAGCAATACCAGAAAGAATAATGAGTGGAGGCAAGTATCCTTCAAACCAATTAACCAGCATCCAAGAACCTATCATAGCTGATAACTGGGCAAATCCATTAGTTAACGACATCAGCACTGCAAAAGTAAAGCCTTCTGTTCTTTTAGGGCAAGCCTTGCCAGCAAGCGTAAGGATAGCCAGCAGAGCAATCATGCTGGTAATGCCAAAGAAGAAGGACAATGCAATAAACAGCTCTTCACTATAAGGTGTTGGATTAATCACACTTAAATAAGAGAAAGTGCTAAGAGCACCGGCAATGATGCTGAAGACAAGCTGAGAATCGAGGTTGTAATTACAAATGTATCTGCCATAGAGCCAGGCACCAAGAATCGAACCAGCTGAGCCTATTGCTCCAAGCTGACCGATGAACGATTGGGAAAATTTGAGCGTGTCGGTCATATGATAGTAAATGGGAATGCCAAAACCTGGACTAAAATTCCAAAAAACCAGAAACAACATCGTGGCCCACAGTAAGCGGCTTCGAAAAGCTTCCTGTAGACTCTTTACTGTGATCTTTAATGAGGCCAGATCCATAGAGGATTTTTCTTCTTTTACTATTAACCAGCTAAGCAGTGCTATTGCTGCGGGAGCGACCATCGCAATTATGGCTGCTGTGCGTAAACCTGTACCGGGATCGGCCATCTCCGCTAACCATCCACCTAATAATGAGGTAACTATTTGCGCCACATAAAACCAAAACCACTGCACAGCCTGGAATTGACCCATCATGTTAAATTTCCGGCCGTTTTCCACCATTAAAGCATCAATAATGACGTCTGAGGCTGCTGTCCCTATGGCGGTTAAGAGCAGAGCAATGATTAATTGGTCACCATCTGCTATTTCTGCTAACCAAAGATAGCCTAAGCAGGAGAGTAAGTTTAGAACTAAAAGCCAAGATTTGCGGTGATATCCAAACAGGGAGATGAAATCGCTCACTAAACCATAAACGGGTTTAATCACCCAAGGAATAGTTAGAATGGCAAGGTAGCTAGTAGCACCTACCTCGTTTAACTGCATTATTTCTTTTAGATAATAGTTTAGAGGCAGATTTATGAGGCCTCCTGATTGAGCAATGCCTTGGGCAAAGTAGACAATGCCAAAAAGAAAAATGAGATGATTTACATAAGGGTTGTTAATCGATCTCGGACTTGCGAGAGAGATATTTTCCATAAGTATTACTTTTGGTTATGATAAGAATAACCTCAGTTAAGGAGGAAAAAATATTACACTTTTCTGTTAAACACACGTATGGTATTTTTCTACTCAGAATTGTTCACCACACTTCCTCGCTAACATTCCCTATGACAAGACAAAACCAGCATCGTTTCAAGGATACGGGTGTCGTTAAATGGGTGTCGTTAAATGAAAAAGTGGAAACCTGAGAAGCTGATTCAATTCCCTATATCATGACAACAGCCCAATCTCCCCAAATCTCCAACAACAAAATGAGATTGCCACTCATGTTGGGGGCAATAGGCTTAGTCTAGGGTGATATTGGCACTAGTCCGCTCTATGCCATGAAAGAAGCTTTCAGCGGCGCGCATGCGCTTCCGCCGGAGCCACAAAACGTTCTTGGTATGCTCTCGCTGATCTTTTGGGCGCTTATTGCGATGACGCAACGGTCAGGAAAAGATAATTCACGGTTACGGTATGGTCATTAACCTCCCTTGGGTTGTTTGGTGCAGCATTGTTTGACGGAGACGGCATGATTACTCCGACCATCTCGGTACTCAGCGCGGTAGAGGGAATAGCGGTTACAACCCCGGCTCTGGAATCCTGGATCATCCCGCTCGCGCTCGGCTAACCGATTGCAGATCCTGCTACTGGTGGCAATGATTGTTACCTTCGTACTCTAGTTGCCGGGAATGACTGCGCGGCATAGCAACCGACATCTGCACTATCAGGCCAATACTATTAAAGATCACCATGTCCTATCAACTCTAGAGTGTGACTGTCTGATTGGATCGCTTTGCTACTTTTCTTTGATCACGCCATCTTCCAGCTCCACTACCCGATCGGCCATATCCAGAATACGGTAATCATGCGTTACCAGCAGAATGGTGGTTTGCGACTCCTTGGCTAATCGTTCCAGGATCGTAACCGCCTCATGACCACTTTGCTTGTCCAGAGAGGCTGTTGGTTCATCGGCCAGCACGATTTTGGGTTGCCCCACCAGAGCCCTGGCGATGGAAACGCGCTGACGCTGCCCTGCCGATAGCTGGTCTGGTTTGTAATTGAGCCGTTCACCCAGTCCCACGGCATTCAGCATTTCTGCAGCGCGATCGAGCCTCTGCTGTTCAGTCATCCTGTTCTGCATCTCTAAAGCCATGCTGACATTTTGCAGCGCAGTGAGCGATTTAAGCAGATTATGCTGCTGAAAAATATAACCAATCTGCTGGCGGACGCTCACCTTAACCTGCTCGCTACTGTTAATTAATTGCTGATCGAGCACCCTTACACTGCCGTGATAAGCCTGGCGCAGGCCACCGATAATAGTTAAGAACGTCGTTTTACCCGATCCGGAAGGACCCGTCATCAGCACGATCTCGCCTTTTCGAATTGAGATGGTGACGTTTTTCAGGACAGGCTGCGTGAGCGCGCCGCTGCCAAAGCTGAAATTCAGATCATACACATCAATGACGGGAGACATCAGAACATATCGGCTGGATTGGCAGCTTTCAACTTATGTATTGCCAGGAATCCTGCTGTCATGCACATGGAAAGAATAAACAGGAACACGGTCATGGCTTTAGCAAAAGTCATCGGCATGGGCATGAATATCTGGGATTCAGCCAGGTGGTATAAACCGAGAGAAAAAAGATAGCCAGGAATAAAACCCAAAATAGCCAGAAAGAAGGCAGATGCAAACACCACGCGGATAAAATAACCATGTTCATAGCCCATGGCTTTCAGCGTTGCGAACTCATTACGGTGATTGGTGATGTCAGTGAACAGAATCTGATAGACGATGACCAGGCCCACCACCAGACCCATCACCGTGCCAAAACCAAAAATAAAGCCAATAGGCGCCATATTTGCCCAGTAATTCTTTTCATTTTGCAGCAACTCTTCATAGGTAAAAATATTGACGAATTCATTCAGCTGGCTGCTCAGCTCGGCCTGCACCTGTTTTATCGATGTATCAGGATACAGCTTGATGACACCCAAATCGATATCGTTGAGACTCCTGTCTGGAAAAATACGCATAAAGTTCAGATCACTCGTGACGATATTGCCGTCAGCAGCAAATGATACACCCAGCCGGAAAAGTCCAACGACGGTGATTTTATAATCATTCACCTCTGTCACTCTCCGGCCTGCTTCCAGCAATTGACGCATCGGTCCAAACTCGGGGCGGGAATATTCGTCAAACAGCACCGTATCCTTGAGCCGCAATGCCGTTCGCTTGTTTTTAATCTCTTCGATATCAAAGATCAGGGAATCCGGATCAAAACCGTAAACCATCAATGTTCTTTTGCCTCGGGTTTCGATGTTCTTGAAAGGCGCCAGCCCGAGATAGAGTGGATAAACCTCGGTGACTGCCGGATTCCCCAATGCACGCATCAGTTCACTGCGTTTGAAGCGGATTGGACGCCACATCGCTTCACTTTGCTTATGCATCAGAAACAAATCACCATGCAACTTTACCGGTGCAGAAGCAGCACTGGCATAAAGCGCATCTCTGAATCCCTGCTGCATGAACACTAGCACACAGGCGAATAACACGCCACAGGTAGCCGCAATCAATTTGGTGCGATCAAAGATCAACTGCCGCCAGGCTAGACGTGCTGGGAAATAAACCCAGGCAACGAGATTCATGGTGCAATCCGTACCCAGACCTGCCGAAGAATCTGATGCTGCAACTCAGTCACGGCTTCAGGTTCGAGCGTCAGGCGCACTTCAATGATGCGATTATCCCGGTCTGCCAATGGATCCGTGTCATTCAAATCATTCTTCCTGACTAAAAAACCTAACTCCCTGACTTCGGCATGATAATGCCGCTTGAAACCCACAGCACTAATGCATCCCATTTGCCCAACCTGCACTTGCAGCAAATCCGATTCATAAACTTCCGCGACCACATCGAGTTGGGACAAATCCGCCATTTCCAAAAGACCCTCATCACCGATTCGTTCGCCCGGCCACGTGAGAATCTTTAAAACAGTGCCAGAAATGGGGGCGTGAATAAGCGTATTTTCCAATGCGGCTTCGGCAACTTTCAGTTCTGCTTGCGCATTAGCGATTTCCGCCGTCAAGCGCACAAGATTCGCTTCCGATTGTTCAAATGCCAACCGCTTGGCTTCGGTCAATGAGACGCTGGCGGCGGAAACCTGCTCGAGTGATTGATAGCGTAGATACTCCTTCTTATTGAAAGTCAGTGCGACCTGCTCGACGATTCGTTGTGCTTTTAACGAATTGACGCGCGCTTTGGCTGCAGCCACTTCGGCCCGCTTTTTGACGTGATCGGAGAGCGTTGCCAATCTATCACCCGCCTTGACCCGATCAGCTTCCTGAAAAAAAAGTTGCTCCACGCGGGCGCCTTCTGGTCCGGCATTATGGGAAACCTTGATCACACGGGAGCGGGGTTCGATACGGCCTAAAGCGCCAATTCCCTGATCCGTATCAAGCTTGCATCCCGTTTTAGCCGATACGGGGAAAGCCGTGAAAATGAAAATTGCAAGGGTAAAAAGAAAATACGTTACTTTGCAGTACATGAAAATTTTTTCAAAAAGCATCAAAATTTTTGCTGCCTCTGCTTCATATTGGTTAGTATTTCTGTAGCTCAGGTATAAAAGCAGTCTATGGCCATTATAAACGCAGTAATATACTGAGGGATTTTTTGCTGCGTCGCATAGCGCATTTGAAAGGATTGCCACTGACACTACTCCTGTTTAAGGCTTCCAAAGGAGCTTTCAGCAACCGTATTATCCCAGCAATCTCCCAGGTGGCTCAGACCAACAATAAGATCCTGTTTTTTTCAGCAATCTCTCATATTCAGACTATCAAAATGCACATGCAATCCTACCTCTGATCATCGCTGCTAGATAGGTATTCTCATCGCATCATAAGCCAACCTTATCTTCGTGCTTGTACTCCAGCCAGTAACTGCTCTAACCTCTCTGGATATAAGTCAATGACAATCGTCAGATACAATTAGCCTCCCTGAGTCCAGATATACTTTATGTCTCCCCTATGTGTCAGGATACCTTTCGCCTCAATTGAAACCTAAAAACTTGAAGGGCGAAGCGAGAGGAGAAGATGCAAAATAGTTATTCGAAAGAATTTAAGGAATCAGTAATCAAGAAGATGATGCCACCCAATGCGGTATCTGTTCCACAATTGTGTAAAGAAACCGGCGTATCTG
>NZ_JAGFJM010000129.1 GCF_024102715.1 Nitrosomonas communis
CTTAAATACTTTGAATTTCCCTCAGGTTTAGATGCTGTTATTATAAATTCTTGAGAGTTTAGGAGGTTGGTTTCTTACTTGAACCGATGTGTTCATGAGGGTCTCAGGTATTTTGCAGGGCCGACTACCTATACCACGACTACTGACGGAAATGCTGGCAAAGTTGACCCAGGCGATGCAGTGGGTGCGACTTTTGGTATGGGATTTGGTATTAATGAACGATCATCCTTTAATTTGGGTTACTCTCACAGGCATTTTTTTAATACCCGGCTAAATGGTGATAAAATTGGAGGCAGTGCGCTGAATATTGGTCAATTGTTACTGGGCTATTCATTACGGCAACTCAAGCAGTAACTTTGAAACATCCGCTCTAGGTGTGCGCTTAGGCAATGTAGGCATAATGGCATGCAGTACTTTTTGTGCAGTAGCACGGCAAACTGTCAGTTTACCGCCATAGATGCTGACGATACGCGGCTTCTGTGGTGCGTCGTACTGTAAACGTATTTCCCGGGAACGATGAAAAGCAGAGCCTTGTGCTGCGGGAAGTACTCGCAATCCAGAAAATTTTTCCCTGACAGTCATATTTCTTGCTGGAAAGTAATGATGAAAACAATCCAGTAAGTAAGCCTCTTCCGTAGCCAATGGAAACGATTCTTCCGGTTCGCCATTAAATATAGTTTCGGTTGTCCCTAGCAGGATATGCTGATACCAGGGCAATACGAATACTGCTCTCCGATCTATGGCAGACTCCAGATAGTAACATCCCCTATAGAGACTTCCTTCCAACACCAAATGGCTCCCTTGCACCAACTCAATAGGATATTCCGGTAGCTGAGGATCTATTCGTTGTACTACTTTGTTCACCCAGGGTCCAGCAGCATTCACCAGCACGGCTGCGCTACAGTGATTTGTTCTGCCGCCCTGCAGATAATCAATTTCACATATCGAAGAAGCGATGGTGGCATGAACAAATTCAGCAGGACACAGCAATTCCGCACCCAATGATTGGGCAGAATGCATCAATGCCTGTGTCAGAAGCCGATCATCAGTCTGGGCATCCCAATATTGAAAAACATGCTTTAACCCCTCAGTTGTCAAGCCATCCAACTGTTTCCATTCAGATTTTGGAACAGAATGAAAACTCGCTGAGGCACTCCCACCCGCCAGCAAGGCATACAGACTCAGGCCAGCACGTAACGTCAGCATGCTGCGCGATGTTTCCTGGTATACCGGAATATAAAACGGACTAAGTTTGACCAGAGAAGGCGCTAATCTCAACCACTCGGATCGTTCTTGCAAGCTTTCATGGACGAGTGCAAGCTGACCGCTTTCCAGATAGCGCAAACCACCATGAATTAATTTACTAGAGCAGCTTGAAGTGCCCGCAGCCAGTGCCGTTTTTTCCAGTACCAGAACACTACAGCCACGTGCTGCAGCAGCCTGGGCCACAGCAACTCCCTGGATACCCCCGCCCACGATAACGACGTCATAATGATTGGATACAGGCATTTTTTTTGAGTAGTGGATGTTGTAATAATGCGCCAATGGTATCGGTTTCGATTAGAAAAACTCCCTCATCGGCATACCTCAACGCTGTATGACTGTCATTGACCGTATAGACTACCCATTGCCAGGGACCTTGCCAACGTTCATGAGAGTCATGCGGCAGACGACTGGTGCTGCAAAATAGAAATTCCGGGGCCAATTGTTTAGCGATAATACCATGTTCATTGTCCCATTTCGGGACAACCCAGCCAATCCGTGCAGCATCCTGTCTTCTTGCAAATGCGACTGCGCGTGCATCAAATGAGATTATGACACATTGCTTATGGTATGGATGAATGACTTCAAGAATGGCATCCATTGTTGCTGTTAAACCAAATTTAGCAATGCTTTCTAATTTTATTTCAACAAATGCAGTTACCCATGGCCACTCCTGCAAGAGTTGACAAAAAGTGATCAAATCAGACAGAGATTCAGCTTCTGGAGTGCTAGCAAGACCGGAATCAGGATAGGGCACTGACAGCATATTAATGACACTATCGTCGAGCTGAGTCAGGCAGTGATCGGTCCCCGTCAAGCGCTGCAGATGATCATCATGGCATAAAAATGGCGTTCGGCGAGCACTCAATTGGATATCGATCTCGACAAAACAAGTCCCAGCCAGCATCGCAGCTTCGAGCCCGGCAAGCGTATTCTCGGGATAGCACGCAGGATAACCACGGTGAGCGATGAGATAAGGTATAGTTTGTTCAGTCACAGACAAATGTTTCCTATAAATAATATGAATCACATCCTGTTCAGTATTCTGAATCATAGTGTTCAATCAGGATTTGATCATAAAATTAGATGATAAAATCCATAAAAATATAAAAACTTATAAATTTGCCGAGAGAAATAATGCGTAAATTTGCAATCAGCTTCAATATGCTTCTCCCTGCCTTAATGGCAGCTCTTCTTTTCATACCTTACGCAATGAATTTTCTTGCGCATGCTATGGTTGGTGACAAACAGTTTCCGCCCATTATTATGATGAAACTACCGGTTGAAAGCACTGTTGTCACACTACCGGCAGAAGTTGTGCAGTTCATTCCCTTTGATATCACGCTCCAACTTGACACCAACGCGTTGGCAAAGCGCATCAATGACATCATAGCCAAGTCTCCCCATGGCGTTGCTATGCAGGGCATTAGCGGCAAAGTGTTTGCCAGCATGCAAGCAGAAATTACCGGAGATGGATTTCATATTGACAATCCAGGACCGCAAGCGCAACTTTTTTCCAATCATGGCGAAACGCTCTGGTCCTGGAAAATCACGCCGTTAACACCGAACCGTCAAGCACTTACGCTCCGACTCCATCTGACAGCTACCGGCAGTGAGCATGAAAGTCAGAAAATCGTGGATGTCGCTGAAATACAAACCTTCGTACAAAAGAATCCGGCTGAATGGCTGAAACGATACGGGATATGGTTTGTAGCAGCAGGCTTACTGGCAATCGCAATTCGGCGAAAAATGCGTCAAGCTAAAAACCAGAATCTTTAATACAAATAAGTAATAATTTCTGCCACGGCGGGTAACACATGCGTGATACGGGTCAGAATCATCTCAATAGCGATTTGGTCGAATTCACTTAAGCATCCGTATTTCCTGATAAATTATCTACTTTACCATCGATATCTAAACAGGGTTCTTTTATGATATTCATCAAATGGCTACTGATCATTCTTTTTTTAATTGTAATTGTGGCAGTGCTCGCAGGCCAGCTTGGCATGCTCAAAGGAACAGCCCCAATCGATCTGGGCACCCGGGAGGGCAAGCTTAAACCGCCTGCCATGACACCTAACAGTGTTTCCAGCCAGGCTGCACTTTATCCAGATCATCCACAGCTTCATTACGCCAGCATTGAGCCATTGCCGCTCATTGGCGACGCAACGACAACATTGACCCGTATACGCAGCATTGTCGAAAATATGGAAGGCGCAGAAGTCATCACAAGCGATACGCATTACCTTTATGTTCAATTTACCACTAAAATCATGAAATTTGTGGATGATACGGAATTCTGGTTTGATCCAGCTGCCAAGGTGATTCAGGTACGTTCTGCTTCCCGGCTGGGAAAAAGCGATTTAGGCGCCAATCGCAAGCGGATTGAAGCCATACGTGCACAGCTTGTTGCCTCCTGATTGGCAACTGCAACTATTGGCTATGACAATACTTCCATGGTCTAGTCTGATTCGCTGGCTGCTATTCATGCCGCTTGTGCTGGCGCTATTGCTGACATGCGCCTCTTGGCTGCTACTACAAGGCAGCTTGCCCCAATATGACGGCAAAGTGCATGTTCCTGGTTTATCCGCAGCAGCTGTCATCGAACGAGATGTGCTCGGCAGCGTAACCATACACGCGCAGAATCGTCTTGATCTTGCCAGGGCACTGGGTTATGTCCATGCACAAGAACGCTTCTTTGAAATGGATCTCATGCGGCGCAGCGCAGCGGGAGAATTGGCTGAATTATTTGGTGCTGGGGCGCTACCAGCTGACCGCAAGGCGCGGAGACATCGCATGCGCGCCCGTGCCAAAGCAATGCTGGCCGATCTGCCTGAAAGCCAGCGCCGTTTAATCGATGTGTATCGCGATGGTGCAAACAAAGGTCTGGCTGCACTGGCAGTACGGCCATTTCCTTATCTGCTGACACGCACCCAACCGCATCCCTGGCGCAGTGAGGACAGTCTACTAATAATCATATCGATGTTTTTTACTTTACAAGAGTCAAGCGTGCAGCGCGAGTTGCAACTTTCCACTCTGCGCGCTGGCTTGCCTGAATCTATTTACCAGTTTTTAACTGCAAGCGGAGGTGAATGGGATACGCCGCTGCTTGGGGCACCTTTTGAGTGGCCACAACCACCTTCCAGCGAAGAATTTGATTTGCACCAACTTGATTCAGGCTTGGAGCGTATGGAGCGTACCTTACAACACCATAGGAATGATCAATATGATGAAGCCCCGGGCAGCAACAGTTTTGCAGTTGCCGGCTCATTGACCAGCGGAGCTGCGCTGGTAGCCAATGACATGCATCTGTCATTACGGGCACCCAGTTTATGGTTCCGTACACGCCTCATTTATTCTCATTTTCAGCGGCCCGAGCGCTTGATTGATACAGCAGGCATAAGTCTGCCCGGTGTCCCTGCGATTGTTGTGGGCTCCAATCGGCATATTGCCTGGAGCTTTACCAACAGCTACGGCGATATGGCCGATTGGGTACGGATTACGCTTGACCCGGCAGATCCGTCGCGTTATCTTAGTGGCGGCAACTGGAAACCAATTTCAGTCTACCATGAAACGCTACATGTGCGTGGTGCACCTGATGAAACGCTCGAAGTTCGTGAAACTGAGTGGGGGCCAATACTGGCAGATGATCATGACGGCACACCGCTAGCATTGGTCTGGACTGTCTACCAAAGCGGCTCAGTCAATCTGGATTTGATTGAACTCGAGCAGGTAGAAACAGTGGATAATGCTATTGTCGTTGCGCAACATGCAGGTATTCCGGCACAAAATTTCATTGTGGGGGATCGCAATGGCAATATCGCCTGGACAATTGCGGGACGTATTCCATTACGCACAGGCCAATACAACCCAGGTATCCCGGCAGACTGGAGTGAAGGAAATATCGGCTGGCAAGGCTGGCTTGAAGCAGCAAAATACCCTTTGATCAGCAATCCACAGGAGCAACGGTTATGGAGTGCCAATAGCCGGGTAATCGATGGCACCATGTACACACTGCTAGGTGATGGCGGCTATGAGCTCGGTGCACGTGCTCGCCAGATCCGTGATAGCTTGCAGAAAATTGAGCACTTCACGCCCACTGACTTATTTTCAATTCAGTTGGACGATCGCGCTTTATTTCTTGCTCGCTGGCGGCAATTACTTAAACGAACACTGGATCAGACGTCTTCCTCTGACTGGCGCACAGAAATGCAGCAAGCATTGAATGATTGGGATGGCCATGCTGCTATCAACTCTGTTGCTTACCGTATAGTACGTACGTTCCGTCAGGAGATCATTGGTAGCATCCTAGATAATTTTGCTGCAAAAGTACGGCGTCGCCATCCGGATTTCTTATTACCGCGGCTACCCCAGATCGAACATGCCGTGTGGGTGTTGCTTGAGCAACGTCCATTGCATCTGCTGCCGCCGGGATATACCGATTGGGATCAACTGCTTGAAACTTGCGTACAGCGTATCGCGGAACAATTGCAGGCTCAGCCCGGCGGGATAGCAGTGCGTACCTGGGGTGAGCAGAATACTGCGGCTATCCAGCATCCTTTGAGTCGTGTACTGCCAGGATTTATTGCTCAGTGGCTGGATATGCCGCGTGATCCACTGCCAGGCGATAGTTATATGCCACGTATCCAGTCACCTAATTTTGGTGCATCACAGCGTTTCGTGGTTGCGCCGGGTAATGAAGAGCAAGGTTATTTTTCAATGCCTGGTGGACAGAGCGGTCACCCCCTTTCACCTTACTATGGCAGTGGTCATGCTGATTGGGTGACTGGCAAAGCAACCGCGTTTCTGCCTGGACCACCCGAACATACCCTGTCACTGCTTCCGCTCAGAGGCAGCCAATAACCCATTTCTTGTTCGTATTAGTATCAAGTTTAGAGGAGATTTTGATGAAGAAGATTTATTTGCTTGTATTGAGCTTGCTCACAACGACTGTCATAGCTGCGGATATGGATGAACGCAAAGTGCTAATGCTTAATGAAATGCAGCGCCATCACATCTTGACCGAGATGCGTGCTTTACTGCTCGGTACCCAGCAGATTCTGCAAGCACTCTCGGAAGAGGATATGACAGCGGTTGCCCGCCATGCCCGCATGCTAGGCATGGAAATGGCGCATAAGGGAGAGAATCACTTGCAATCTGTATTACCAGAAGACTTCATGCAGCTTGGCATGTCGGTGCATAAAAGTTTTGATCAGATTGCAGTCGATACAGAAACTTTGCGGGATCCCAAACATACTTTGGCACTATTGAGCATCACCATGCAGCGTTGCGTAGCCTGCCATGCCACTTATCAAATAAGAACGACCGGCCTACCTGCTGAAGCAGAAACCCATCCGGCTCATCACAAACATCATTGATTACAGGTTTCTGCAAATATCCTGAAAAGATGACATCACCCTCTGACGAAATCGGTAAAGCCACACCTTCTACCCAGGTTAGCTTTCGCGAAGCATAGCTGTTCTGGTTCAAGTTGGGCCGGATCAGCTTTGGCGGTCCGGCTGGACAAATTACCATCATGCACACGGAATTAGTTGAGCAGCGATACTGGATTAGTGAAAGGCACTTTCTGTATGCGCTAAATTACTGCATGGTATTACCTGGCCCAGAAGCTCAGCAGTTCGCCACCTATATCGGTTGGCTCAAGCATCGAACCTGGAGTGGTATCGTTGCGGGCATATTGTTTATATTGTGCCATCTCTACTCATTCTGATTGCCTTATCCTGGCTCTACATCACCTTTGATCACGTCCCGCTGATGGCCGGGCTGTTTCATGGTATCAAGTCCGCGGTAACTGCTATCGTTTTGCAAGCTGCTTGCCGGATCAGAACGCGCACCCTAAAGAATTAGACTTTATGGATGGTCGCCATTGCTTCCCTCATCGCCATCGCGATATCAATACACCGTTTCCAGCTATTCTACTGACTGCTGCGCTGATCGGTTATGCCGGTGCACATATGGCACCGACTCAGTTCATGGCAGAGCATGATAAGCACAGTCAATTGTATAGCCGATCATACGAGCCGGCTATCATCGATGATACCACTCCTCTCCCCAAACACACCCGTTTCCGCTGGCCGCGTCTGGCCACAGTGATCACAACTCTATGCCCTACTCTGGCTCGTGCCGATGGCGTTGCTTGTCAGTCAATTTGGCTGGGAAGGTACACTGACTCAATTAGGTTGATTTCTTACCAAAGCAGCCCTGCTGACATTCGGAGGTGCCTCTACTGTTCTGCCTTATGTTTCTCAAGGCGCGGTAATACTATGGAGGCTGAATCCTGTGCAAATGATCGATGGTCTGGCACTCGGTGAAACCACCCCAGGGCCACTCATCATGGTAGTCACATTCATCGGCTTTATCGGTGGCTATACCAACGCACTATTTAGCAGCGAACTTACTTTCTTGGCGAGAGTCACTGCTGCTATAGTGGTAACTTGGTTTGCCCTCCCACCCTCATTTTTCTTCGTCCTGACTGGCGGACTATTAGTGAAAACCACTCACGGCAACCTGAAATTCACTGCCCCATTGACTACCATTATCGCTGCTGTAGTCGGCGTCATTTTCAATCTGGTAATGTTTTTTACCTATCATGTTCTATGGCCAGGAAGCTTCTTTTCTTCGTTTGAATGGCCAGCCACCTTAATTGCACTGGCAGCAAGTATTGCGCTGTTCTCGTTGTTCTATTTCAAACGCAATGTCATTTACGTTATTACTATCTGCACAGTAATAGGCTTGATTTACAGTGTCTTTTAAGAATAATCCTACGGATCATGCAGTCTGTGGATCAGAACTTAGGGCGTATTATGCTAGAGGCGGTTGCTAAGTTGGAACGCTCTGCCAACCACTTTAATAGTCCATCGCCGGCTTACATATCTGTTTTCCTTAGTCTTTTGGAATGAAGAATAAAATTGTATGCATATGCATTATTGCTGGCCTATTTATTATCCCTTAGCATGATGATGTAAGAGAGATAATTTTATTTGTCGCTTTCTTTTAGTGATGCTAGAAATGTGAATCTGTTGGGTATTTTACGTATTGATCAAGCACAGTTTAAAATCATTATTTAATTGAGAGCGGAACTCAGCTGGTCAAAATCAAAATACTAATGATCACTACAATATGGCTGTGGTAAATATGACACACTCTCGCTTTATATAGCGAGAGAAATCATGTAGCATCACGAAGTTGTCGCTGATTTTTTAGATGTGGACTTGGATGGACAACAACTTATGCTGGAAATTTTGAGTTTTATCTAAATCAAATAACAGTAAGGAGATAAAGATGAATAAGAAAATGAAGTATGCATTTACTGTAGCAGCGCTGAGTGCCTTAGTTACATTATCTGGTTGTGCAACCACGGGACAACTCGAAGAAGTGAAATCACAACTCAATGCTGTTAAAGCAGATGCAGATGCTGCTAGATCAGAAGCTGCTAATGCTAGAGCAACTGCAGATGAAGCAAAAGATATTGCAAACAGAGCTCTCAATACTGCTAATGAAGCCAATGCGCGCTCAATTGAAACTGAAACAAAAATTGACCGCATGTTCAAACGAGCCATGCATAAATAAATTATGCAGAAATAAAAACGCCCCCCTCTTGGGGGGCTTTTTATTTCAGGCTATTTTGAAATCAAAACAGGAATACCATTCTTCTCAAACACAGCCAGCTCAAGTGCCAGCTCATCAATGATGATATTCTTTCTGGTTGGGCTTGCATTCTTGCCACTAGCGCTCCTCTCAAGAAAACTGGTGATCACTTCGCGAGCTTTCTGCATATAATCAGCATATTGATGCTCGTCTTCTTCCAGTGGTGGGTGCAATTCTATAAACAGGGAATCAGCTAGCCAGCCAAGTTTTATCGGTTGATTGACAAGCTGAACGGGAGTTCCGGTTGGTACCTGATCAAATAATTCTTCGATATCTTCAGGGTACATGCGCAGGCACCCATGCGTCACGCGCATACCTATGCCAAAGGGTTTGTCAGTACCATGAATCAAATAACCTGCTGTACCCAGATATAACGCATGGCGACCTAATGGATTATTCGGCCCAGGGGGAACGATATTCGGTAGTGGTGGATTGCCTGCTGCAATAGCCTCATCCTTGAGTGATTGAGGCGGCGTCCAGGTAGGATCCTTTTGTTTTCTAATGATGCTTGTTCTGCCCAGCGGTGTTCGCCAGTCCATTCTCCCTATGCTGATCGGATAAGTAATGACAACTGGCTTCTTCCCTTTCCCTGCCTTGGGAAAATAATAAAGCCGCATTTCAGGCAAGTTAACGACCAAGCCAGTACGTTCAGCATGTGGAAAAATATACCGGCCTGGTATCACAACTTCAGCACCTTCGGGAGGCAGCCAGCGATCTACTAGAGGGTTGGCCAACAGCATTTCGTCCTGTCCAATACTATACCTGCGTGCAATATCGAGTAGAGTCTCCTCCCTGCTTGCTGCTACGACGGTTACTTGACCAAAAATATCAATATCTGATGGTGGTAATATCCATGATGCAGCCTGCGCCAATGTCGTTGTCAATAGGGTAAAAAATAATATAGCAATGCTACGCATGATCAGGCTCACAAAAATAAATATAGTCATTCTCCTGTTTGGACAGGAAAGTATTTAAATGGTTGAAAGCCCCTAACTATAGCAGATACTGGAAACTCTGATTAAGAAGCTGTATATCAACAATTAACAGTCTTCAGGTGATCACTGTGGGTGGTCGCTGTGTCATACCGTTGCGCGGCTACCCAGGCCTGACCCAATGAAATAGCACTGTCATTAGGTGGTAACCGTTTAGCGGATAAGACTACCAGGTTGTTTTCAGCTAAATGCTGACTCAATAGTTGCAATAACAGTCTATTATGAAAGCAACCACCCCCCAGTGCAATTAAAACGCACTGATGTTTACGGGCAGTCACTGCGACCCACTCGGCAAGCCCGGCGGCAACGGTAGCATGAAATACTGCAGCACCATGGAAGATATCGGTACATTGCGCCAGCCAGGCAAGCAGCGAAGAAAAATCAAGAATATTATTGACGGTAATTTGGTAGCCTTGTGCAAGTGAAGCCACATTACCATGAGATTCGGCCAGCGCTTGTAACTCGATCGCCGCCTGCGCTTCATGAGATTGAATTTCATTCACACCCAATAAAGCTGCAGCAGCATCGAACAGCCGTCCCATGCTGGAGGTCACCGGACAGTTCAAATTGCGTTGTAACATGGTGGTGACCGTATCAACTGCCGGCTGATTGGGGAAACGCAATAGGATCTCGTTAGCACGTCCCAGCTTGAATAACACTGCTGCAGCCATACGCCACGGTTCGCGTGCAGCCTGATCACCGCCTGGCATAGCAAGTGAGGCCAGATGCCCCAGCCGTTCAAAATACCCTCCTTCCACTCGTAATAATTCCCCCCCCCAAGGCATCGCGTCTACACCTAACCCCACACCATCCAGGGCCAAACCCAAGACGGCTTCACTGATGCCGTGCTCGGCACAGATAGCAGCAATATGAGCATGGTGATGCTGCACCGCGATAATCGGCAAATTATGCTTTGTCGCATAGCTGCTTGCAAATTGCGTACTGTAGAAATCAGGGTGTAGATCATGCGCAACAATCTCAGGCTGTACTTTAAACATCTGACACATACGGGACACGGTTTCATCCAGTCTAATACGCGCGTACGCTGTATCAAGATCACCAATTAATGGAGAGATTAAAGCGCTATGACCTCGTGTTACGCAGATAGTGTTTTTTAACCAAGCGCCGCAGGCCAGCACAGAAGGTGCTGCGAAAGGAAGTTCAATCAAAAACAAAGGTGAATCAAGCTGCGTGAAATCGAAGCTACTCGGCATGACGCTTGTCTATGTTCAGTCTACCTGCCACAGCCCGATATTGCCCCACTTTAATCCAGTCCAGCCATTCTGGCATCCCCTCGCCACTCACAGTTGAAATATGAATGACCCGAAGCAAAGGATTAACACGATGAGCATAATCAATTGCCAATTCAGTATTGAAAGCCAGATAAGGCAGCAGATCGCACTTGTTAAGCAACATGAGATGTGCAGCTCGGAACATATCAGGATATTTGAGAGGCTTATCTTCACCCTCAGTCACGGAAAGGATCACGATCTTATGTGCTTCGCCTAGATCAAAGCTGGCTGGGCATACCAAATTGCCGACATTTTCAATGAATAACACACTGTCATCCTGCACAGCAAGCTGTTGCATGGCCCGGCTCACCATGTAAGCGTCCAGATGACACCCCTTGCCTGTATTAATTTGCAAAGCAGGCACCCCACAGGCGCGAATACGCGCAGCATCATTCTCTGTTTGTTGATCACCCTCAATCACGTAAATGCGCTGCTTTTCTTGCAAGGCAGCAATGGTTCTAACCAATAAAGTCGTTTTGCCGGAACCTGGACTGGAGACCAGATTGAGTGCAAAAATACCATGTTCAGTCAGATACTGACGATTTGCGTCAGCATACTGGTTATTCTTGGTAAGAATATCACGTTCAATTCTCACCATGCGCGCTTGACTCATGCCTGCTGCATGCACGCCCGCAGCATCTGAGCCAAAATCAATCAAATCATGTTTATGAACGGGAAGATGACTGGATGTCTCCACAGCGGTCTGCAATGCCATATTGTCAGGCTTTCGATAATGGATTGCTCCAGCTGGCTTGCGAGAATTCTGTAACAGTTTTTTGCCTATCCGCACTAAACCATTTCCGCAACCGCATGTTGTACACATGATAGTTCCTCCTTCTATTCGACCTCAAGTTCTTTGACTCGCAAGGTATCACCACGCAATACTTTAAGTCCATAACTCCCGCATTGTGGACAAGCATCATGCAGCGTAATCATAGGCACTTCATGAGTGCATATTTTGCACCAACCCACGGCTGGGATATCAATAATTTCCAGGCGTGCCCGCTGGGCGATACTGTCACGCGTCACTACCTCAAAACAGAAATGCAGAGACTCCTGCTCTACACAAGCCAGTTGACCAATTTCTAGCCACACCATCTTGACACACGTGAATGATTGATGATGAGCGGCTTCTTCGATGATCTGCAAGACATTCTCGGCTAATGACATTTCATGCATGAGTAATTTTATGTCAGTATCTGGAAAATTGTGACAAGAATTGCAGCGGGCACCTCAGACATAAAGCGGTAGACGGAACGCAGAAGCAAGAAAACAGGCATCGTAAACTTTGTGGTACAGAGCTACATATGAGATAGCTAGACAAAGAAAGCGTTCTGCCCTATACAGAGATTGAAATACACAGGAGATTCATTAGCAGAACGTCATTCTCATAACCTCTACCCGGCAAATAAAATACTTCCTCCATAGAAAGCAACCACGATACCAGCAGGCCGTAGCCATTGTACACGACCCATGCGCCCGCTTAACACGGTAAGTGCAATACCACACGCGTGAAGACACGCAGTTGCCAATATAAATCCCGCTGCATAAGCCAATCCTGAAACATTGTGCGGCATTTCGGCACCATGAGCATAGCCGTGACAAAATGCAAACATGCCCGCTACCATAATACTTATGAGCAACGGCAAGTGGATTGCAGCTGCAATCAACATACCGAAAACCAGCAGTGAAATGACAATTCCCAGCTCAGTACCTACAAAAGGAATCCCAATCATTCCCACTACTCCGCCCAATGTCATGACTGTGACAAAAGTAAAGGGCACTAGCCAGATCGCGCGCCCGGCCATTTGAGCTGCCCATAGGCCAACAGCTACCATCGTAAGGATATGATCCAATCCGCCTAGCGGATGAATAAAACCATGCACCCATCCGCTCTGATCGACCATACCAGTATGCGCATAAGCAAACGAGGGATAAATCAGGGGAAAAAATGCTAGAGCAAACAGCAGCCAAAACTTTATCGCAAAATATACCATCGGAGCGTTCACGCTATGTTTTCAAGTGCTTGAGCAGGCTGTAAATCTAATAAACTCACAACCTGTTCTTTTTTACAATGATATCTCCGTCACGCTCACCGTTACTGATTCTTTGCAAATTCAACCAGTTTCTGGAAGCTAAATAAATAATCTTGATTCTTCAATGGCGTATGGCATTGAACACAATTCAGATCATTGCTTTTAGGCGTACCATCTGGGTTATACACGGCAAATCCCCAGTCACCTACGCGATTCTCCTGAGAAAAAGCTTTATCCCAGTCATTTCTTTTTTCCATGACAGCCACTGCAGCCAATTTCTCAATTTCGAAAATACCCTCTTTCCCGGAGATAATCTTGCCATCTGCATCTTTCTTAGGTTCATATATTTCCATGATAACCACTGACCCAGGCGCTGCTTCTTCGCCCTTTTTATAGCTCGCGACAGCAACCTCATTCGCATAGAATTTTGCCACCTGCGTCTGATTGGCTCGATTGGCAGTATCGTATTTTGTAAAGACCTGCTGATAGCTCTCCGGAAACTTGACAAAATCAGGATCACCTCCACCATGAGCATAAAAAGGTAAAAGTGCGCCAACCAGGGTAATGAGTTTAAATCGGTGCTTCATTTTCTCTCCTCGCTTGTAAGGTTTTATGGTTAAGGGATTTCCAGGGTAAGCTGCTCTTTCAATAATCATGTTAAATAACTATACTACAGGATCATTTTCGGGCTTTTTGTACAGCTTGCAGCAACATTATATGCACAATAGCAGGCAGTGGGAAATCTTGTATTATGCATCCAGTTCATTAAGCATTCTAAAAAATGAATCGTTCCGGTCAGCCGATTTTCCTTAGCGCCATTTGCGCTTGCCGATAATCCGGGTAAATGCGCTCGACCACTTTCCAGAACGCTGCAGAATGGTTCATCTCGACAAGGTGAGATAATTCATGCGCGACGACATAATCCACCAGAGCAAGTGGTAACTGAATCAATCGCCAGTTGAGACATACAGTTCCATGGGAACTGCAACTACCCCAGCGCGTGCGGGCACTGGATAATCTCAGTTTTGGCAGCGGCACACCCAATTTGCCTGCATAAAATGCTACTCGTTCACTCATATGCATCATCGCCTGTTTACGATACCAAGCCATCACAAATTGCTCGATTTGATCGGGGGTAAGAGCGACTAAAGAAGATGACATGTCCTGAGCTGGGCCCGCTTTATTAGTCTGCGGTACCATGCGCAGCTTCTCTGACTCAGTCAATGTCAATCGATAGGGATCACCCAATAACCAGAAAGTACTATGCAGACACCACTCGGGTTGGATAATTTTTTTCTCTTTCCATGCATCCAGATTTCCAATAACCCACCCTGCCTTGCTTTGTAACACTCGTTCGATGCTGCTGATAGTAGCTTGCAAAGGAACACGCACTGTTAAACCATCTCGATTGATTCTCAGGCCAACTGTCTTCCGGTTACGGCGAATAAGCGTATAGCTGATTATCCTGTTGGTCAGCGTGATGCTACGTGCCTCATTTTTCAGCATCTTTAAGCGACTTGTTCGAGACCAAAACAAATTTTCCATCACGCCCTTCTTTTCCAGAACGGCTGATACGTGACACTTCAGCTTCTATCCATGCTTGTACACGTGCATTAAGTTCATCAGACTCCATACCGGTTGGATCAATTGGTTTGCCAATACTTACCGTAATCGTTCCAGGGTATTTGATGAATGAATCTCTCCCCCAAAACTCTCCAGCATTATGCGCGACTGGCACAACCAATGTGCCAGTGTGGGTGGCAAGCCATGCACCACCTATCTTGTATTTACCTGTCTTACCTGGAGGAATGCGCGTTCCTTCTGGAAAGATGACTATCCAGAAATTCTGTTCTAATCGCTCCTTACCCTGCTCAACGATTTGCTGTAAAGCTGCCTTACCCGAACTGCGATCAATTGCGATCGGATTAGTCATGGCTAATCCCCAGCCAAAAAATGGAATCCGCAATAACTCTTTCTTAAGCACCCACACCTGAGGTGGAAAAATTTGTTGTAACGCCAGGGTTTCCCATGCTGATTGATGCTTTGATAGCACGATACTTGGCCGATCAGGAATATTCTCAGCACCAAGCACACGATAATGCAGTCCACAGATTATCCTCAGCAAAAACAGCATAAGGCAAGTCCAGCCATAAGTAACCTTATAACGATAATGTGGTGGAAGTGGAAAGCATAAGAGCGTGATTAGCGCATAGGGGGGAGTAATGATAATCTGTAATAAGGTATAAAGCGTCGCACGCAGCGCAGCCGGTATCATATTCGCTTCACTAAAGTATCAACGACTGATGCCAGATCAGCAAAAATTTGCGTCCCTTCTGGCAGATCACCATTCGCATGGGTCATTTCGCCTTTCCCAGTCAGCACTAAAATCGGGATGGCACCGACAGCAACTGCTGCCTGCAAGTCTCGCAAAGCATCTCCCACAGCAGGCACACCCTTGAGGTCTGTACTATAGCGTTGCATGATTTCCTGAAACATGCCTGTTTCAGGTTTACGGCAATGGCATTTATCCTGTTGTGTATGTGGACAGAAAAAAAGTGCATCAAGGTGTCCCCCGACCTGGTGAACAGCCTTGAACATCTTGTCATTGATGGCATTAAAAGTAGCCATATCGAGCAATCCGCGTCCAATACCTGATTGATTGGTCGCAACAATCACGCGATAACCGGCATGGGAGAGTCGTGAAATCGCTTCCATGCTGCCCGGTATAGGTTTCCATTCTTCGGACGTTTTGATAAAGGTATGGCTAGTTTCATTGATCACACCATTGCTATCAAGGATAATCAGTTTCATGTCAGCTCGCCAGCCTGGAAATATCAGCCACCCGATTCATGACCTGTTGCAGCTTTTTAAGTAATGCCAGGCGATTGTTGCGCAACATTTGATCATCAGTATTGACCATGACATGATCAAAAAAAGTATCAATTGGCGCCTTTAATGCTGCCAGGATTTGCAGGGCAACCGTGTAATCCTTCTGCAGCAATGCCTCATCCACCTTATCCTTCATCTCGATCAACGCTTGGTATAATGCCTGCTCGGCAGGGGCCTGCAAATATTTAATTTCTACTTGGGCATTAATATTCTCGGCAACCTTCTTGAGAATATTACTCACGCGCTTATTGGCTGCTGCCAGACTGGCTGCCTCTGGTAAAGCGGCAAAAGCACGGACAGCGGCAAGCCGTTTGGGAATATCATTTAAATGCTGTGGACGAAGCGTCAATACCGCATCCACTTCTTGTGCGCTATAGCCCTGCTCACGCAGACTCCAGGCCAGCCGCTCATAGATAAATTCCAGTAGCTGCACAATCACTTCAGTGGAAATAAAACTCCGTGTAAAACTCTGTATGCCCTGGCTCTGGATAGTTATTCCAGTCATTTGCTTAGACGATTCGCCAAAGACGGCCCGCTCAGTCCATCGCTCCTCAATACGCTTATCATGGAGAATTTCCAATACTCGCCCAAGGAGTTTATCCAGTTCGAGTGGCAAATCCTTTTCAATGAGAATACGAATCACACCCAGGGCATGACGGCGCAAAGCAAAAGGATCTTTATCTCCGGTCGGGACCTGACCGATACCAAACAGACTGATCAAGGTTTCCAGCTTGTCTGCCAGCGCCACGCAGACACCAGCCAGATTGCGTGGCAGCGCATCACCGGCAAAACGGGGCCTATAGTGATCTTCTATCGCATAGGCGATGACATCACTCAAACCCTCGTGTTGGGCATAGTAGCGCCCCATAATACCCTGCAGTTCGGGGAATTCTCCCACCATGTCAGTCAGCAAATCCGTCTTGGCTAGCTTCGCTGCTTCTTCTGCCTGCTCCGCCAAAACATTTCCACCCAACATTTGTCCGATTTCGCGTGCAATAGCGCGCACGTATTCAATACGTAACCCTTGTCTACCAAGCTGATGATGGTAGACCACCTTATCCAATCCGGGAATGCGTGAAGCCAGGGTATTTTTCCGATCTTGATCAAAGAAAAATTTTGCATCCGCCAAGCGCGAGCGCACGACACGTTCATTGCCCTCGATCACCAAGCGAGTATCTGCCGGACAGACGTTCGCTACTATCAGAAAGGTATTGACCAGTTTGCCATCACTATCCAGTAGTGGAAAGTATTTCTGATTGGCTTTCATCGTCAGAATCAGGCATTCCTGCGGCACTTCCAGAAATTCTGACGGAAATTTACCTGCCAGGATGTTAGGCTGCTCGACCAGCGCCGTCACTTCATCCAGTAATGCTTCATCCTGAATGAGCTGCAAGTTTTCTTTAGCTGCAGCAGTGTTAAGCTGATGGACGATTCGGTTGCGGCGCTCAGCAAAACTGGCAATAACGGCGCCCTCTGTTTCCAGCTGCTGCGCATAGCTATTCGCTTCCCTGACAACGATCGGATGGACAATCGATTCAAAGCGGTGCCCTTGTGTCACTTTGCCGGCAGCCAAACCTAGCGCATTTACAGGAATGATCTCTGCTCCATGCAATGCAATCAGACTATGCGCTGGACGAACAAAATGGACACTTTCCCAACCATCTGCCAGCTGATAGGTCATCACCTTGGGAATGGGTAATTGCGCAATAGCCTCATCAATCGCTTGCTGTAGCCCTTCCGTAAGCATGATGCCCGGTATCACGCGCTCCAGGAAAAGTGTTTCAGATTTGCCTTCCATGGCCCGGCCCAACTGCGAAACAACGAATGCTTCCACCCCAAGACTGCTCAACTTCTTGATCAGAGCCGGCGTAGCCCGTCCTTCTTTGTCCAGACCAACGGCAACGGGCATTAACTTGGTCGTCACGGCACGATCAGGCGCCTGTGCTAACACCTGAGTGATATGCGCTGCCAGTCTGCGCGGTGTGGCATAGGCGGTAACTATCGTATCAGGCGAAGCAAGATTCTGTTCTTTCAGACTATTTAGCAGTGTTTCTGCAAAATGCACCCCCAGCTTATGCAACGATTTAGGCGGCAGCTCTTCAACTAGCAGCTCTACGAGCAGATTTTCCATCACCATGCTCACCCTGCTTTCTTGGGCATTTGCGCCACCCAGTCACGCGGAGCCAAAGGAAAAGAAGGGTGCAAGCGTTCACGGCTATCGTAATACGCCTGTGCCACGCGCCGCGCTAGATTACGGATACGCGCGATATAGGCAGCCCGCTCGGTTACTGAAATGGTTCCGCGGGCATCCAGTAAATTGAAGCTATGCGCCGCTTTCAGGACTTGTTCATAAGCAGGCAATGGCAATTGTTTTTCCATCAGGTTATTGGCTTGCTCTTCATATTTAGCAAAAGCATGGAAAAGGAAATCGGTATCACTATATTCAAAATTAAAAGCTGATTGCTCGACTTCATTTTGATGATAGACATCACCGTAAGTAAGTCCTTCTGTCCAGATTAAATCAAATACATTTTCCACACCCTGCAGATACATGGCCAGTCGCTCCAGTCCATAAGTAATCTCACCAGTAATTGGACGACAGTGCATACCCCCGACTTGCTGAAAATAGGTAAACTGCGTTACTTCCATTCCATTTAACCATACTTCCCAGCCCAACCCCCATGCGCCAAGTGTTGGATTTTCCCAGTCATCTTCAACCAGCCGAACATCATTCCGTTTCAAATCCAGACCCAATGTCCGAAGTGAACCAAAATATAACTCCAGAATATTTTGTGGTGCCGGTTTCAGTACCACCTGATATTGATAATAATGCTGCAGCCGATTCGGATTATTGCCATAACGACCATCTTTGGGACGGCGCGATGGCTGCACATAAGCTGCACGCCAGGGCTCTGGCCCCAATGCACGCAAAAAGGTCGCAGTATGACTGGTACCAGCACCTACTTCCATGTCATAAGGCTGTAACAAGGCGCAACCCTGCTTACCCCAATAATGCTGCAGCGTCAGAATCATTTCCTGAAATGTCAGTGTAGGCATCAATATAGACAAAACGATAAACTCAGCATGGTTCTGTTGATCACGATTAGCATTCTACAAGGTTTTACGTTTTCCATAAAAGAAGACTGATAGCCAGCCGATAATCAACAGCAAGCCAGCAGCTCCTAACACCAAGCTATTACCCGCCTGCACATAAGGTGTGGAACCTGCATAGCCTTGCGCCACCCCGTGCAAACCTGCGGTGGTAAACATTTCCAATTCCTGCAGGACGCGCCCGCGTTGATCAATGATGGCCGTTACCCCGGTATTGGTAGCACGCAACATATATCGGCCTGTCTCCAATGCGCGCATCTGTGAAATCTGCAAATGCTGCCGTGGACCGATGGAACGCCCAAACCAGGCATCATTGCTGACATTGACAAGCACTGATGCCTGGGGGAGCTGCCTGATGATTTCTTCACCAAATACATCTTCGTAGCAAATATTGATTGCCACCCTTTGTCCTGCCAGTTGCAGCGGCTGCTGATCTAGTGATCCGCGGGAAAAACCCGACAAAGGAATATTCAGCACCTGGATAATCCAACCAAATACGGGTTTTAACGGGATATATTCGCCAAATGGCACCAGATGATGCTTCCGGTAGCGCTGCTCAGCAGATACTCCCAGACTAAACATAGTATTGTAATATTCATTCCGATCCGACGATACCGATTCAGCCATACCAATCAGTACATCGCCATTATTGGCTACTGCTTGCGCAGCCAGCTCTGACAAATAATCAGTCGGCACATCTTCACGAAACAAAGGAATCGATATTTCCGGCGTCACAATCAAACGGCCGTTGCTTTCCCGGATGAGCTGCGCATAGGTATTCATAGTTGTTATAAGGTGATCTTCCCGCCATTTTAAGTCCTGCGCAATATTCCCCTGCAACAGGCTTACCGTCACAGGATCACCCTGCGGTTGTGTCCAGTTTATCCACTGCAAGCCGAGCCCCATTGCCCAGACACCACCTAGCAGGTATAAAAATCGCCAGCTGCGCCTCTGTCCAAGCCAGCATGATAACCATGCGGCACTCACAACCAACAGAAGTGAAACACCGTAGGCACCCACCACTGGCGCAAAACCTGCAAGCGGACTATGTGGCGCCTGGGAATAGCCTACCGTTAACCAAGGAAAACCCGTAAACAAGGTACCACGCAACCACTCGGACAACATCCATAAGGAAGCAACCATCCATGGCCAAATAATTGGTGCCGCTGCGCGCGATCTTACCGCAAGCCATCCTGTTAATGCAGGGAATAACGAAAGATAAGCGCACAGCAAGATCAAAGCCAATACTGCCAGTGGCATCGGCATACTGCCGAAATCATGCAGACTGACATAAATCCAGGTTACACCAGCACCGAACATGCCCATGCCAAAAGAAAAACCCAGCATGCCTGCATTAAAAGGCTTTACGCTGTTACGCCAGAAATAAAGCAGGAGCGCCAGGGTAGCCAACGGTATCGGAAAAAAATAAAATGGTGCGAAACCCAGAACAGTAAGCACACCCAAGAAGAAAACAACGATGATTTTCAAGTTAATTTGACTCAATCCAGGCCCGCAAGCAAATAAGAGATTTCAAGTGATTTTAAACAACGGCTGGTAAAAACAAAAAATTATCCAATCAGCGGTTTCTAAGATTATAGTTTGGATAGCTCCATGATTAATTTGAATGGCAAGTAGAGCAAGGCTAGCACAATCAATATATAAGCAATAAACAAGACTGGATTTTCCTTCATGCTATCTAGCACTGTCTTGTTTTTTCCTTCCCTTTTGAGTCGCGCATACTCTTCCCTAACCCGAATTGAGCGTGCCTCCTGATATTCCTCGAGTAATTTTTTCGCTTCCTGGAACTGATGCTCGTCCTTCACCCACAGCGCAGGCATAGAAACGCCCCAATTGCCTGCGGTTGTTTCATAGTAATCGATATGATGGTTGTTCAATAATGTACGCACTTCCGCCACTTCGTCATCTGGAACATTTCTTAGTTTGAATAATAATTTTGACATTTACTCAATGATGGTCATTATGATGTCATTTGTAATGAATTTATCTAGATGATGCTATGATGATGCCCTTTCTTATGTCAACTCCAAAACAAACGGATAGCTTTCAGGTTAAGCTTGGTTGATGAAAAAGTCTATTTTAATTACTGGTTGCTCCAGTGGAATTGGTTACTGTGTCGCGCATGCGTTGCATCAGCGCGGTTATCGTGTATTTGCCACAGCTCGACGACAGGAAAGTGTCGAAATGTTATTAGCTGAAGGATTAGAAAGCCTGCAATTGGATTTAAATAATCCAGAATCGATTCAACAAGCATTTGCAGCAATCATGCAGCGCACTGACGGGCAATTATATGCCTTATTTAATAATGGCGCTTATGGTTTACCGGCTGCCGTTGAAGATTTGAACCGCGACACCTTACGCGCGCAATTTGAAACCAATGTTTTCGGCTGGCTGGAATTAACCAATCTGGTGTTGCCTGTCATGCGTAAACAAGGCTATGGCCGGATTATCCAGAATAGCTCTGTTCTGGGTTTTGCTGCCATGCCATTTCGCGGCGCCTACAATGCCTCCAAGTATGCAATCGAAGGATTGAGCGATACCCTCCGCCTTGAATTGATGGGTAGTCAAATCTTTGTCAGCCTGATCGAACCAGGGCCGATTACCTCTCAATTTCGCGCCAATGCGCTCAAGGCATTACAGCAATACATTAAGATAGACAATAGCCTCCATCGGGAAAAATACCGCGCGGTATTGAACCGGCTGAACAAGCAAGGTCCAGCCGTTCCTTTCACCCTGCCACCAGAAGCGGTCCTCAAACGAGTCATTCATGCCCTTGAGGCACGCACGCCCCAACCACGTTATTATGTTACTGTTCCTACTTATTTATTTGGCTTTCTCAAGCGCATCCTGAGTACTCGCTTACTGGATAGGCTGCTCGCCAAAACTGGTAACAGTAATTAATCCCAGGAAACTGTTTGGAAATTCTGAATTCTAGCGTTAGTGTAGCTAATTTTGCTATAAAGAGGCGGCATTATGAATCAACAAAAAAGCGTAAGAAGCGTTATCCGAGCGATTTGAGCAATGGAGCGTGGCACTACTTGAAATCTCACCTGCCATTATCGACAGTAGGAAGGCTACGAGAGCTGATTATGCGTCAGGTAATAAATGCGATCCTTTATGTTTTGAGAACAGGTTATCAAGGGTAGTAATTGCCCCATGAATTTCCGGTCTGGAGTGCGGTTTACTACTATTTTTTACCGTTAGTCCCATAATGGGACATGAGAACGTCTCCATCATTTGTTGCGTTCCCGGTTGCGGGAAAGATGCGGACGTCACAAACACCCGACGGCAGGTTGTCTGGACAGTCAAGGCGTCAAATGTACAGCGGTTCCTGGGCAACGTGGATTTGATGCGGGTAAGAAGGTCAATGGCCGTAAACACCACATTCTGGTGGACACATTGAGTTTACTGTTGGCTATTGTAGTAACTGCCGCCAGTGTTGCAGGACCGTGACGGTGCTCGCCTACTCTTGCGTCATCTGATCTTGTAGTTGCAAAAAGCTGAAGAAGATTTGGGTGGATGGCGGTTACTGCGGTCGTCTTGTGAACTGGGTTGCAGAACAATTTAAATTCTGCCTATAGCCTACGTCACATAAAATGATTCAATTTTAAAGAGTTGCTCAACGGTTTGGTTTTGTTGTTTTCTGATTGCTTTGGCTTGTGCCCATTTGTGCTCAATGGGGTTAAGGTCTGGTGAATATGC
>NZ_JAGFJM010000139.1 GCF_024102715.1 Nitrosomonas communis
AGTATCGAAGATGATTTGTTACATAGTATCATTTTGCCTGGCGCGAATGGATATCAACAGGCGCTTATGGATGCGGCAAAACTTGAGGATGCTACGCTAAAGAATCACTTCAGTGAGAATAACCCTGATGTAGTGCAATTCCGTACCACTAAACGTATCAAAGAATATTCAGTTAGAAATTATGTTCTACCGTCCCCCCACATTCCTGTCGTTGTTACGCCTGATCAAGCAGAGAAAAGCGTTATTTTGAAAGCAATTTTTGAGCAGCAAAAAGCAGTCATTGTGAAGTTTTATGATCACAATAACTACTTTTTTGTTGCTTATGAATTGGAAGTTGCTCAGATTGATGGTTCATATGGCACTCTTCTTTATCAGGCTGTGATTGATTTTGCTCGCGCCAATAAGATGCCATTGCCGCTTGATACCGAAGAATTTGGTTCAGCCTATTTCTATCGGGAGGCGCTGAGAAAAGTTATTAACGAGCAATTCAATTACGACACAGACACTGAATTGCTTAAAACAAAAATGCTTGCAGTCGATGATATGAATGCTGCCTTCAAGGATTTTGTGATGAGCAAAGTTGATTTCCTGGATTATGCCAATGCAAGTGCAGAAGATATCGTTACTATGTTATCTCAGCCATTGCAGAGTGTTTTTTATCGCGCTTCACGAGAAAAAGAATTGCTTAACCAGCAATCAACTATTACTCAAGAAAACGAAGTGGCTATCACGACAAGCGCCACTACAACAGAAACAAGTTTAGGCAATGAGCCTGTTGGCACTGGCGATCCTGGCGAGACTGTTGGAATAAGCGGCAATACCAAGCCCAATTTTCCAAAGATAAAATCTTATGCCGGCATGCATGGCGGTGGAAAATATCGCTGGGATGGCAAAAATCAAGTATGGAACGTGCGTCGTATTACCTGGACAAAACTAATTGAAGCATATCCTAACCTTACCGACGAATTAAAACTCGTTCCGGCTACTATGAGGGTGTATTAATGTTCACAGAATATTTATTCGATCAATCAGCCATTAGTGATCTGGTGGAGCAAAGAAAGAAAGCGCTATCGACTAATCGTGGGTTGTCTGATTTCCTTGGATTTGGCCTGGGCGTGATAGCTGGCAGGTTAAAAAAAGACCCCACGAGATATCGTGATTACGGTCCATACTGGTGGGCGCTGAAAGAAGCGCTCAATCGTAACGGCTATAATTATGGCCAGCAATCGGACGAAGAAATCAGCAATGCCTATCGCGGCAATACCGATGCAGAAACACTAGTTATGGCCGATGAGTTTCGTTCAATGTATCTCGATACTTTCTTGGTTCACAGTAACCAATTCATGTTGGATGCTAATACCGGAGAAATGTGGACATTGCTTGATTCAGACATGGAAAGCATGAAACTGGCTCAATAACCCCATCTTTTCGGCTGTTTTCAGGAAAAACAGCCATTCTCCCCATAGCCATGCAAATAAGATTGTCGCATGGCTGCTACTATCACATCTAACGACATACAAGACATGGTTACTCACTGGTTGAGTACCCCTGCCTACTCTTACCTCGGCTCCGACTACGGTCAGGATATAAAGTCATTACTGCAGCTCCCTCAATCTGACGGAAGACCGGAAGAGCAATTGCAGAAACTGCGTGAAGATGTTCCGGTACTGCAAGTTTTACCTTCTAATTCAGTCAACCTGTATGGCGTTCAGACTCCACCTGACCGACTGGATTTAGTGATCGAGGTGGCCGGGCATGCTATTGAGGTTCCGAGGTAATAGATCATGCTAACAAAATCGGACTTCCAGCAAACAATCAAAGATTCAACTGCGGCTTATCCAGCTGTTGCGCCACGTTATCAAGCGGGCGATCCGCGCATTCTGCAACATCTTGATGCCATGGCAACCATGCTGGCAATGTTATCTGCACAGATCGAAACGGCTATGTCTGAACCCTTCGAGAAGGTGCGTGATGCAACTGTTTTGGCAGATGCAGCCATGCGCGGTATCGTGCGCAAGGCCACGCCTGCCAGGGTGAGAATCAAAGCTGCAAACAAGGGCAATCAGGTTTTTGCCATCGAATCCGGGCGAACTATTATTGATTCGCTTGGAAATCCTTATCGAATCGAAACATCGGCAGATATTGCGGCAGGTGATGAATCAACTTTCG
>NZ_JAGFJM010000048.1 GCF_024102715.1 Nitrosomonas communis
TTGTTTTGCTTCAAACGTTGCGCCAGTTCCAGTGATCCAAAATTCATCTGCATCTTCTGCTCCACTCGCCTTTTACCTTTCGCCATTCTAATTGTTTATTTGACTAACGTAGGAAAGTTGTGCAGGAATCTTTCTGGGCTGATGGGATCTACAGTGGCTTGCGTGCAGAAGATGCCAGGTTGTATGCTTTAATCATTATTGGCGTTAACGAACGAGGAGATAAGCGCTTTCTAACCATAGAAGACGGTGTGCGGGAATCTACTCAGAGTTGGCGGGAAGTGCTGCTGGAACTCAAAGCCAGAGGCATGAATGCGCCAAAACTCGGTATCGACGATGGTGCAATGGGATTTTGGGCTGCATTGGAAGAAATTTATCCGGATACGCGGCAACAGCGCTGTTGGATGCATAAAACGGATAATGTGCTGAATTGCGTACCGAAGTTGATTCAGCCAAAAGTGAAATCTGCTCTGCATGAAATCTGGCAGGCAGAGACAAGAAATGATGCATACAAGGCGTGTGATCTGTTTATCGCGACCTATGAAGCCAAGTACCCAAAGGCTACACTGACATCACAAAACGATCGTGAAGAACTGCTGGCATTCTATGATTTCCCAGCAGTACATTGGCAGAGCCTGAGAACAACAAATCCGATTGAATCGACCTTTGGTACGATACGTCATCGGACAAAACGATCAAAAGGATGCCTGACTCGTGAAGGCATGCTGCACATGATATTCAAACTATCGGAATGTGCAGAAAAAAACTGGCGAAAGCAACGTGGATTTGAACACCTTGCCAGAGTCATTACGGGAGTGAAATTTAAAGATGGAATCGAGGTGACAGCAGACAATCAGGCCACCGCTTGATTAAATGGCTAAACACCAGATTTGACAATAACTCTTTGCTGATCAGTCTGGGGCCAGTATTTGACAACGGCTTTCCAGAAACCCAGCGCGCCATCGCCGATAGCCAGTTTGGGTAGATTTTTCAGACCACGCTGCTGCAAATCCATCAATACTTCTGTCCGGCTTGCTTCCGACTCGCGATAGCCATCCGACAACGCCAGCAATTCCTTGCGCCCCGTTTCATCAGAACCGATAATCACCAGAAGACATAACCGATCATCCATTCTAAGCGTACTGTAGACCCCATCCGCCCAGACATAGACATAACGCTTGTTACCCAAATCACGCCGGCTCCAGTTCCGGCAGTCCTGTTCTCATTGCTGCTTCAGACGGCTGGTTATTGCCGATGCCAATCCTGGCGCATCCGCTCCCAGCAAGTGTTTCAGCGTTTCGCTAAAGTCTTCCGCTGAAACCCATCTCAGGTATAGCCAGGGTAAAAATTCTTCAACATTTCGCGTGCGCTTCAAGTAAAGAGGAATCAAGCTGCCTTGGTCAAATTGTAACTCTCCAGAGCTTCACATAATTTTTACTTTGCAAGACAGTGCTTCACATAATTTTTACGTTGCAAGGGCTAGAATCATTTCAAGAGTTAAATTATTTAGTGCGGTTATTGATGAGACAGCATAAAAAATTTATTGGTTTTCAATATGAAAATAAAAACTCTATATATCGTGAACATGATGCTAAAGAAGAAAATAGTATCGTTGTGCGAAAGTTCTGTCCCCTCTATGAGCCTGTTAGGAAAGATATACCCGCACTCGTTAAGCTGCACCATGCAGACTTTTTGGTTCTCATTAAAATAAAAAATAGACTTGGTCTTGGCTTCCCCTAACAAAATACTTTGCCCCCTGACAACCTAAATGGTAGAAAAATGATTACTAAATTATCCGTAGTTCTAAGCTTAATCGCGGCTCTGTTTTTGAATGGGTGTAATCACGCAGAAACTGAAACGCATCATGAGATGCCAAAATTTGAGGCAACGACACCGTTCCATAAAGACATTTCTCTACCTAAGCACTATGTCGGTCTGATTAAAGCCATTATGCATATTGAAATCCGCTCTTTGGAAAAGGGCTACTTAGAGGGTATTTTTGTGGATGAAGGGCAGTGGATAAAAAAAGGACAGCCCATGTTTAAAATTATGCCCAAAATTTATCAGGCAGAATTCCAAAAAGCGAAAGCTGAAGCGCAATCTGCAAAGATCGAATACCTTAATACCAAAGGTTTGGCTGATGAGAATATCGTATCGCCCAATGAGCTTGCTTTGGCAAAAGCAAAACTGGATAAGGCTAATGCAGAGGTGAGGTTAACGGAAACCCGCTTGGGTTTTACCGGTATCAAAGCATCTTTTGACGGAATTATGGGTCGTTTTAATGCCAGGATCGGCAGTCTTCTCGATGAAGGCGAGTTGCTGACGGAACTATCTGATATCAGACAATTGTGGGTCTATTTCAACGTTCCAGAAGCAGACTACCTGAATTTTAGAATGGAAGAAGGCGACAAACTTGGTGAAACCGTACAACTAAAAATGGCAAACGGCAAGATTTATGATCACACGGGTGTCATTGAGACGATTGTAGGTGATTTTGATAACACTTTCGGCACTATTCAATTTCGTGCCTTATTTCCTAACCCGGACAAAATTCTCAGACATGGTGAGACAGGAACTATCCTACTGACCAAGCATTACCCAAATGCCATGCTTATTCCGCAAAAAGCGGTGTTCGAAATCATGGATAAAAACTATGTCTACGTCATCAATGAAGAAGAAAAGCTGGAGCAAAGGCTTATCCATATAGAGGCCGAGATGACAAAACTGTTTATTGTTAAAGATGGCCTTAATGACAGCGACAGGGTGTTGCTTGAAGGTATACGAAAAGTTAATCCTGGAGACAAGGTGAGTATCAATTTAAGGCCGCCCGAAGAGATTCTCCCGGAGTTAGAGTTGTATACCGAATAACTGTTTAGTTTAAGGATTAAGCCATGTTTAGTATCTTTCTTAAACGACCTGTGATGGCGATTGTGTTATCACTGATGTTCTTATTTATGGGTTTTTTGGCAATGAAAACATTGCCAGTTTCCCAGTTTCCAGATATTTCACCGGCTCGGGTCACGGTTTCTGTATCATTTCCCGGTGCCAGTGCCGAAGTACTGGTGAAATCGTCCTTGATCCTCTTAGAGCGTGCTATCAATGGCGTGCCCGGCATGAGGTACATCACTTCGGATGCAACCAGCGCCGGCGAAGCGACCATTCAAGTGTATTTCGATCAAGGCGTTGATCCCAATATTGCGATGGTCAACGTGAAGACGCGTGTGGATCAGATGATGAGCCGGCTGCCAGCACTGGTGGAGTTGGAAGGCGTGATCGTGAACTTCGTCCAGCCCAGCATGCTTATGTATGTCAATATCTTCAGCACGGACAAAAACGCTGATCAGAAACTTTTATATAATTACGCCTACGTCAATGTCATTCCAGAGATTCAGCGCATTACTGGAATCGCCCAAGCGACCATACTGGGTTCTCGCCAATATGCGATGCGCATTTGGCTGAACCCGGAGCGGATGCGAGTCTATCATGTCTCGGCAGAAGATGTGATGAAAGCCCTGGCAGATCAAAGCATTATCGGACGTCCCGGTCGTCTCGGGCAAAGCACAGGCAAAGCCGCCGAGTCCAAGGAGTATGTGCTGGTCTATAAAGGGCGTTTCAATAAGCCGGAAGAATACGAAGACATTATTATCCGGTCTTCTTCGGAAGGCAAGATTCTGCGCATAAAAGATGTAGCTGAGGTCGAACTGAATAGTGAGTTTTACAATATTTACTCTGATAAAGACGGATACCCTTCGGCGTCTATCGTGCTTAAGCAAAATTACAACACTAACGCGCAAACAGTTATAGCGGAAACGAAGGAAAAACTGGAAGAATTGAAAAAATCCTTCCCGGAGGGTATGGACTACGAAATCAACTATGATGTGTCGCGTTTCGTCGAGGCGTCCATCGAACAAGTGTTACACACCTTGGTAGAAGCCTTCATACTGGTTTCCCTGGTGGTTTTTATTTTTCTTGGTGACTGGCGTTCTACTTTGATCCCCGTCCTCGCGGTACCGGTTTCGCTGGTTGGAGCATTCGCCGTTATGTCCGCGTTCGGGCTTTCTATCAACCTTATCACCTTGTTTGCTTTAGTGCTGGCTATTGGTATTGTGGTCGATGATGCCATTGTGGTGGTGGAAGCTGTGCATGCAAAAATGGCCGATGAGCATTGCAGCCCTTATGAAGCTTCTCGAAGAGTATTGGGAGAAATCGGCGGCGCCATTGTAGCGATTACGCTGGTCATGGTATCGGTGTTCATCCCTATTGCATTTATGCCAGGACCGGTTGGGGTGTTTTATCGAGAATTCTCTATCACTATGGCATCGTCGATCATTATTTCAGCAATTGTGGCGCTATCGCTTGCTCCGGTACTGTGTGCCATGATTCTTAAAAATACTCATGGTCAGCCGAAACGAAAAGATCCAATCAGCCTTCTCATCAATGGCTTTAATTTTGTTTTTGAAAAAGTCACCGGGCGTTACGTCCGATTGATGAACATCATGGTCACCCGGCGCATTGTCACGCTTTTGATATTGGCCGGATTTTCCTTCGGTATTTTCATGGTCAGTAAAATCTTGCCTTCCGGCTTTATTCCCGGCGAAGACCAAGGCATGATTTATGCGATTATCCAAACGCCGCCCGGCTCAACCATCGAAGTAACCAACAAAGTGGCACGAGAACTGGAAATGCTAGCTGAAAAAATCGAAGGTGTTAAATCAATTTCTTCTCTGGCTGGGTATGAAGTACTCACTGAAGGTCGCGGGTCAAATGCAGGGACCGTTATTATCAATTTGAAAGATTGGTCAGAGCGTAAACATTCTGTAACGGAGGTTATCGAAGAGTTGGAAGAAAAAAGCCATGACATGGGTGCGGTCATCGAGTATTTTCAACCTCCGGCGGTGCCGGGGTACGGCGCGGCATCGGGTTTGTCATTTCGCTTGGTAGATAAGACAATAAATACAGACTACTACGAATTCGATGAGATTACCAAAAATTACATGAAAGCATTGCGCGAACGTAAAGAGCTGACCGGTTTGTTTACCTTTTATGCGGCCAATTATCCACAATACGAGCTGGTCATCGACAATCAACTTGCCATGCAAAAAGGGGTTAACATCAATGATGCGATGAATCAGCTGGACATCATGATCGGCAGTACCTATGAACAGGGCTTTATCCGTTTCAATAACTTTTTTAAAGTATACGCTCAGGCCTTGCCGGAATTTCGGCGTGCCCCCGAGGATGTACTGAAATACTTTGTGAAAAATGATGAAGGTGAAATGGTACCGTACTCCGCCTTCATGACCATGGTGAAAAAGCAGGGACCCAACGAGCTCACGCGTTATAACCTCTATAACACGGCAGCAATTCGCGCTGAACCCGCAAAAGGTTACACCACCGGCGACGCCATCAATACAGTCCTGGAAGTCGCAAAAGACACCCTGCCAAAAGGTTTTGACATTGCCTGGGAAGGCTTAACATTTGACGAAGCTGCCCGGGGCAACGAAGCACTGGCGATTTTCTTTGTCGTTATCTTGTTTGTCTACTTGGTGCTGGCCGCACAATACGAAAGTTTTCTTTTACCCTTGGCCGTAATACTTTCTCTGCCCCCCGGTATTTTTGGTGCTTTCTTTTTATTAAAAGAATTAGGGCTCGCCAATGATGTGTATTCACAACTGGGAATGGTGATGTTAGTTGGTTTACTCGGGAAAAATGCAGTATTAATTGTCGAATTTGCATCCCAGAAGCAAGCCCAAGGCATGACGGTTATGCAGGCAGCGATTGCGGGTGCACAAACGCGTTTCCGACCGATTTTGATGACGTCATTTGCTTTCATAGCTGGGTTGGTACCCTTGGCGATGGCCACGGGAGCGGGGGCAATCGGCAACAGGACAATTGGTACCTCAGCGCTGGGTGGGATGATTTTCGGTACCGTGTTTGGTGTCATCATTATTCCAGGGCTTTATTATATATTTGCCAAAATGGCAGAAGGTAGAAAATTAATTAAAGATGAAGACCTTGGCCCCTTAACCGAGACTTATGACTATGGCCCTCCAAATGAGATCAAAGACTAAAATATTTCAGATTATGGCTTCAAGCGCGTTGGTACTTATGCTGCAAGCCTGCGTGCCTGATTCGCTCATCAAAAAAGAAGACACACATCTTCCTACTGTTTTTAAAGAAGGTGTTTCGGATGAGGACAATGTGGCAAATATTAAATGGGAAGATTTTTTTAGTGACCCTAATTTAGTAAGTTTGCTGAATATAGCTGTTGAAAATAATAAAGAAATTAATATTATGATGCAGCGTATCAGTGTTGCACAGAATGAAATTCAAGCACGTCGGGGCGAATACTTGCCATTTGTAAATATTGGTGGTGGTGCAGGTAAGGAAAAAGTCGGCGAGTTTACACGCGATGGCGCTGTTGAAGAGCATCTGCCAGTAAGGGAAGGCCGGCATTTTCCTAGGTTCGTGGGGGATTATCACTTTGGGCTGTTTTCAACCTGGGAGATAGATATATGGAAAAAGTTGAGGAATGCGAAGAAGGTCGCTATTTTCGAGTATATGGCGTCAAAAGAAGGTAAAAATTTTTTAGTGACTAACCTGGTCGCTGAAATTGCCCATTCGTATTATGAACTGCTTTCCTTGGACAACCAGCTTAACAATTTAGAGCTAAATATTAGTATTCAGCAAAATGCTCTGGAGATGGTCAGGCATCTGCAAGAGTACGCAAGAGCAAATACACTTGCCATCAAACGCTATGAAGCAGAAGTGGCAAAAAACAAAAGTAAACTATACCAAATTAATCAGAGTATTACTGTTGTTGAAAATCGGATAAATTTTTTGCTAGGGAGGACGCCGCAACCTATCCAGCGTGCTTCTGGTAGTTTTATGGAGTTCAAACCCTTCATGCTTAAGACAGGCATTCCGTCACAATTGCTGCAAAATAGGCCTGATATTAGGCAAGCAGAGCTTGAGCTATCGGCGGCGGCATTAAATATAGAGGTGGCCAGGGCTAAATTCTATCCCTCCTTTGGCATAAGGGCTGGAATAGGATTTGAAGCTTTTGCACTTAAGTATCTGATCAATACCCCAGAGTCATTGGCGGCCACTATCGCGGGAGAATTAGTGGCTCCATTGGTCAATAGGAATGCCATCGAGGCGGAATATAAAAATGCCAATGCCAGGCAGATTCAGGCAGCTTATGAGTATGAGCAAAGAATTATCAGAGCTTATACTGAAGTAGCGAATCAAGTTTCAAATATCAATAACCTCGACAAAAGCTATCAACTTAAGACAAACCAAGTTGAAGCGCTCAGCAAATCAATTGATATCGCTAACCATCTATTCAGATCTGCTCGTACGGACTACCTGGATGTGCTGTTGGCACAAAGGGAGACCTTGGATGCCAAAGAGGATCTAATTGAAATGAAACAAAAGCAAATTGACGCAATGGTGGATCTTTATAGATCACTTGGTGGAGGGTGGCAGTGAGCCTCAGGTATCTCGATTTCATCCATCCATGGCTGGGTAGGGTTTAGTTTCGGCGGCAACTATACCTACCTGGTCCACATCCAATGTAACCTTGGCAGAGGAGAACCTTCGGGTGCAAATCTCTGCCAGCCAGCCGCTGCAAGACCATTCCAAACATATTATCAACGCCAGCCTGAATTATGACAATATCGATACCGGCACCCAGGCCATCTTGCTTTATAACGTCGCCACCGAGCACATGCATATTCCGGCGAAGTTGAACACTGATTCTGGTCCAATGTGAACACAGAGTTATTGTCAAATCTGGTGTTTAGCCATTTAATCGTAAGCGCTCAACGGCACCACCTGTCATTCTCTCTGGCTTAGTGATTTAATGAACTCCGGTGTTAGGGGTAACAATGACTTGGTCAAGTATTTTATGACAACCCAGTTAAGCGACCTTTTTCAGTTTTGCCATATCAGCTTCAAATTGGATTGGACTTCTATAATCCAGATAAGAATGTAAGCGATAGCTGTTGTAGAACA
>NZ_JAGFJM010000078.1 GCF_024102715.1 Nitrosomonas communis
CAAAAACGCGCCGCCGCCTGCGCAATGGTAAGTCCTTCCTTCTTACGAACGGACAAAACTTTGCAGCGAAATGATGATGGATAAGTCATCTATGGATTGTAATCAATTTATTTGAGCTTTGCTATAATCTGCGTTTACGCCATGCCAATGGCCGCATTCGCTGCATCAAGGCAACCTATCTGAAACAGCATCCGCCTGACGGCAATGGCATTGTGCTCAAACTACTGCTTCAGGATGCCAAAAGCCTTGTGCGCACCATGGGAGACCCAGCGGCCATGGTAAATTTCCGCGCCATGATGGAGAACACCGACGACTACATCTACTTCAAGGATCGCAATCATGTCTTTACCGGCGCCAGCCAAGCGCTAGTGACCCTGTGCCACCCGGCCGAACACTGGACTGACCTGCTTGGTCAGACTGATTACGATGTCTTCCCCGAAGAATACGCTGACATCTACTATCGACTTGAAAAGCAGGTATTCGCCGGCACTCCGGTCGCGCATGAGATACAGAAATATCTTACCAAGGACGGTAAAAAAGGCTGGGTCGATAACCGGAAATACCCGATCAAGGACTCCCACGGCACGCTCATTGGACTCTATGGTATCGCCCGCGACGTTACCGAGCAAATGCAGGCTGAAGCAGCTTTGTCTGCCAGCGAAGCTAAATACCGCGAACTGGTAGAGAATGCTAACAGCATCATTCTGAAATGGAATCGCCGTAGTGAAGTACTGTTCCTGAATGAATACGGACAGCGCTTCTTCGGCTATAGCGAGCAAGAGATTGTCGGCCAGTCAGTTATCGGCACTATCGTGCCACTGCTCGAAGGCACCGGACGCGACCTCGCGTCGCTCATGAATGAAATATTCGCGGATCCGGATAAGTATGCATACAACATTAACGAAAATATGCGCAAAGATGGTAGTCGCGTGTGGATATCCTGGTCAAATAAACCCATTGTTGAAGCCGACGGTTGCGTCACCAGCATGTTCAGCGTCGGCACGGACATCACTGAGCGCAAATTGGCTGAGCACGCATTGCGTGAAGCCCACGCCAAATACGAACACTTGGTAGAGAATATTGGCAGTGAATATTTCTTCTACGTGCACGATACGCAGAATGTACTCACCTATGTTAGCGCTTCCGTCACGCGCATGCTGGGCTGGAGGACAGATGAACTGCTGACGCATTACTCCAAGCTCCTCACCATCCACCCGCTCAACCAGCAGAGCACAGCATACACCAGGGCAGGGCTAAGGGGAGAGAAACAACCTCCCTATCTGGTCGAGGTCTGGCACCAGGATGGCAGTACGCGTTGGCTTGAAGTAAACGAAACACCTATTATCAGTAAAAACGGACAGGTACTCGGGTTAGAAGGCATCGCTCACGACATCACTGCAGCCAAGCAAGCAGAAGAAAGCCTGTGTCAAGCTGCCAGCGTGTTTGAGCACGCGCGCGAGGGCATCATGATCACTGATCCGCACGGGCACATTCTGGACGTGAACCGGGCCTTCACCTGCATCACTGGCTACAGCCGGGGCGAAGTGCTGGGGCAGAATCCACGCCTACTCAAGTCCGGTCGCCATGAGCAGGATTTCTATGCTGCCATATGGCAAGCCTTGAAGGAGAAGGGCCATTGGCATGGTGAAGTCTGGAACCGGCATAAAAACGGCGGGAATTTTGCCGTATTACAAACCATCAGTACGGTTCACGGCAAGGATGGTGAGATTCTGCGCTATGTATCCCTGTTCTCCGACATCACGGCGATCAAGGAACACCAGAAACAACTCGAGTACCTCGCCCACTTCGATGCCCTCACTGGTTTGCCCAACCGAGTGCTGCTGGCGGACCGGCTGCACCAGGCCATGAGCCAGGTACAACGACATGGCACCAGACTAGCACTAGTTTATCTTGACCTTGACGGCTTCAAAGCCATAAACGATACGCACGGTCATGAAACCGGCGACAAATTCCTTACTGCGCTCGCCACGCGGATGAAACAATCCCTGCGCGATGGCGACACCCTCTCCCGCTTGGGCGGCGATGAGTTTGTCGCCGTGCTGCTCGATCTGCAAGTACAGGAAGCCAGCTTGCCTGTTCTTCATCGCTTGCTTACCGCTGCTGCCGAAGCGGTACTGGTGGATGGATTAGAGTTACGGGTTTCCGCCAGCCTGGGAGTAACCTTCTTCCCCCAGGCTGAAGAAATGGAAGCTGACCAGCTATTGCGCCAGGCTGACCAAGCCATGTATCTGGCCAAACAAAGCGGCAAAAGTCGCTACCATTTCTTCGATGATGAGCATGACCGCACTGTGCGCAGTCATCACGAAAGCCTAGGGCGCATCCGCCAAGCTCTGAAGAAGCACGAATTCACGCTCTATTACCAGCCCAAGGTAAACATGCGTACTGGCCAGATTATCGGCGCCGAAGCTCTGATCCGTTGGCGGCATCCGGAACGAGGCCTGCTGCCACCTGCCGATTTTTTGCCTATGATTGAGGGCCATTCCTTGATCGTTGAGATAGAAGAGTGGGTGCTGGAAAAGGTGCTCTGCCAAATCGAGTCGTGGCGGTGTGCCGGTTTAGTAATGCCGGTCAGCGTTAATATTGACGCTCTGCATCTGCAGCAGCCGAATTTCGTGAGCAGACTGCACCAGCAACTCACCATACATCCTGAGATACAGCCCGGAGATTTAGAGCTCGAAGTGCTGGAAACCAATGCTTTGAAGGATGTTGCCCGGGTCACAGAGATTATCTTGGCCTGCGGGAAAATCGGCGTCGGCTTCGCCTTGGACGACTTTGGTACGGGCTACTCCTCGCTTACCTACCTCAAGCGCCTGCCAGCCTACCTGTTGAAGATCGATCAGAGCTTTGTCCGGGGCATGCTGAATGACCCGGAAGATCAGGCTATCTTGGAAGGCGTGCTAGGTCTGGCCAGTGCCTTCCGGCGCAGGGTGATCGCCGAGGGAGTGGAAACCCTGGCTCACGGGAAGATGCTTCTGCGGTTGGGCTGCGAACTAGGTCAGGGCTATGCCATCGCCCAGCCTATGCCAGCGGAGATCATTCCGCACTGGCTCGCCCACTGGCGAAGCGGGCAAGCCTGGTTGAATTCGGACAAAGCGCCCGATCCACGGAGCAGCACGAAAGAACGTGAAATTTCAGAAAATTAACAAGCTTCGCGCATCGCCGTGATTAGCTCATTGCTGTGTGGTCTTGCTGACCAGTACAGTCTATCCTTTGTACTGCAGTCGTGGCTGTTCAGCAGAGGCTAATCTGCCTGTCTAATTTTTAGCTCAGAAGCCGATAAGAACTGTGCTTTTTGTTTTTCGTAAATGCTTTCGCGTAAAATAGCTCATTCTTTGGAGAAGCGAGCTAGTCATGACAGCTGAAACACAGATTGTACCAGCAGCCGGAATCAGCAAACTCTTCACCACAGCCAAGGAGGATTACGCGGTGATATTGGCTATTCTTGCAGTCGTTTTTGGTCTGGCACTACTGGTGTGGAGCGCTGACTGTTTTGTAGAGGCTGCAGCCTCTACCGCACGTTATCTCGGCATGTCGCCGCTGCTGATTGGCATGGCAATCGTCGGCTTTGGCACTTCAGCACCCGAGCTAACTGTCTCCGCTTTTGCAGCTGCCCAAGGCAATTCTGGTATCGCCCTTGGCAATGCTTATGGTTCAAACATAACGAATTTTGCGCTAATTTTGGGATGACAGCACTGATCAACCCCATCTCCGTTCATTCACAAGTGTTGCGCAAGGAGTTACCAATCCTCTCCGCCATTACGGCGCTGGCTGCCTGGCAGGTATGGAATGGTCACATCAGCCAGCTCGATGCGTGGCACTGCTCGCTGTGTTTACTGGACTGATGAGCTGGACTGTTTGGCACCACTTGCAGAAAAAGCCCGCTGCACCGGGCAGTGCAATAGCACAGGAACTGGCAGTCAATATTATGCCAGCTCGCCACGCGATATTCTGGCTTGTTACCGGTCTCGGTTTATTGATTGCAAGCTCCCGTCTACTGGTGTGGGGGGCAATTGAAATTGCGCTTGGCTTGGGTGTGAGCGATCTGATCATCGGTCTGACCATCGTAGCTGTAGGCACTTCGCTACCGGAATTAGCCTCATCAATCGCTGCCGCACGCAAGAAAGAACATGATATCGTCCTAGGCAATATCATTGGCTCCAATCTGTTCAATACGCTTGTCGTGGTAGGTGTCGCAGGACTCATTCGCCCCCTGGAGGCAAGACCAGAAATCTTCTCTCGCGACATGATGGTAATGTCAGCGCTGACCATTTCACTATTTATTATCGGCTATAGCTTTGGCAAGCCTGGCTGCATCAGCCGCCTGAAAGGCGCTGCACTGCTACTCTGCTTTATCAGCTATACAGCCTATTTGGTGAATATTGCTGGCAGCAGTCCAAGTATGCCGTCCGGGTAAAATGGCATCCTCATGATCACACAAAGCGCTATCTCCAACGTTAGGCCGCCATGCAAAGATGCGCGCATCGTGATTGGTGCCATCATCATTAAACATAAGTTATTGGTTCCGGGTGAAGAAACTGTTGAATAGATCCGATTCTGCCTGCCAATATTTTATTGGCTTGAAAGGATTTCAGCCGAAGGAGCCCTTGGCGCCCTCATGACTGGCAGGTGTACGAGACATATGGGGCAAACGGTTTTGATAAATTCCATGAAGCGATTATTGAAGCAGTTGCACATAGAAAGACAAAGAAACTTGTAAAAGTTACCGATGATGATAATAATGATGCATAGAGTCACAATGAAGCTGACTTCAGCGACAATACTGCAACAATTAGTGCACAGATTTGACACTAAAATAAGCGCGGGCCTGACAGGCAAGGGACTGGCAAAGATTACATCAGGAAACAAAGATGAAATAAAACGCATGAAAATGTAACGTCAGCAAGAATATCGGGAGCAAATTCCGATTGAAGGAAAGTTTAGACAGGGAAAGCATGGATTAATAGTATCTTCCTGGTCATAAGCCTGCTTGTGTTAGCGCAGGCTTTTGCTTTCCAGAAAAAATTTGCTGCCAAAATAGTAGTGGAGGTAACAAAAAAGAGTTTACACAAAGAAATTAGATTTGCACTTTTTTGCCAATTCATCTCAAATTGCAGATTTTGCTTGGCAAATGCATAAATGATTGCTGAATTTCTGAGATCAAGTCGTTCTCAATGGAAGTGCAGACATCTGACTACATGCTAAGCAGCATAATATGAAATCAGTGTCAGTACGCTGCGCCAGAAACAACAAAGGAGCCAATGGCTCCTTCTGCTTTCCCACGGTTAGCAAGAATTATTTGGCGCGGCTGCGATATTCCAGCGTACGAGTATCAATTTCGATCTTGTCGCCGATTTCGCAAAACAGCGGCACTTGCAGTTCGAAGCCAGTGGCAATCTTGGCTGGCTTCATTACCTTGCCCGAAGTATCACCCTTGACGGCGGGCTCAGTATAGGTAATTTCGCGTACTACGGAGTTGGGCAATTCAACCGAGATGGCTTTGCCATTGTAGAATACCACTTCGCAAGCCATGCTATCTTCCAGGAAATTGAGCGCATCGCTCATGGTTTCTGTTTCGACTTCATACTGATTGTATTCAGCATCCATGAATACGTACATGGGGTTGGCATAGTAGGAATAAGTAACCTCCTTCTTATCCAGCACAACAACATCGAACTTGTCATCTGCCTTGTATACCGCTTCACTGGGTGAGTCGGTCAGCAGATTTTTGAATTTCATTTTTACAACGGAAGAATTGCGACCAGACTTGCTGAATTCGGTTTTTAGCACGACCATAGGGTCCTTTCCGAGCATAAATACATTACCTACACGAAGTTCCTGGGCTGTTTTCATCTAATGTTCTGGGGTAAAAAATGACGAATATTATAACTCAGGCACCTGCAAAAATCCAATTTTTAGCGCCATATACTCGTTGCTTACAAACAATAATACCTTATATATCAATCATCTGCCGCGCAGTGCATTTTTCATTCGCACCTCGCCAAGTCTCAGCTACTTGAATTTTTAGAAACGCCGTGATGCTGGCAAAAACTCACCAAATTAGACGCAAGATCAGCGAACTGGGCAAGCTGCCCGGCCCAAGCCGCAGCATGGGCTTGCAACACCGCATGATGCTGCCAAAAATTGCCCCAGTCCGGCCGACCGCCGCTGTTCCAGCTTTGGTGAAAAGCGCACAAGGCAGCGGCCGCATCTGCCGCTAATCCTTGGCAGTAACGGCTGAGGAAAGCCTCAAGCTTGAGATGGTGTGCATCGTCCTGTTGCAGGTAGATTTGCCAAACCAGCGGCCTCGCCGCCCACTGCGCTCGCACGAAAGAATCTTCACCGCGCACGAAATTACAGTCGCATACCCACAACAGACGATCGTAATCCTCTTGCGGCAAAAAAGGGAGGATTTGTAAGGTCAGGCACCCGCGCTGCACGCTATCGCCCGGCGTCAGACTCGACTGTCCGGCCCAATTGGCCACCTGCGCCAATGCTTTGCTTTCCGGTAGCAAACAGCGCACTGGTGCGCCTGAAGACGCCCAGGCATCCAGCAAGTTGTCCACTGGCGCACTGTCATAGCAGAACAGAGAAACCGTGGCTTCACCAGGAACAGGGCAAGACAGGTCAAAACGACACCATATCTCAGCCGAATCGTGCTGCACGGCATCACGTTGCGCCAGCAAGTCATTCTCTCGCAGCAACCCGCCAGTGGCTGCAGTGAAACCGGGAAAAAAGAAGTACTTGGCCAGCGGCAGACACGGATGAGGTGAAATTAGGCCATGACAACCTTCCACCCATTGCTCCGCCGACAAGTATTCGAGATTGACCCAGACACGCCTGCCCCCTTCTCCTGTTGTGGTAGTTGCATTGTTTCTGGCCTGTTGCTGGACGCGGGCTGAGGAGGATGTCATCGCTGCCACATAACGCTGCGGCAGCTCGCAGCCAAACGCCTCAATCACCACCTTAGCTGGCATCAAATCAGGAAATGGCTCAACCCAATGCCGCACCTCCACTCCCTGGCAGTGTTGTGCTTCCAGACTGGCATCGACATACGGACAAATGCGCTGCAGGCTAGCCAGATCGTCCACCCACAAGCGCACAGCTATGCCATACTCTGCTGCCAATTGCCGCGACAGCCGCCAGCATACACCGATGTCGCCGTAATTATCGATGACATGGCAAAAAATGTCCCAGTGCACCATCAAACCTGTAACTGACAGGTCATTTGCAGCGCTATTTCGCTTGTTACTGTTTGCTTTATCGTCTTAGCCGCTATTTCTAAGTCCTGCTGTGACGCCATTAATCGTAAGCTGGATGGAACGATGTACTTGCTCTACATCATCGCCCGCACGATAACGGCGCAACAATTCAATTTGCAAATGATTAAGCGGATCGATATAAGGCGAACGAATACGAATACTGCGCGACAAAGTAGGATTCTCCTGCAGCAACTCGGTATGCCCCGTGATTGCAAACAACCATTTTATGCTGCGCTCCCATTCTGTCTGGATGCGCCCAAAAATTTGTTCGCGCAGAGTAGTATCGGTGACCAATTCGGCATAACGTGAAGCAATGCCCATATCAGTTTTTGCCAACACCATATCCATATTCGACAACAAAGTTTGCATAAATGGCCAGTTGCGATACATTTCCTGCAGCAGCTCTAATCCTTTTGCTTCAGGCTCTTGCTGCACGAATGCTTCAACTGCCGAGCCAAAACCATACCATCCGGGAAGCATCGTGCGATTGAGACTCCAACTGAACACCCACGGTATGGCGCGTAAGTCTTCAATCCGGTCAGAAGGTTTACGGGAGGTAGGTCGGCTGCCGATGTGCAATCCAGCAATTTCTCGAATCGGTGTCGATTCCTGGAAAAATTGCTTGAAACCTGGTGTTTCATATACCAGATTTCGATAGACAGCAAACGCATTGGATGAGAGTGTTTCCATCGCTTGATAATAGCGGGGCGCATTTTCCCGGATAGCGTCGTGGCTCAGCAATGTTGACTCAATCGTTGCGGCAACCAGTGTTTCAAGATTGCGCCGGCCTATTTCAGGATCAGTATATTTGCTCGCCACCACCTCACCCTGTTCGGTCAGCCTTATCTGCCCATTGACGCTTTTTGGAGGTTGCGCCATGATCCCCTGATAGCTAGGCCCTCCACCTCGGCCAACAGTCCCCCCCCGTCCATGAAACAGGCGTAGCTCCACCTTATGCTTGGCAAATACTTTCGTCAACTCGATTTCAGCTTTGTATATTTCCCAGTTGGATGTCAAAAAACCGCCATCCTTGTTGCTATCCGAATAACCGAGCATGACTTCCTGGACATTCCCGCGAGAATCCAGAAGCTTGCGATAGTATGGCAATGAAAATAATTCATCCATGATGCGACTACAACTGCGCAAATCTTCGATGGTTTCAAACAGAGGAATGATATTGAGACCCAACCGCGGACTCTCGCCAGCCTGAAGTAAACCAACTTCTTTCAATAATAACGCGACTTCAAGTATATTGACGACGCCCGTGGCCATGGAAATAATGTAATTTGGCAAGGCAGCATGACCAAAACGGCGCTGGACCTCTGCTGCCATTTGCAAAATCCGTAACTCGCCCTGTGTTGTATCGGAGTAAGTCAAATAGGGTGAATGGAGTAGCCGTGAACTGCAAATTTCCGCTAACAACCATTCCTTACGTTCAACTGCTGGCAGCTCGAGATAATTATTCCGATGCGTGCCTTGCGCAAATAACTCTGCAATAACCTGCTCATGCATTTTGCTATGCTGCCGCATATCCAGTGGCGCCAAGTGGAATCCAAACACGTCGGCTGCCCGACGCAGCTTCCGCAATGCTCCACGCGCCAGCCAATCCGATTTATGCTGCTTGAGTGAATTGATCACGATATCAAGATCATGGACAAATTCTGCGCTATCTGCATAAGGTTCTGTTGGATCAACTTGCTGTCGTTGCATTACTGCAAGCCCAAGCCGCTGACTGGTTGCAGCCAGGCGCGCATACATCCCGAGGAAAGCTCGCCGATAGGGCTCATCGATACGACTGGCAGGAATATCCGGCGAGGCCGCTGCCAGTTGCTCAAGTTCGTCACTTACGTTGATCAGACGCTCAGCCAGACTCATGGTTCGTCCAATCTTGCCGACTTCGTCCATATAAAAATCCAATACCAGTGCTGCATGACGCTCTGCTGCATGCAACATGACCTGATGCGTCACAAAAGGGTTACCATCGCGATCACCGCCTATCCAGCTACCTATACGCAAAAAAGACGCAACGCTCGGGGCATCTTTACCCAGACAACGCTCCAGCAAGTCCTCGATCTTTGCATAAATATAAGGCACCTGACTCAGGAAGGTATAACTATAATAAATAAGGCCATTTTCGATTTCGTCGTGAACAGTAAGACGTACTGACCGCAGCATACGGGTCTGCCACAAGATCTGAATGGCGGCACGCAATGCTTCTTCATTGTGGCGCAATTCATTAGGGGTAAGCTGGATACGGTCGCGTTCCTGCAATAGACGCTGAATCGTCAATTGACAATCAAGAATACTCCTGCGCTGGACTTCAGTAGGATGCGCTGTCAACACAGGCGACACCATCGCTTTGGCAAAAAAGTTACTTAGCGTAGCGCTATCTATTCCTCTTGCCAACACGCGCTCCAACGCCAGCGTCACACTACCTGGTTGAGGTGAAGATCCTTGACGCAAATGAGCACGCCGGCGACGGTTGTGATGCAAATCTTCCGCAATATTGGAAAGCAATGAAAAGTAGCTGAATGCCCGCACTACAGCGATAGTCGCTTTATTGCTTAATCGATTCAAGATCGCGTCAAGCTCCTGCCGCGCTTTGGGATCTTGTTCCCGGCGGAAACGAACTGCCGTTTGACGAATGGTTTCGACCAGTTCAAACGTCGCATCGCCTTCCTGTTCTCGCAGCGTATCCCCCAGCATGCGCCCAAGCATACGAATATCCTCGCGTAAAGGCTTATCCTTTTCCTCACTCACATTATTGTCGGAATAATCACTCACGCCAGCGTCAGAACTCATCTCAATGTATCTCCCCTCTAATAAATAAACCCCTGGTTATTCATGCATACTACCATCCATACCATAGTCGACCATGCTAAAATGATCAGCGCCTGAAAGTTTTGTAATCTTTTCATATTAAGATCAATGTCAAATTCATTTACTCCCCCTTCTAAAATTACCATTGCTTCACGCGAAAGCCTTCTTGCCATGTGGCAAGCAAATTTTATTCGGGATCGACTGCGTGAATTATACCCGCAAACCGAAATCGACATACTTGGCATGACCACCCAGGGTGATCAAATTCTTGATATTTCTCTCTCAAAAATTGGTGGTAAAGGACTATTTATCAAAGAACTCGAACAAGCATTGGCAGATGGCCGCGCGGACATTGCCGTTCACTCTATGAAAGATGTGCCGATGAACATGCCGCCGGGGTTCATGCTGGCTGCCATCACCGAGCGCGAAGATCCTCGCGATGCTTTTGTTTCCAATCAGTATGCTCAACTTGATGAATTACCAGCCGGCAGCATCATTGGAACCTCTAGTCTAAGGCGCGAATCCCAGTTGCGCGCACGTTTTCCACACCTACAGGTGCAGCCGTTACGCGGAAATGTTCAAACACGTTTGCGCAAACTAGATGAAGGCCAGTTCGCTGCTATCATCCTAGCCGCGGCTGGACTGAAACGTTTGGGATTGACTTACCGGATTACCGCATTACTTGAGCCTGAAATAAGCTTACCTGCAGTCGGACAAGGTGCACTCGGCATAGAATGCCGTGACGACCGGCCAGATTTAGCATTGCTGATGCAGCCATTACATCATGCTGAAACAACCTATTGTGTTGCAGCAGAGCGGGCGATGAGCCGCATACTAGGGGGAAGCTGTCAAGTGCCATTAGGCGGGTTTGCCGAAATTACTGATGGCGTGCTCACTTTGCGTGGCTTTGTAGCCAATCCCGACGGAACAAATATGATAAGCGATGAATTATCTGGTAAGCCGGAAGCAGGTACCACCCTTGGACAACAACTAGCTCAGAGCTTGAAAGCACGAGGTGCTGACAAAATTTTAGCAGCCTTGGCACAACCCCATGATTGAAGGTGCAGATTGTCTGAAACACAGCCACTATCGGGAAAATACGTTTTAATCACACGCCCGGCACATCAAGCCACTTACCTTGATCTCAGAATCAGGGAAATGGGTGGCAACCCTGTATTATTTCCCGTCCTGGAAATATCGGATACAAAAGATATTCAGCCGCTACTAAACGCTATTGACCGTCTCGACGAGTTTGACCTGGCAATTTTTGTCAGCCCAAATGCTGTTGACAAAGCAATGCATCTGATCCAGGCAAAGAGAACATTACCACCTACCTTGAAAATTGCGGTAGTGGGAGAAGGAAGCGCTAACAAGCTCCGACAATATAATGTAAATGAAATCATTGTACCTAACAGCCGCAATGACAGCGAAGCCTTGCTCGCAATGGCAGAATTACAGCACATGGAGAATAAGCGCATTGTCATTTTTCGTGGCAACAAGGGACGAAGACTATTAGGTGATACCTTGATTCAACGCGGTGCTCGACTCGAATACATTGAATGCTACCAGCGCGATAAACCTAAAACAGACATTGATCCATTGCTGCACAGCTGGTCAAATAATGCCTTACACGCTGTTACCATAACGAGCAGCGAAGGACTGCATAATTTATTTGACATGATAGGCAAAGTTGGCCAACAATTACTAAAAAAAACACCTTTGTTTACCGCTCACGAACGCATTGCTCATATTGCAAAAGAACTTGGGCTGACAAATGTGCATGTTACTGCTGCTGGAGATGATGGACTAGTACAGGGATTGCTGGAATATTTTCTATCAATTAAAAATTAAAGCATAACTTCTCGAAAATCATGAATAGAGAGAGTCAAGTTGCTATACCAAAATCATCGCGCCTGAGTGCTTCAATTCTATTTCTAATCATTTTTATAACAATTGCTATTTTGATATGGCAATGGTCAGACAGACAGGGCTACACCACTGGTCTTCAACGAACCATCGCTGAATACATCACCAATGTTGATTTTCTTGGCAAGAAGCCACGCCAGCTCATCGCCGAGGTGGAAGCGACAAAAGAAGAAACCAGAAAGCAACTAAATAAGCTTGGCGCAGATATCACCATCTCACCTGTTCAACGAGAAGCAGTAGAAAAACTCTCGAATCTGATTGAAAAAATTGATGCCTTGCCCTTTGCGATGGATAATCATTTGATTAAAGTTGATCTGGCAAAGCTCGTGTCACCACAAGATAATCGCTGGCATAAATTCATCAATGATATCTGGCAAGATCTGCAACAGTTTATAGTCGTTCAGAGGATTGACAATCCAGAAATTGTATTATTATCTCCTTCCCAACGCCAGCTCTTACAAGAAAACATAAAACTACAGTTATTATTGGCACAATTTTCCTTTCTTTCCCATGATCAAATAAATTTCCAGACAAATCTAGAAACAGCAGTCAATTTGATCAAACGCCATTATGACACACAAGCAGAATCCGTCGTCGACTTACTTAATCAAGTAAATCAACTATACAGTTATCCAATTGAAGCACCGTTCAATGTCTCAAAACGTCTTGATACAGTGCGCAATTATCAGCTTATACAATGAGGAGAGGGTGAATGAAACTGGTGCTCTGGGTATTAACTCTGTTTGCTGCGGCCGTGGCTGTTGTGATCGCCGCACAATATGACAATGGTTCTGTACTGTTAGTCATGCCGCCTTACAGGGTTGAGCTTAAGATTAATATTTTTATCACTTTATTGATCGCTGCTTTTTTTATTTTCTATCTCTTAATCAGATTTATTACGACAGTATTGGGATTAAGCCAGCACCTAAATGATAAGAAAATAAATGAATCAACACTGATTGCGCTAAAAGCCTTTTTTGAAGAGCAATTTGATAAAGCTGAAAAAGCCGCTGCCACCGTATTAAAACGAAAAAGCCCTCCTCTCATTAGCGCGGTTAACGCTGCCATTGCGGCACGTGCAGCACACCAGCAAGCCAATTACGCTCAACGCGACCACTATCTAGCCCTTTCAGAACAAAAAGCCCCGCAGGAAAGAGCTTTAAGGCTCGTAACTCAAGCAAAGTTACTGCTGGAAGAGGGGCGTCACGAAGAAGCATTAAATGCCTTGCAATCCCTTTATTCAACGGGTGGGCTACAAACCACTGCAGTGCTTCAATTAGAATTAAAAGCACAACAAATGGCCCAAAATTGGGATGCAGTCCTGGAATTGACCAACATTCTTGAAAAACGCTATCCCATTGATAAGACATTAACCGAGCAACTCAAACATCGCGCTCATTTAGAAAATATCAAGAAAAAGGGATCAAATTTAGAATTACTTAATAAATACTGGAATAATTTATCTCCGGCAGAAAAACTTGACAGCAGGCTAGCTGCAGCAGCCACGCGCGCTTACATGGCACTGAATGAGGTATCCACTGCTCAAAAAATTATCGAACAAAGCATTGATGCAAAATTGGATCCAGAACTGATTTCACTTTATGCTCAATGTTTGGACGGCAGTGTAAGCTGGCAAATCCAACGAGCAGAAGGTTGGTTAAGAAGACATCCTAACAATGCCGAATTATTACTAACACTTGGAAAATTATGCACTTATTGTGAATTATGGGGTAAAGCACAAAATTATCTAGAAGCAAGTTTATCGATCGAGCCAAGTCGCGCCGCTCATCTTGCCTTGGCGCAATTATTCGAGAAACTGAATAAACATGAACTGGCTGCAGATCATTATCAAAAAGGATTAGGGTTCACATTAAAAAAATTGAATGCTTAATTAATTTACAAAGCAGGACTACTTGCTGAGGGCGCGAATATATCAGAGAAGAAATTGTCTGCCGGCAGATTTCTTAATTGTGTGAAATCTTGATAAGCTGCTTTAATCATAAGTGGTGAGCCGCATGCGTATACTTGATAGTTTTCCAAACTCTCGAAATCCTGAAGGACTGCCTGGTGTACCAGCCCTGTTCTGCCGGTCCAGTTATCTGCAGGTAGCGCATCCGATAATACGGGAATGAAAGTAAAGTTTTTATGTTGTTGTGCCCATTCTTTCGCTAATTCCTCCAGATAAAGATCTGCCTTGGTACGTACTCCCCAGTAAAGCGTCATTTTTCTGGTATGCTCGTGACTACGTTCGGTATAAAAAATATGTTCGAGTATGCTTTTTACCGGCGCAAAGCCAGTGCCGCTAGCAAGAAAAATAATGGGAATATCAACAGAGTTATTTCGCAGAATGAAAGAGCCTAGCGGACCCTCGAAACGAAGAATGTCCCTCTCTTTCATATGTGAGAAAACATGCTCCGAAAATACGCCTCCAGGGTAGTTACGAGCATGAATCTGTAAAAACTCATCATCGTGAGGTGCATTTGCCAATGAAAAACTGCGGCGCTTTCCATCTTTCAACAGGATATCGATGTATTGTCCAGGCAAAAACTGTAATCGCTCATTTGCAGGCAATTTCAAATGGATGATCATTACATCAGGAGCAACACGTTCTAACTTATGTACCCGACTTGGCATTATCCGGATTTTGATATCTTTGATAGCATCCACTTCACGGCTTTCGATAATCAAATCAGATAACGGCTGAGCACAGCAAAACAGTGCCAAGCCATGCTGCTTCTCAGTATCAGTGAGCGTTTCTTGATTATATCTGCCATAATTAACAATACCCTGTATGATTTTTCCCTTACATGCTCCACATGAGCCGTTACGGCAACCATAAGGTAGTGAAAACCCTTGTCGCAGTGCCGCCGCAAGTATCGTTTCGCCAGGTTCTACAGTAAAGGTATGATTACTCGGCTTAATAATGATTTGATACGACATTTTCTCGTGAATAAATGAAGAAACTATTGATAAAATAAGTAATAATGAAAAAAACGCTTTTGATTGTAGGATGTGGTAATATCGCCTTCCGCGTGGCGCCATTACTGCATAAACGTTACCGACTACTGGGCTTGTGTCGAAAACCGGAAAATTTCTGCAAACTACGCACTTATTCTATTACCCCCATACTTGGCGATCTTGATCAATCCCGCAGCCTTGATAAACTAGCGGGAGTAGCGCAGGCAGTGCTCCATTTAGCGCCACCACCCAGTTATGGTTTAAAGGATCCACGCACAACCCACCTGTTAGCAGCTCTGACTCGGCAGACTTCAGCAAAAAGAAGAATACTACCACATCGGCTCGTCTATATCAGTACCAGTGGCGTATATGGTGATTGCCAAGGTAACTGGGTGAGCGAAAATTGTCCACTCAACCCAGTTAATGAACGCGCATGGCGACGCGTTGATGCAGAAAAACAAATTAGGCAGTGGGGATCACGTAATAACGTGCACGTTTCCATTCTCCGCGTGCCTGGAATTTATGCAGCTGACCGCCTGCCTCTTGCACGCTTACAACAAGGCACACCTGTACTCTCAGCGGATGAAGACAGCTACACCAATCATATTCATGCAGACGATCTTGCTCGTATCATTGCTGCAGTCTTGCATTATGGAAAGCCAGGCAGAATCTACCATGCAAGTGATGACTCCCATTTAAAAATGGGTGATTATTTCGATCTGGTAGCAGATTACTTCGGTTTGCCACGGCCGCCTAGAATTCCCCGCCATCAGGCGCATCAATCTATTCCATCTGCCCTGATGTCATTCATGAACGAATCGCGACGTCTAACCAACAGCCGAATAAAACAGGAATTACATATCCAATTACTTTACCCTACTGTTGCCGCCGCCTTCGCTCAGACCATTCAACATGAATCTGGCGACTACTTGCCATGATGTCATTCTCCCCGGATCTAACTAAAATCATTCAAATTCGACATTAAGCAAACCCATAACGATTGCCGTTATAACCTAAGATTGCATCACTCAGCCCTAACGCTGCTTTCAATAAAATTAGTCGATGCATCTTCTTAAAACATTGTGGAAATAATATCGGGTTAACAAGGAGTCAGTATGCCAACCATGTCAGCGCGTCTGGATAAAAAAATCAAGGAAATTAGCTTCTCATGGGAAGGCAAAGACAAATCTGGCAAAATGGTTAAAGGGGAAATGCGCGCAGCAGGCGCTGTTATAGTCACATCTACGCTACGGCGGCAAGGTATTCGTGTCACTAAAATAGCCAAAGCCAGATCAAATGGAACAATTCGCGACAAAGATATTACTTTGTTTACACGTCAACTTGCCACCATGATGAAATCCGGCGTTCCCTTGTTACAATCTTTTGACATCGTGGGCAAGGGGCACAATAACCGTGCAGTTGGCAAACTGCTGATGGATATAAAAATGGATGTTGAAACTGGAAGTAATCTAGCGAATGCATTCCGCAAATACCCGCTCCACTTTGACGCCCTATTTTGTAACCTTGTTGCAGCAGGTGAAGCAGCTGGCATTCTTGACGACTTGCTGGACCGTTTAGCCACCTATAAGGAAAAAATTCAAGCAATTAAGAGAAAGATCAAATCTGCATTGTTTTATCCGCTATCAATTATCGTCGTTGCCTTTATCATTACCGCAGTTATCATGATTTTTGTCATTCCTGCATTCAAAGAATTGTTTCAGAATTTTGGGGCTGATCTCCCTGGCCCGACATTGATGGTCATGGCTATTTCAGATTTATTTGTCGATTACTGGTGGGTAATTTTTGGTGGAATAGGGCTTAGTCTTTATACTTTCTTTTATGTATGGAAACGGTCAACCGCCATGCAGCGTGTAATGGACCGGCTTCTATTGAGATTACCTATTTTTGGTGACGTTATCAGGAAAGCTACCATTGCCCGCTGGGCGCGTACGCTTGCTACCATGTTTGCAGCAGGCGTTCCACTTGTAGATGCACTGGATTCAGTTGCAGGTGCTGCCGGGAATCACGTTTATTTTGATGCTACCAAAAAGATTCAGCTGGAAGTTAGTACGGGCAGTAGTTTGGTTGACGCAATGACGCAAACAAATGTGTTTTCTAATATGGTGCTACAAATGGTGGCTATTGGGGAGGAATCTGGCTCACTGGATTCTATGCTAAGTAAGATTGCTGATTTCTTTGAAGCAGAAGTCGACAATGCGGTGGAAGCACTCTCAAGTCTGATGGAGCCGATTATCATGGTAGTACTTGGCACCCTCATCGGAAGCATGGTGATCGCAATGTATTTACCTATCTTTAAAATGGGCCAGGTTGTTGGCTAATGCCCGGGGTGAAATCAATTTATTAAGCACGATATGACACTAATCGATTCTCTTCACAGTGCTCCAGCACTGTTCATTGCTTTAAGCAGCATGATAGGCATAGCGATAGGCAGTTTCTTGAATGTAGTCATTCATCGATTACCTAAAATGTTGGAACAGGCATGGCACCGGCAATGCGCTGAATTACGCGGAGAAAATGCTCATGACTTACCCGCATTCAATCTTGTAACCCCCCGCTCTACTTGTCCTCATTGCGGCCATAAAATCACCATGCTTGAAAATATTCCTATTATCAGTTATTTGTTTCTGCGAGGATACTGTTCACAATGCCATACGCGTATATCCCTTCGCTATCCTATCGTTGAAGCACTGACAGGCATAATAAGCGGTTTTACTGCCTGGTATTTCGGTTTCAGCTTGACTGCTATTGCTGCCTTGATTTTTATTTGGGCAATGATTGCACTCACTTTTATTGATCTCGACATGCAATTATTACCGGATGCGATCACCCTACCCTTACTCTGGATTGGGCTATTATTTAATTTAGGCCATGGCTTTACTGATATTCGATCAGCCATCATCGGTTCAGTTGCCGGTTACCTTGTTTTGTGGGCAATTTACTGGTGCTTCAAGCTCACCACTGGAAAAGAAGGTATGGGCTACGGTGATTTCAAACTGCTCGCTGCAATCGGCGCATGGCTAGGCTGGCAGATGCTGCCATTAGTTATTCTGTTTTCTTCGTTTGTGGGAGGGATAATTGGTATCTTCCTGATATTATTCAAAAAATACCAGCGAAATGCCCAAATCCCGTTTGGTCCTTATCTTGCTGCAGGAGGTCTGATCGCCTTATTCTGGGGAAATAAAATTAACCACGCTTATCTGGGCTTATTCTAGCGCATGCCTTTTATTATCGGATTAACTGGAGGCATCGGCTGTGGCAAATCCAGTGCGACAAACTTTTTTGCGGCTCATGGCATTGATATTATCGATACCGATCAAATCGCGCATGAATTAACACAACCGACAGGCAAAGCGGTTGATATCATTCAAAAAACATTTGGCACTGAACTTGTCACCAAAGATGGCGCTTTGGATAGAAGCAGAATGCGCAAACTAGTGTTTTCAAATCAGTCCCTCAAAGATAAGCTGGAGGCTATCCTGCATCCGCTTATTTACCAAGAAGTGGTGCACCGCATTAGCTTTGCATCTTCTGCTTATATCATCGTTGCCGTGCCATTACTACTGGAAACAAAGGAATTTCAGAAACTAGTCGACCGAATTTTGGTAATTGATTGCACTGAACAACTGCAGATTTCACGTACTATCGCACGCAGCAAACTGAACGAACAAGAAGTACGCGCCATTATGGCGACACAAGCTTCACGCAAAGACCGTTTAGCGCAAGCTGATGACATCATAGTCAATGACCAGGATCTTGATTACTTGCATAACCAAGTCGAAATGCTTCATCTAAAATATCTTGCCCTGTCGAAAGACAAATCAAGCTAACCTAGCCAACTGTTCTGGCCTTGACTAAAAGAATTAAACTTTCATGCAGAAATGATGCTTCATCGCGTATGATTCTGATATGCTATTAATACTCCAAGTAACATAATTACCGTGATTTGCTACGAACATCCCCTCAATGAACGAATTCGCACCTTGTTGCGACTCGAAGATTTATTCAACAAAGTTGATTTCTTTTCAGCACGTGACACGTCCGTTGAACATCATGCTGCGCTTGTTGCGTTATTTGAGATTCTAGATGTAACCGGCCGCGCTGACCTTAAATCGGATTTACTGCAAGAGTTGGAACGGCAAAGAGGCTTGCTGGAAGGTTTGCGCAAAAATCCGGAGATTTCTGAAGAAGCATTAGATAGTATACTCAATGACATCAAAGTCACATTTCGAGATTTATTGAATATTCCTGGCCGAATAGGCGGACACCTCCGTGATAATGAATGGTTGATGAGTATCAAACAACGTATGAGCATCCCTGGTGGCGCATGCGAGTTTGATTTACCATCCTATCACTATTGGTTAAATATAGTGCCGGAGGTACGCCATCATGATTTTAGTGAATGGATCACACCGTTATTACCCATTCGTAGCAGTTTTAGTATCGTATTAAAATTACTCAGAAACAGCGGCAAAACGTTTCACCATACTGCTTATCAAGGTTTATTCCAGCAAACCGATTCTGGTCATTTAGCGCATATGCTGCGTCTCAAAATCGATAAAGAACTTCCGTGCGTACCTGAAATCAGTGCCAATAAATATGCACTCAATATACGTTTCATTCCGTTTGGATCAGACCAGAAAACTGGTGTTTACGAGGAAGATGTTGATTTTGAGTTAACTTATTGTAATCTGTAACGGTATAAAGCAATGAAAAAGACTATTGTTAATTGCCCTCAATGCGGCCAAGCTGTCGTCTGGAGTACAGCAAACCGCTATCGCCCATTCTGCTCCGAACGTTGCAAAATGTACGATCTGGCACAGTGGTCGACAGAGTCTTATCGCATACCGGAGATTGAGCAGGAAGAAATCAACAGCAAGAAAAAAGTGTGACTATTAGCAAAAAAACCGATATCTTTAGTTAATCCTGCAGCACATTACCGAACAGCATTTTATCTTTGTTTGTCACCCAAACATTCCGCATCATGGCGATACCATGACCACCCTGCTCCAGGGCAATAGCCAAATCAGCGTAAGCTAAACCACCCAGCGCATAGACTGGCAAGGAATAATCACGAATCAATGAAGAAAACCTTTGCCAGCCAAGCGCAGCTGCGCAAGGATGACTTGATGTCGGTGCCAGCGGCCCTAACACAACAAAATCCATCCCGATACGCTCCGCTTGAGAAAGCTCCTCGGCATTATGACAGGATGCACCACACCAGTTCACTTCGGGACGGCCAGTCAGTGACATGAGCTGCGCAGATGTTAAATGTACACCATCTGCACCCAATTCCCGGGAAAGTGAGATATTGCTATTGATTAATACTTTGGCCTGGAAGGCATGCGCACGTTTAATCATTTCATTTGCTAGCCAATAGAATCTGTCGCTCGCCAGCCACTTCTCACGAATCTGCAAAAACCTCAAGCCCTGCTGCAAAGCAGACTCAAGTTTACGCAGCATCGCTGCTTCACCTAACTCGGCTGCATTGGTAATCGCATAAACTGCTGGCAAGGCAAGCGCCCGCATCACCGCTAGGTTGGCTGGCAGCAAAGGTGTTACTGACACGTTATCAATCGTTTGCCAGGATAACCTTTGATTCTCCCGCGCCCGTGGTTCACCTTGCCATTCCATTACCCGATAAAAATGCAGACGAACTGTCGCATGTGGATAAGTAAATACACGCGTGATCCAGGGATAAGCCTGCTTGAGCTGAATACCGAGCTCTTCCTGTAATTCCCGCTCAATCGCTTGCAAGGCAGATTCTCCTGCTTCGACTTTCCCGCCGGGGAATTCCCAATAACCTGCATATGGCTTACCTTCCGGCCTGCTCGTCAGTAGAAAATGACCATCTGGGCGCACGATGACTGCTGCTGCCACTTCAACCACCGGAATAGATTGCGTCATGAGACCGCCCGCCAACCAGTCACAAGCTATTTTTGCAGGAAGAAGGGTGACTCATCAGCTTGTGCTTTCCAGTCCAATCCCGCGCAAATTGCCATGCCGCCCGCCCACTGCGTGAACCACGCGCAAGTGCCCAGCGCAATGCTTCTTCGCGCATGGGTGCAGTCATTCTCCGGCTACCGTAAAAAGCAAGCCAGTAACGGACAATTTCCAGGTATTGCGTTTGATCAAAAGGATAAAACGAGAGCCACAATCCAAAACGTTCCGACAGTGAAATCTTTTCCTCGATAGCCTCACTGGGGTGAATATCGCCATCGATATGGCGCGTAGCAAGATTATCCCGCATGAACTCAGGTATCAGATGGCGGCGGTTGGAAGTCGCATATACCAGCACATTATCGGATGCTGTCGCAATAGAGCCATCCAGCACGACTTTCAATGCTTTATAGCCCGGCTCATCGGTTTCAAAAGACAAATCATCGCAATATAAAATAAAACGCTCCGGCCGATGAAAAATGCGCTCAACGATATCATGCAAATCAGTGAGATCATGTTTTTCTACTTCGATCAGCCGCAGGCCCTTGCTTGCATATTTGTTCAGCAATGCTTTGACCAGAGACGATTTTCCCGTCCCTCGCGCTCCGGTCAGCAACACGTTATTGGCAGGATAACCAGCCACAAATTGATGCGTATTTTGATCGATCAGTCGCTTCTGCTCATCGATCCCGTGCAAGGCCTCCAGTACGATATTATGTGGCTGGGAAACGGCTTGGATATATCCCGTATTAGCCTGCTTGCGCCAGCGGAATGCGATTGCGGAGTCCAGATCGGTATCGGCTGGCCTGGCAGGCAATACTCTCTCGATATGAGCAAGCAACCTGTCCAAATGAGCATAAAATGAATCATTATCATTCATAATCAATCAACTACGGTAATCAGCATTGATTTTCACATAATCATAAGAAAAATCACACGTCCATATTTTGGTTGCAGTCGTACCCCGATTTAATACCACGTGCACGATGATTTCAGACTGCTTCATCACGCGCTGACCGTCCTGCTCGCGATAGCTGTTAGCTCGGCCGCCATGTTCTGCCACCAACACCTCATTGAGGTAAAGTTGAATATTGCTGACATCGAGATCGTCTATGCCAGCATAGCCGATAGCAGCGAGTATTCTCCCAAGATTAGGGTCAGAAGCAAAGAAAGCTGTCTTGACCAATGGTGAATGCGCAATGGCATAAGCAACCTGGGAACACTCTTTCAGCGTTTTTCCTTTTTCTACTTGCACCGTGATGAATTTGGTAGCACCTTCGCCATCGCGCACAATCATCTGCGCCAACTGCACCGCCACTGCCAGAATGGCCTCCTGTAGCTGACAAAAATCTGGACTTTCCAGCCGAGTAATCTGCGGATGCGGCGCAGCCCCCGTTGCCAGCAACATTAACGCATCATTGGTGGAGGTATCACCATCGACTGTAATCCGGTTGAAGGAATGATCGGCCACATGGCGTACCATCTGCTGTAACAGCGACTGAGAAATATTGGCGTCGGTCGCAATATAGCCCAGCATGGTTGCCATATTCGGATGGATCATGCCCGACCCCTTGGCAATGCCGGTTATCGTGATCGTCTCGCCCTGAATTTGAATTTGGCTGGAGACACCTTTGGGAACGATATCGGTCGTCATGATCGCCTGGGCAGCAGCAAACCAGTTATCAGGTTTAAGATCGCCCACTGCGCGCGGCAGTCCCTTAATGATGCGCTCGACTGGCAGTGGCTCCATAATCACCCCCGTGGAGAAAGGCAGCACTTGCTGAGGAAGACATCCAAGCAGTTTGGCTACTTCCTCGCATGTTGCACGCGCATGGATGATGCCTGCTTCTCCCGTACCGGCATTAGCATTGCCGGTATTGATAACCAGCGCATAAATTGAATTGGCGGCAGACAAATGTGCTTTCGCCACAACCACTGGCGCAGCGCAAAAGCGGTTTTTAGTAAAAACTCCTGCGACACTGACATTTTCAGCAAGCGCAATAAGCAGGAGATCTTTACGGTCAGACCGCTTGATACCTGCTTCAGCAATACCCAGGGAAATACCCTGAACCGGTAATAATTGTTGTGGCAACAAGGGAGGAATATTAACTGGCATAAATAAAATTATTAAGAAAAATGCATTATCGTAACGTATCTTGGATCAGTGGTTTCAATAATCCGAACTCAGCCTATTTGGCACCTCATACATTGGCCGGTAAAATCAAATAATTTATCCAACAGGAACAGCATGAATTTTGATAAAGAACTCGACGTACGCGGGTTAGTTTGTCCCTTGCCGATACTACGCACTAAAAAATCGCTGGCAGATATGTCTCAAGGACAAATACTGAAAATTATCGCCACTGATCCTGCTTCTGTCATTGATTTTCAGGTCTTTGCCGAACAAACAGGCAACCAGCTACTATCACTAGTTGAAATGACCGGCGAATTCTTATTTTACTTAAAAAAGAAATGATTCCCTTCATTAGATCAACGAGATGATCACTGGAAAAAATAACAATCAGCAATACGAATAATTGAAGCAGGCAAAAAAAGCACGCATTACCTGAGACCATGACTAACGGCTGAATCAAAAACAAGTAGGTAACTATCGTAACGAGAAGACGGACGCAGCAAGATTTGCTCCCAAGCGCGCGCTCATTTGTTGCAGCCTATTTAATGTCCGGCAACTGTCATACGCTCTATCAACAGCGAGCCGCATTGTTTGGAGCCACGTACAATCCTATCGCTACCTACCGCTACTATTCCTTGCAGCATTTCCTTCAAATTGCCTGCTATCGTAATTTCCTCGACCGGATAACATAATTCACCATTCTCTACCCAGAAACCACTCGCGCCCCGCGAATAATCTCCCGTTACCCCATTTACACCGTGACCGAGTAACTCTGTTACCAGCAAGCCTCTGTTCATTTTTTTTAGCAAAGCAGAGAACGGTAATGGTGCCGCTTTTTCCAGAACCAGATTGTGATTGCCCCCTGCATTACCGGTTGTGCGCAACCCAAGCTTGCGTGCTGCATAGCTGTTGAGAAAATATCCTTGCACAACCCCATTTTCCACGACGTTACGCTCATACGTGGCTACTCCCTCATCATCAAATGCACAGCTCGCTAATCCCTTCTTGATATGGGGCAATTCACGTATTTGAATATCTGGTGAAAATACCTGCCTTCCGATACTATCCAGCAAGAATGATGATTTACGGTAAAGACTGCTGCCGCTGACAGCTTGAGTAAAATGCCCGATCAGACTGGAGGCAATCGGCGCTTCAAACAATACCGGCACTTCGCAGGTAGCAATTTTTTTTGCGCCCAAGCGGGCAACGCTCCGCATACCTGCTTTTTTACCCACCTCAGTAATAGGCTCCAGATCGGCTGCATCACGCGCCACACTGTACCAATAGTCACGCTGCATCGTATCCTGCTCAGCAGCAATGACTGCACAACTGATACTGTGCCGCGAAAGTGGATATCCCCCTGTAAAACCAAGACTATTTGCGTACACGAATTGTGAAGTATTGACTGAAATGGTCGCTCCTTCCGAGTTGGTGATACGCTTATCGACTGCAAACGCCGCTGCTTCGCAACCTTGCGCAAGTTCAATTGCCTGCTCGACTGACAACTCCCACGGATGATACAAACTGAGATCAGGAAACGAGCTTGCCAGCAACGTCGCGTCGGCCAATCCTGCACAATCATCTGCAGCGGTATGGCGTGCGATCGAAAGCGCAGCTGCCACCGTATCACCGATGGCTTGTGGTGAAAAATCTGAGGTACTGGCATGACCGCGCTTTTGGCCAATATACACTGTCACAGACAGACCCTTATCGCGCGTGTGCTCAATGGTTTCCACAGCGCTTTGCCGCACTGTGACATTCAATCCGCAGCCATCAGAGACATTGGCCTCACATGCACTGGCGCCCCCTTTCCTAGCATGATCCAGAATATCATGTGCTATCTGCTGAAGGACTTCAAACGGATAAGAAAAATGCTGAAATGACGAAATATCATTATCCATATAATTGGTTTAATAAAAATCAATTTATTAAGGGAAATTTAATAAGATTCACTCTCAAAGAACGCTATGATAGCAGCTTATCGTGATCGCATTACAGAACTAGCCATGCAAGATAATCTAAAAAATAACGCCACGCTGGAACCGCCACTTAGCAAAACACGCCGTAAACAGGCGATGCACGCATTGCAGGATATTGGTGAACAGCTCGTCGCGCTTGATGCCAAACAAATAGCTGAGCTCGATTTGCCGGAAACACTCAGGGACGCTATTCTTGAAACCAAACTTATCACCAAACATGAAGCACGCCGACGCCAGCTGCAATATATAGGTAAGCTGATGCGGGAAATTGATATCGCGCCTATCCAGGAAAAAATCAATGCAAGGCAACACACCAGCCTGCACCATACTGCATGGTTACATCAACTTGAACGCTGGCGTGAGCGTCTTCTGACAGATGAAACTGTTTTTACTGAATTTGGGCAGCAATACCCTCATGCTGATTTACAACGTTTGCGTACACTGGTACGCAACGCCAATCAAGAAAAACTCGCAGGAAAACCTCCTAAGAATTTCCGAGCGTTATTCCATGAATTACGCACAATTATTCCTGAAAAAACAATTTTAAGCTGATGTCAGGAGCTAGCTGGAAATAATTGCATACGAGATGAAAATTTTACCTTGTTAATCGATCGACTCACCCATGAGGTAAGTCAGAAATTTTTGACGTGTTTCTGTGGAAGCATCCCTGAATAATCGGTAAAGAGCATGCTGATTGAAATCTTGCAAATTCATCTCTATTCCCCATAACGGTGCAATCGTCGTAGGCAAATTTGAGTAGCGCACGTCAACCAGAAGATCAGGGTGTTCAGGCTGAATAGCGACAAAACCGGCAGAAAAAACAGTAAAGCGAGCAATATCTTTCGCTAACGTTGAGTCTTTGGGCAATTGATCAGAAAACTGATCAATTGTGAATTTTTCGATAGACTCTCCCGGATAGATACGAGATGCAGAAAATAATCCCACCCGAATCGCATCGACATAAAACTTTCCATCTGTTTCATAAATCGAACGCCATAGCACTAAATTGGCCAATGTCGGTTTCACCAGCAACTGCTCGGTAACATGCCCTCTGGAATCGGCCAGAGCTGCAGCCATGGTTTCTGCTCGTTGCAACTGCACCCAGCCAAATAAAAGATAAATCCCGGCAATAACCAAGCCAGTTTTCGCAGCGCGTACCGCATGCTTCTTGTACGTCCAAATGACTGCTATCAGCAATATCAAGGTAAAAATGGGATCAATGACTGAAATGATATTGAACGCGACACGATCCTCGCTGACCGGCCAGAATAAATGGGTGCCATAGCTAGTCAATGCGTCCAATACACCACTGAGGCTATAACCCAAAAAGCAGAACAGGTATAACCGTGCAAAAGATAATCGTCTGCGCAGAAATGGCCAGAAGATAAGCGCTGCGATCAAGCCACCGAACGGAACAAAAAAGATGGAATGGGTAAAATGGCGATGAAATTCAACTGTTAATAAGGAATCATTGGATGATTGAATCAGAATATCCGCATCCGCCAGCAACCCAGCAAAGAACCCGGCTACAGTGGCCATGCGTATTTCATCTTTTCGAGTACCCGCCTGTGCCAGACTAGCGCCCAATAATCCTTGCGTAAGCAGATCCATGTTTAACAAACAATTATCAAAAAAGAATGGGTGATCAGTGTGGTTTGATTAACAAGCAGAGTCTTGACCTCTCTGGATATGGAGACCACTCAATGAAAACTAGAGACAATCCGGATTAAGAATATCAACACCAGCTTGCGCAATTTGTGCATCCTGATAAGATCTTACGCCACTGACACCAATTGCGCCGACAAATTGATTTCCCAGGACAATAGGTAATCCCCCTTCAATAGGAAGTGCTCCAGGCAAACTTAAATAACGCACATGTCCTTGATTGACTTGCTCCTCCAGGATTTTAGTTGGTCGCCGAAAGGCGATGGCTGATCTAGCTTTTTGTATAGCCACCTCGATGCTGCCATATTGCGTATTATCCAGCCGCATCAAATAAAGTAAATGACCGCCTTCATCCACAATAGCGATCACTACTGGCCAATTATTGCGCTTGGCTTCTGCTTCTGCAGCCGCAGCAATTTCCTTGGCATCATCGAGTGTCAGAAAAAGTTTGCTATTTGCCATAACTGTTCCTCAAATATAGTCCTAAATCCCTGCTCCACCCTCGAACGTTTCATGCCGCATCTGCGCTTGGGTAATATGGCTGCCGGGTGGCACGCTTCGAGTCAACCAAACATTTCCGCCTATTGTTGAACCGCGTCCGATCGTGATACGCCCCAGTATGGTTGCGCCTGCATAAACCACCACATCGTCCTCCACGATGGGATGACGCGGTATCCCTTTCACCAAAGCTCCATGCTCATCTACCTGGAACCGTTTTGCACCTAAAGTGACTGCTTGATATAGCCGCACATTGCGACCTATGATAGCCGTCTCTCCAATCACCACACCCGTGCCATGATCAATAAAAAAGCTGCCGCCAATCTGCGCACCTGGATGGATCTCTACACCGGTTAGCGAATGCGCTATTTCTGAAATCATCCGTGCGATGAGCGGCACTCCGAGCCGATGTAACTCATGCGCCAACCGGTAATAAATAATCGCCATGATGCCCGGATAACATACCAGCACCTCATCCACGCTGCGCGCAGCTGGATCACCTTCGTAAGCTGCAACAATGTCGCTTTCCAGCAAGCTGCGAATCGCAGGCAGACATTTGGCAAATGCTTGCGTGATCGTGATTGAACGCTCGCGATCTTCATCGCTCAGATGTTCCAAACCTGAGCTGAAGTGTAATTCATGCTGTATCTGCACTAACAGCGTGCGTAGAGTAGTATTCAGCATATGTCCGACATAATGATCAACCCCCTCATCCGCCAGATCGGCCGAACCCAGGCGATTTGGAAACATTGCCGCACTCAACCCCTCTGCAACGCCAACCAGAATTTTGCGCGAAGGGAGTTTGGGCGGCCTTCTGTGTCCCAGCCGATTTTCCAGAGAAGCAATTCGCTGGACGCGCAATTCTGCCACGATACGATCAATCTCCAGATTGGTGCTTCTTAACTGGAGATCACTGAATCTATTGACATTAGTCACCCTATATTCAACCCTTGTTCATTGAACACACCTTCAAAGAGAATACTGCTCAAATAACGCTCGCCAGAATCAGGCAAAATGACCACAATTGTTTTACCCCTGTTTTCCAAACGCCTGGCATGCCGGATCGCTGCTGCCACCGCAGCGCCAGAAGAAATACCGGAAAGTATTCCTTCTTCCCGCGCAAGGCGGCGCGCATATAAAACAGCCTCTTCGTTACTGATTTGTTCAACTTCATCCACCAGGGAAAGATCAAGGTTGACCGGTACAAAACCAGCGCCTATTCCTTGAATCTTGTGCGGTCCCGGCGTTAATGGCTGACCCGAACGCTGCTGAGTAATGACCGGGCTTGCGGCCGGTTCGACTGCAACAGACGTCATTGCCTTTCCTTTGACTTGTTTAATATAACGGGACACGCCTGTCATCGTGCCTCCCGTTCCGATGCCCGCCACAAAAATATCAATTGCGCCATCGGTATCTTGCCAGATCTCTGGACCTGTTGTTTGTTCATGTATCGCTGGATTGGCTGGATTGTTGAATTGTTGTAACAAAACATAACGCTCAGGATCTGCCGCCACGATTTCATTGGCTTTTGCAATCGCACCGCCCATACCACGCGGCCCCTCCGTCAGAACCAGTTTGGCACCGAAGGCAAGCAGCAATTTCCGCCGTTCGACACTCATGGTTTCCGGCATTGTTAAGGTCAGGGGAATACTTCGCGCAGCAGCAACAAATGCCAAGGCAATACCAGTATTACCACTCGTGGGTTCTACTAATTCCTTGCCAGCACCAAGTAACCCTTGACGCTCAGCTTCATCGACCATCGCAACGCCAATACGGCATTTGACCGAATATGCCGGATTACGTCCTTCAATTTTGGCCAGCACAGTCGCTGCCGCACCATCAGTAATACGATTAAGCCGGACTAGCGGTGTGTGTCCAATCGATTGTGAATTGTCTTGATACCAATTTGACATCAGTTATTCCTTTCCTTATCACCATCCTTACGTATCATCGCTGATCATCCGCAGGAATATCAAACATCCAACAATTATTTAGTGCTTTATTTTAACCGGCATTGCCTATTCGGCAGCACATTTATCCCATGCTGCAAATTTGTATGACATAAAAGCAGGCTCAAATAATATAATAAAACTTCCATTAATCTATTGTAATCTTGAATACACAAGGATGGCATGTTCACGGTATCCAGTGAAGGAATACAAGCAAGCACACAAACAAGCATAACCATATGTTACCAGAGGATAACGCCGATTGGCGTTTACATGGGAAGCACCCCTTAATTTACTTAACAAATCTGATCATTATCCCTTTCCCAGCGGCAGTCAAATTTTTGCAGTTAATCCGACATGAAACTGCACTTACCCAATTCGCCTGAGTTTTTCATGATACGAGTTATAGCGTTAACAGCAGCATACTTTATCGCTGGCAAGTTAGGACTAAGTATGCCCTACGTGAGTTCCAGTATTACTTTATTCTGGCCACCTACCGGAATAGCATTCGCAGCCGTCTTGATATGGGGACCTTCATGTTGGCCTGGCATTTTTCTCGGTGCGCTTTTAGTTAATTTAACTACAGGTGAACTAGCATTCCCGACTGCATCTGGCGTCGCACTAGGCAATACCTTTGCGCCAGTGCTCGGCGCGCTTATGCTGAAAAAAGCGATAGGATCTCAAAACATTTTCAAGTGCAGCCAAGATGTTGTCACTTTTATTTTCATCGCCGCCAGCTCGATGTTATTGAGCGCAACAGGCGGCACGTTATCGCTGTACGTAAGTGGCTTGCTATCAAGTGATATGGTATTAAACGCCTGGCTAGGCTGGTGGCTTGGAGACATCATCGGTGTAATGATTTTTTTGCCTATGCTGCTAGCCTGGATGAGCAACCAGGCAAATCGAGGATTTCGTCATATCCGACTCAGACTGGAATTTATCTTGGTCATAAGCAGCTGTATAGCCATGGCTTGGTTGGTATTCGGCGATGTGCTGGCGCTGGGCAATCTCAAGTTATCGCTCGCTTTCCTTATATTCCCCCCCTTGATCTGGGCGGGTTTACGTTTCAATGCAACAGGTGTTTCTATTGCTGCTCTGGCAATTACTTTGCTAGCTATCTGGGGAACTGCCCAGAACCTGGGCCCTTTTTCCCGAGATTACCTCCAGTTGGATCAGTTGATTTTATGTATGTTTGTAGCAACCGTTACGCTCATTTCGTACATGATGATTGGCATTCAGGTAAACCAGCACCAGGCAGAACAGAGCTTACGCGATAGCGAATCACGTCTCCGTATGGCTTTGACGGCATCTAATCAGGGCCTTTTTGATCTCAATGTGCAAACAGGCGTGGCAACTGTTAGTCCTGAATATGCCTGTATGCTGGGATATGATCCACAAACCTTTGAGGAAACTGTCGCTCGCTGGCGGGATCGTCTCCATCCGGACGATCGCGAATCGGTCTTTCAGATTTATAAAGATTACATCAGCGGATTACGCGAAGATTATCAAGCAGAATTTCGCCAGCTCACCCTGCAAGGCAATTGGAAATGGGTACTTTCTGTGGGCAAGGTCATCGAGTGGAATGAGCAAGGGCTTCCGCTACGCATGCTGGGAACACTTACCGACATCAGTGACCGGAAAGCTAAGGAGTTCGCTTTACGTCAAAGCGAAGATGCGCTTCGTCGCGCCCAAGCCCTAGCCAAGCTAGGCAGATGGCATTTGGATTTGAGAAATAATGCGTTTACCTGCTCCGAGGAAATGCTGCAAATCTTTGGTGTAAAAAATGGCACTTCTCTCAATTATGAAAGTTTTCTGGGCAGCGTTGTGCCGGAAGACAAGGAACAGGCCGATCGTGCCTGGCGCGCAGCCTTGCAGGGCGCACCTTACGATATCGAACACCGGATCAGTGTGCATGTGCAAATCAAATGGGTTAAAGAACAGGCCAAGATCACACTTGATAGCAATGACAAGGTGATCGAAGTGATCGGCACAGTCCAGGATATCAGTGAGCGTAAATTCGCAGAAGCAGTAGTTATTCATGCAAAGACTTTACTGCGAACAGTTATTGACGCCACACCAGACTGGATTTTCGTAAAAGATAAGCAGCATCGATTTGTATTGGTAAACCAAGCCTTTGCCAGCAGCCAGGGACTTAAACCTGCAGAGATGATCGGTAAACCGGATACTGATTTCTGGCCTGCACATCTATGTTATGGCAACCCAACTCAAGGCATCAGAGGATTTCATGCAGATGACGATGAGGCGTTCGCTGGCAAAAACGTACACAATCCTGCTGATCCTGCTACGCTAGCGGATGGTGAGCTGCGCTGGTTTGACACTTTGAAATTGCCGATGCGCAATGCCGATGGTAAGGTAACGGGTGTATTGGCATACGCTCGGGATATTACTGATCGCTTGAGTGTCGAGTCAAAATATCGAACACTGATCGAGCAAATTCCAGCGGTAACTTACATCGCCGACATTAATCCTGCCGCAAAAATCATCTACGTCAGCCCGCAAATTGAGTCTCAACTCGGCTTCAGCATGCAGGAGTGGCTCGATGATCCTCAACTGCGGCTAAATCAGATTCATGCGGATGATCGGGAACGTATTATCGCTAGCTGGTCTACCAGTCTTACGCGAGGTGAAGCCTATCATTTGGAATATCGCATCTTTAAAAAGGATGGCAGCATTGCCTGGGTTCGGGATGATGCCGTTTTGCTGAAAGATGCAGCTGAAAAGCCCATATTGCTTCAAGGAGTCATATTTGATATCTCGCGTCAGAGACAAACTGAAGAAAATCTAAATTCAGCCATCGAGGAACTACGCGTTTCCGAGAAGCATCAGCGTGAACTCCGCACCCTGGCGGAACGAGAGCAAAGCCTTATGAGCGCATTGCTATCCGCCATGAACATCGGCATTCTGTTTGAAGATAATGCTCAACGAGTCGAGTATTTAAATCCAGCGTTCCTCCGCATGTGGGGTATCCGTGACCAGGAAAACCTATTGAATCTGCCGACCAAAACTGTGTTTGAGCGATTTAGCAAACATTACTTACAATCCTCCCTAGCATCAAAGTTTGCGCCGAGTCCACTGGATACTCATGAAATCAGTGAGCATTCCGAGCTTGAGCTCACTGACGGCCGCATATTTACCCAGTTATCTTACCCAGTAAACGATACTGAAGGCCGAGCTATCGGGCGGTTGTGGATTTATGAAGATATCACCGGGGAACGGCAAACTGCTCAGCAACTCATCTACTTGGCTGAACGTGATCCCCTGACAGGTCTGTACAACCGGCACCGTTTCCAGGAAGAGTTGGATAATTTGATCGCAACCTCCTTATGCAATCAAAGCAAATTTGCGTTGCTCTATTTTGATCTGGATGATTTCAAATATATTAATGATACCTTTGGCCACCGCGCAGGAGATTCAGTATTGGTGCGCGCTGCCGGAGAAATCTCCAGTATTGTTCGTAAGATCGAAATATTCGCGCGCCTGGGAGGCGATGAGTTTGCTATTCTAAGTCTTGTTCAACCCGAAGATGATATTAGCGCACTGCCAACTCGGATTGTGGCAGCCATTTCATCTATTCCCTTGCATTTTCGCAACACAAATATTCGTCTCACCAGCAGTGTCGGTATAGCGATCTTTCCGGAACATGGTGAAACAGCAGAAAGTCTGATTGCCCATGCTGATGCTGCCATGTATCAGGCCAAAAACAAAGGCAAGAATACCTGGGCCATCTACGATCCTATGCGTGACACTTCTGAAGCCATGATGCATCGAATGGCCTGGCATAACCGCATAGCACATGCTCTTGAGCAAGATCTGTTTGAAATTCATTTTCAGGGAATATATGAAACCACCCAGAACACCCTGACCCACTTAGAATCACTTGTCAGGATGCGGGATGCGAATGAACCTGCTCATCTGATTATGCCGGGTCAATTCATACCCGTGGCAGAGAAGAGCGGGCAAATCGTCAGCATAGATCGATGGGTAATAAAGCGCATCATCGAGTTGCTCAGCCAGAATCTAGCTATGCCGCCAGTCGCCATTAATATTTCTGGCCGCACCTTTGATGATCCAGCAATTCCACACTATATCCGTAATCTGCTCAACGAATTTAATGTGGATCCGGCACGTCTCATCATAGAACTGACCGAAACCGCTGCAGTATCAGACATTCAGGATGCTCAACGTTTTATCGAAGCAACCCAGCAAACCGGTTGCCGTGTTTGCCTGGATGATTTTGGCAGCGGATTTTCCACCTTCGGCTATCTGAAATACCTAAGCGTGGAAATACTCAAAATAGATGGCTTATTTATCCGCGATCTCGCTAAGAACAAGGACAACCAAATTTTCGTCAAAGCCATGGTAGAAGTCGCACGCGGACTCGGAAAAACAACTATAGCAGAGTTTGTAGAAGACGCCGACACGCTGAGCATGGTAAAAAGCATGGGCATCGATCTTGCCCAGGGATATTTCTTTGGACATCCAGGCGCACAAATTCCCAGCAAATGACAAAAGTCACAATTTCATTATCGTGCAAACTTCCGCACCACTGCCATAAGCTCATCTATCACAGCCCCACCATTCCCGGACTGAATGGCGTCCTGCACACAACCATGCGCATGGTTCTCAAGTAACTGCATGGCTACAGCATCCAGTGCAGATTGCAAGGCGGCAACTTGGTTCAGGATATCGACGCAGTAACGATCTTCTACGATCATTTTAGCCACGCCACGTACTTGACCTTCAATGCGGCTAAGACGCTTTATGAGTGCATCTTTGTCTGTCTGTATCACGTGACCAGGTACGTGACATAACTCTTTTTTATTAGATGATGGCTTCAAAGCCTGCGTCCTCAATTGCTTGTCTAAACTGATCGACACAGGCGATAGCCGCATCGAACTGGATAGTCACCTGTGCATTCTCCAGTGAAACTTCTACGCTACCCACTCCCGAAATCTTTTCCACCACGTTTTTTACACTTCTGACACAACCCATGCAGGTCATGCCCTTGATGTTGATGATTGTTGTTTGCATTTAATGACTCCTAGTTATATTTTGTGTCAGCCCGAACATCCCCTTTTTTTCTCAAGCAGGCTGCCTAGTTTTTAAGCACCCCTGAAGAAATGCAATGAGACTATACATTCAAAAGAGGGCTCGCTCGCACTTTTTGATTCGACGGGTATTTCTGCTGGCAATGGCCAGGGCAATGTCACGTTTAAAACCATCAATGCCATACATAGTTTGGGCCATTTGTCTAGTTCCAATATTGCACGAATGGAAGTAGCAACTCCATGATAATTACTTATAATTCAGTTATCTAGACTGACTAAAGTTTAGTTTAGAGTTGCACCATCAAAAGAGAAAATAATCCAAGGTCAAGAAAGTAACAAAAATACTTGACAAAGCAACGAAAAAATCGCGGCCCCTAAGAAGGGGTTTGGAAATTGTGAGTCCTGGGTTAATGTAGCGTCTTTTTGCTATTAGCAAACAATATCATGAATCAACAAAAAAGCGGAAGAAACGTTATCCGAATAATCTGAGCGATGGAGCGTGGCGTTGTTTGAAACCACATCTGCCAATATCAGCCGTGGATAGTGGATTGTTTCAGTAGAACATTTAAAAAGAACAGCCGTTCAGCCTGAGTCTGTCGAAAACCAGTGTCAGCAGTTATTAGCGATTCAACAAACTCACCGCGAACAGGAAAGGTTTTGCTGGAACAATCCAGTAGGTCACGAGAGTTGAGTATGCGTCAGGTGGCAAATGCGATCTTGTATATTTTGCAAACAGATTGTCAATGGCGACAATTGCTTCGTGAATTCGTGAATTCCTGGTCTGGAGCTCGATTGACTACTATTTTTACCGCTGATCCCATAACGGGACATGGGAACGTCTTCACCATTTGTTGCGTTCTCCCTTGCGAGAAAAATGTGGGCGACACAAACAGCCGACGGCAGGCTGCCTGGATCCAAAGTGTCAAATGTACCGCGGTTCCTGGGTAATGTGATTTTGATGCGTAACACTGGACGAGTTACTATATAAGCACGTGAGTTCGGTATAAAAAATCACACCACGTCTGGAAGAGCCTGAGAAAATTTAATATTAAGGGAGGGTTTCTTCTCACGGAAGGTGTAAGCCGCTAACCCGGCTATCAAATTAACAAAGAAGTTAAATGGGCTGCGATGGTGAGAATATTCGATTTGCGAGATGTTTTTCAATTGATCATTGACAGTCTCAATAATCGAGCTTTTACGCAATAAGAGTTTGTGAAACAGTGGCAATAGTTTGTTTTTCATGTCCTTACGCACCTTGGTAACGAGCTGCACGCCTTGCTCCCAGGGTTGCTCGAAGAACGACTGGGAGATGTAACCCCGGTCGCCAAATAGTTTCCCAAACAAAGCGTGTGTCAACTCTGGTACCGGATCACGGTCATCGACATTGCCCGCCATGATTTTCACTTCCAGCAATTCCCCCCGGTCATTGATGACCAGGTACAACTTGAACCCATAAAACCAATCCACACTCGTCTTTCCCCGGTCAGCAAACTCTGCCGTTACTTTCTGCGACCAGATACGGCGTTGTGGCATATACTGATCTTGGTCGAATCAATGAAGCTGATCCCGCTGCAGCGGTCCAAAGCGGCTGACCAGAAAACAACACAAAGGCATTAGCGTGCCAGGCAGCCGCTCAACAAAGCGGTTGTAACTTACTAACCCAGAACAATAGGGCTGCTAATACCTCAATATTGGCTATTCCCTGTTTTGTTTGATTGCATGCAAAAAGACTTCTATGAATAGCAATATCCCTCACTTCAATTCTTTTGCAAAACTATAGATACTTTGAGTCATGCTGTAGAAATTCAGGACACAAAGGATAGTTAAATTTTTAATCTAGTAAAAAGAAAAACCGCCACAGATTTACCATATAAAACATTATTTGTGGCGGCAATTCATGTTTATGCTTGCTTTTAATCAAGATATCAATTCAAGAAAGCTCAACAACACAATAATAATTAAAACAAAATTATAGCCTTCTGATAATTTCATAAATTCTCTCCGTTAGAGTTTTCTTTGCACTTCAGATAACCATATAAATTATATGGTCTCTATGGGAGGGTATATTAAAGACAATATATTTAAGAAATAAGCCTAATAAAATGAATTATATTGTAGATTAATTGGAAACAAATAAATTGCATTTTATTTTTTATCTAGATTTTCTATTAGAAATCCAATTATTTGATTCTTAAGGATATTCTCATTGAGGCTCTAATGAAAAAACTTGCAAGAATTAATCAAGCTGCTTACCTGTCAAATGGATAAAGTATGCAAAAGAATGCTTACAATGAGGGACAGATACTACTTTTAGAAAATTGGGATCGCATTAAAAGTAAGTATTAAGTTCCCCTGACTTTCAATCCTAAATTCTATGAAGCTGAAACCGTTTTACGCTCGAGCACCACAAAATGGTATGCCAGCCCATTTCCGTCTTCCATAACATGTTTTTCACGCACGGTTTCATACCAGTCGTTGCGGTCGAATTCCGGAAAAAAAGCATCTCCCTCAAACTCTTGCTGTATCTCGGTAAGATAGAGACGATGGCAATACGCCAGCGTCTGCTGGTAGATCTCCGCTCCGCCAATAATAAATATTTCCTTTCCCTGATAAAGCAAACAGGTAGTCAGCGCTTCCTCAATCGAGCCGGTGACAGTCACGCCCGCAACCGCAAAATCGAGTTGTCTGCTGATAATGATGTTGATCCGTCCCGGCAATGGTCTGCCGATCGATTCATAGGTTTTCCGCCCCATGATGATGATCTGCCCCATGGTAAGCGCTTTGAAGCGTTTAAGATCAGCCGACAGATGCCAGGGAAGCACATTATTCCGGCCAATCACGCGATTACTGGCCATTGCCGCCAATATGGATAAACGGCTTGTCATACTGCCACTGACGCCTTGATGGCTGGATGAGGATCATAATTATCCAGCACAAAATCTTCATAATTAAAATCGAAAATATTTCTGACTGAGGGATTGAGTCTCATGGTCGGCAGCGCTCTTGGCTCACGTCCCAGTTGCTCCCGTGCCTGCGCAAGATGATTCAGGTAAAGATGCGCATCGCCAAACGAGTGCACAAAATCGCCTGGTTTCAAATCACAAACTTGCGCAATCATCAGTGTCAGCAACGCATACGAAGCAATATTGAACGGCACACCAAGAAAAATATCCGCGCTGCGTTGGTAAAGCTGACAAGAAAGCCTGTCATCGGCCACATAAAACTGAAACAACACATGGCAGGGCACCAGTCTCATTTTGTCCAGATCATGAACATTCCAGGCAGAAACAATCAGTCGTCTCGAATCAGGCATTTTTCTGATTTGCTTGATGACTTGCGAGATTTGGTCGATTGAATCCCCTTGCGGGCTTGACCAGGAGCGCCACTGATGGCCATAAATCGGACCCAGATCACCGTTTGCGTCAGCCCATTCATCCCAGATCGAGACGCCATTTTCGTTAAGGTAGGTGATATTGGTATCGCCACGCAGAAACCACAGTAATTCATGGATAATCGATCTGACATGACATTTCTTGGTCGTTACCAGGGGGAAGCCGTCTGCCAGCGCAAAGCGCATCTGATAGCCAAAAATAGACAGCGTGCCGGTACCGGTACGATCCGATTTTTGATGACCGTGCTCGAGTACATGCTGCATAAGTTGAAGATATTGATGCATGCGTAATGAATAAAAATAAGGCAGTAACAAAAAACCATGCTAAACATCGCTAGGATAGCAGATATAATAGCGCTAACTATACTGGTTGGAACCGCAATGCTCGCAACACTTTTACAAAATAATACATCCATCGACGAATCTGTTAAAGCCACCCATATTCTGGTGCTCCTTCCCAAGCTGGAAAAACTGCCCAGCAAGATTAATCTACCTGGTGAATATACGCTCAAGGCATTGCTGCTTCGGCGTGAAATACCGTTATGCCAGATTAGTGAGCTGCCGGTCTGCGCCAATTTGCAAAATGGCGCACTCTGTGCCTGGGCGATGGTGGATTTAAATAAATCTATCTTTGAGCAGCACACCTATGTCCGCAAGGCTTTGCATTTATTACTGGAAGAAGGGCCCGCCCAGATTCATCTGTCAGTTCATGGCAATGCACACCAGAAAGAGCTCCTGGCAAAATTAGCGGTATACGTCTCCTGGATTAATGGCGCAGTGTTGCCGGTACGCAAGCTTAAGTCTGACAGAAAACCGCTGGAGTCGATCATTCTGCATGGATACGAGGATCCGAATCATTTCTTAGCATTACATGCACAAGCGGAAGGCAATTTGCTTGCACGCGGACTGACCGGGTTACCGCCTAATGAGCTCACGCCAAAAACCTATCGCGAGCAAATCGAGAAACTCGCCATCAATGAAAACTGGAAATATGAAGAATATGATTTGCCGGCACTGCGAAAACTGGGTGCCGGTGCCTTTATTGCGGTAGCCCAGGGCAGTGACAGTGAAGATGCTGCCATCGTCCATTTACAGCGTAATAACGGGAAAAATACCACTAAAAAGGTTGCGCTGGTAGGGAAAGGCATTTGCTTTGATACCGGCGGGCACAATTTGAAACCTGCTCGTTTCATGCACGGCATGCATGAAGATATGAACGGCTCGGCTGTTGCGCTGGGCGTGTTATTGGCGGCAACCCGGGCTGATCTGCCTATCAATATTGATTGCTGGCTGGCCATTGCCCAAAACCATATCAGCCCGCGCGCTTATAAGCAAAACGATGTGATTACAGCGTTAAACGGCACCACCATAGAAATCATCCATACTGATGCAGAAGGCCGCTTGGTGCTTGCTGACACCTTGACCTTGGCAGGGAAGCAAAAACCTGACCTGATCATTGATTTTGCTACCTTGACAGGCAGTCTCATTACCGCCCTGGGGTCACGTTATAGCGGCATCTTCAGCAATCGCGAGCATCTGATCCAGAAAGCGCTCGCTGTTGGAAAGTCATGTGGTGAGCGTGTCTGTGCTTTCCCTATGGATGCTGACTACGAGACTGAGCTTGAAAGCAAAATTGCTGATATCAAGCAATGCCTGCTGGACAGCGACTTTGATCATATTCTTGCCGCGCGCTTCCTCAATCGGTTTGTCAATGACGTGCCTTGGCTGCACATGGATCTGTCCGCATGCAATCACAAAGGCGGTCTCGGTGCTGTTGGAACTGATATCACTGGCTTTGGCGTTGCCTGGGCTATCGCCTTTCTACAGAAATTTCTTACTAGCTGATTGATAATTAATTTTACCTCTAAGAATTTTCAGCTAGACGGATTTTATTGGAATTACCCATTCTAAGGGTGAGTTTCTGACCGATGGAGAGACGTTCGCTATTACCATTCCAGGATTTGATTTCTTTTATATCAATCCCATACCGCCTAGCGATATCGTGCAATGTATCACCCTTCTTGACGATATAGATAATCTGGTCATTCAATGGTAAGTAGGCATTAGACTTGGTGTTATTTTGTGCCAGATAATCATTCTCCCTGGTCCTGTTTTTGTTACGCGGCACCAATAAAGTCTGCCCTTTTCGCAACGTATCATTCTCAGAAATCCCATTGATTTCTGCAAGCTCGACCACATCGATTGTATATTTGCTCGACAAATCCTCGATCGTTTCAGCTTCTTTTACTCGATAAACCCGCCATGAAACAAGCGACTCATCGTAATTCTCAAGATTGGTTACGAAGGTTTTTACCTTATTGACCGGCAATAACAACGTACGTGACGAATTATCAATTCTGATAATGGGCCGATGGTAGGCTGGATTAAGTGCAGTAAATTCATTTTCTGGCACACCCGCAAGCTTGGCTGCTAGCTTCACATCGATATGTTGCGTGATTTCAACCTGTTCAAAGTAAGGTCGATTGGGCAGCGGCTTGAGCTTGACACCAAAATTTTCCGGATTGGCAATAATATTCCTGACAGCGATGAGTTTGGCAACATGATTTCTGGTTTCGCTGGGTAGCTGAAGATCCCGGAAGTCGACTCGGCCATTCTCACTATACTGCACATCCAGGGATTTTTTTAGCATACCTTCCCCGCAATTATACGCCGCTAGCGTCAATTTCCAATCACCAAACATTTTATACAGCTTTTGCAGATAGTCTAAGGCAGCCCGTGTCGCTGCGACCACATCGCGCCGCTCATCATACCACCAGTTCTGTTCCAGACCGAATGCTTTACCGGTAGAAGGGATAAGCTGCCAAAGACCAGAAGCATGTTTGTGAGAATAGGCCTCTGGATTAAAAGCGCTTTCTACAATAGGAATAAGCGCAATCTCAGTGGGCATACCGCGTCGCTCCACTTCTTCCACAATATGAAATAGATAACGCCTGCTTCGCTCAACGATATGATCGATATATTTTTGATGGCGAGTAAAATTATTTTCGTTATGGCGCACTTCCTGACTGTGCATATCTGCAAGAGTAAAACCGTTGCGTATGCGCGCCCATAAATCATCCAAACGCTTGTTTGAATTGGCAACACCCTTCTTTATGCCCGAGGAATAATTATTTTTATTTGCTAAAGTTTTTTCGGCTATTGCCGTAGTTGGTAAAAAGGCCAGTATCATACTGGCTATGAATAGTGATATCAGATTGGGTATGATTTCTTTTCTTAGCATGAGTGTGTTGCATCCTTAATTTTCAAAACGATCAATATCTCTGAAAATTCAGATTCGATCATGCCTGCATCACCGATGATGACTCACTCTCCGTCGCCTATCGGTTATCTAACGCACCGTTATACTTGCAGACAAGTGCTACATCATTGCTTCCGCACTTACTCCTAAATTGTTAATGAATTCCCTAATGCTATAGGGTGTTAAATTTCAAAAGAAGCAATCCAGCAAATAACAGTATTGTGCTGTCAACGTTAATCCCAGCTCAATACACCGCCGGTTTGGTATTCTATGACGCGTGTCTCAAAGAAATTCTTTTCTTTCTTCAGATCAATCATTTCCGACATCCAGGGAAAGGGATTGCTCGCATCAGCGAACAGAATATCGAGACCTATCTGCTGGCAGCGGCGATTGGCAATAAAGCGCAAATATTCCTTGAACATTGATGCATTCAAGCCTAATACACCACGCGGCATAGTGTCTTCCGCATATCGGTATTCAAGCTCCACTGCTTTTTGTATCAATGCACTAATTTCCTGACGGAATTCTTTTGTCCATAGCTTCGGGTTTTCCAGCTTGATCTGATTGATGACATCAATGCCAAAATTGCAATGCATGGATTCATCGCGCAAAATATACTGATACTGTTCGGCTGATCCCGTCATTTTGTTTTGACGTCCTAATGCCAGAACCTGGATAAACCCAACATAGAAGAACATGCCTTCCATGATGCAGGCAAACACAATCAAACTTTTCAGCAATTGCTGATCTGTTTCCAGTGTGCCTGTTTTAAATCCTGGATCGGTTAATGTATCTATGAATGGAATCAGGAATTCATCCTTATCACGAATTGATTCGATTTCATGATAGGCATTAAAAATTTCACCTTCATTCAGCCCGAGTGATTCGACGATGTATTGATAGGCATGAGTATGAATGGCTTCCTCAAAGGCCTGGCGCAAAAGATATTGCCGGCATTCAGGATTGGTGATATGGCGATAAGTACCCAGCACAATATTGTTTGCTGCCAATGAATCGGCTGTGACAAAAAAACCCAGGTTGCGCTTGACCAGACGGCGCTCGTCTTCGGTCAATCCATTCGGATCTTTCCACAGCGCAATATCGCGACTCATATTGATTTCCTGTGGCATCCAGTGATTGGCGCAGGCTGACAGATACTTCTCCCACGCCCATTTATATTTGAATGGAACCAATTGATTCACATCTGCCTTGCAATTGATAATACGCTTGTCTTCAACGGAGATGCGGCGGTAGGCATCCTCTGTTGAATTTTCACTCGATCTATCAAGATAATTACCAGCTGACGTATCGCTTGCTGCAGCAGAATACAAGGCCGGATCTGATGTGCCGCTCAATAGGCTTTTCTTGAGAATATTCTCCGGTTGCAGGGGTTCATCGTCAAATGTCAACATTATCGCTACTCCTTATTCTTATTAATTGCATTCATACACGATTATCATTGGCACGATTCACAGCCAGGATCATCAATTGCACAATATTTGATTTCTGCCGTCATCTGCTGCTGAGCGCTTGCTGCAGTCATGCCGCTACTCGCTGGTACCGCATTGAGCGCGCCGGTGTATACCGTCGATTTTTCTGCTGTCGTGGCGCCCATCGAGCGCAAATAGTAGGTTGTCTTGAGTCCCCGCAGCCAGGCAAGCTTATATATGTCATCCAGTTTTTTGCCAGAAACACCCGCCATATAGATATTGAGCGACTGCGCCTGATCGATCCATTTTTGCCGTCGGGCTGCCGCCTCAACCAGCCAGCGCGGATCCATTTCGAATGAAGTTGCATACATGTTGCGCATATCTACAGGAATGCGGTCTATTTTGCCGATCGCACCATCGTAATACTTGAGATCAGCAATCATTACCTCATCCCACAAATCGTGTTTTTTCAGTTCATTGACCAGCCAGTTATTGGCGATGGTGAACTCACCAGACAAATTGGATTTAACATAAAGATTCTGATAGGTGGGCTCGATGCTCGCTGAAACACCGACGATATTGGAGATGGTGGCAGTCGGCGCGATGGCCAGGCAATTGGAATTTCTCATGCCGTGCCTCTTGATACGCGCACGAAGCTTGTCCCACGGCAGTGTGACCGACGTATCCACCTCAACAAAATTGCCGCGCTCTTCGCGCAATAACTCCAGAGTATCCTGCGGCAAAATGCCGCGGTCCCACAAGCTGCCACGATAGGAAGCATAGCAGCCGCGTTCTTCCGCTAATTCTGTCGAGGACCAATAAGCATGGTAAGCAATCGCTTCCATTGAGCGATCTGCAAACTCTACCGCTTCTTCGGAAGAATAGGAAATGCCAAGCTTGTACAAACAATCCTGGAATCCCATGATACCCAGCCCAACCGGTCTGTGTCTAAGATTGGCATTGCGTGCTTTGGCGACGGCATAGAAATTGATATCGATTACATTATCAAGCATACGCATGGCCGTGCTGATCGTGCGCTTGAGCTTGTCCATATCCAGCTTGCCATCACTAATATGCGCCGGCAGATTGATCGACCCCAGGTTGCAGACAGCAATCTCCTGCTCGCTGGTATTTAAGGTGATTTCAGTACAAAGATTGGAACTATGCACCACTCCGACATGATTCTGGGGTGAGCGTATGTTGCAGGGATCCTTAAACGTAATCCATGGGTGTCCTGTCTCGAACAGCATGGTCAGCATTTTCCGCCACAATTGCTGCGCAGGAAGTCTTCTATGCAGAGCAATTCCACCCTCCGCCGCCTTTTTCTCGTAGCCGAGATAAGCTTGCTCAAATGCCTTGCCATACTTGTCATGCAGATCCGGTGCATCGGAGGGTGAAAACAGCGTCCAGTCTCCTCCTTCCATCACTCGCTTCATGAACAAGTCAGGCAGCCAGATGGCCGTATTCATATCATGCGTCCGGCGACGGTCATCGCCGGTATTTTTGCGCAGATCCACAAACTCCTCGATATCAAGATGCCAGCATTCCAGATAAGCGCATACCGCACCCTTACGCTTGCCACCTTGATTGACCGCCACTGCGGTATCTGACACAACCTTGAGAAAAGGAACCACGCCTTGTGACTTGCCATTGGTGCCTTTAATACGGGATCCCATCGCCCGCACTGGCGTCCAGTCATTACCCAGTCCGCCCGCAAACTTGGAAAGCAAGGCATTTTCCTTAATCGCATCAAAGATACTGTCCAGACTGTCCGGCACAGTAGTCAGATAACAGGAAGACAGCTGCGGACGGCAGGTACCCGAATTGAACAGCGTTGGCGTCGAGCTCATAAAATCAAATTTGGACAACACTTGATAGAACTCGATGGTACGCGTCTCACGATCGATTTCATTGAGCGCGAGTCCCATTGCTACCCGCATGAAAAAAGCTTGTGGCAGTTCGATGCGTTTTTCATTGATATGGAGAAAATAACGATCGTACAGCGTCTGCAAGCCAAGATAACCAAACTGCATGTCACGATCTGCGTCCAGCACCTCGGCCAAACGGCTCAAGTCAAATTGAGCCAGGCGCTCATCCAGCAGTCCCGCATCGATCCCCTGTTTGATAAAAGCAGGAAAATATTCAGCATAACGGGATTTCATTTCGTGTTGCGTGACATCCTCTCCCAGCACCTCAAAACGGATGGTATGCAACAATAGTCTTGCCGTAACGTAACTATATGCAGGGTCTTTCTCTATCAAGGAACGTGCCGAAAGAATGAGCGACTTTCTAACCTCTTCCACGGGCACGCCATCGTATAAATCTTTCAGCGTAGACTTAAGAATCGAGGCGCTATTCACTGCTTCGCCAAGATCGACACAAGCCGCCTCCACCAGCGCTGTCAGGCGCGTAATATCGAGCGGTATTCTATGACCATTTTCCACCACATGCAAAATAGGCGCCTGTTTCTCGGCAACCAGCTTTTCTTGTTGCCTTGCCCGTTCACGCGCACGCTCTTCACGGTACAACACATAAGATCGCGCCACATCGTGCTCACCAGAGCGCATCAACGCCAGCTCAACCTGATCCTGGATGTCCTCAATGTGAAATGTGCCACCCTCGGGCTGACGCCGGGTCAGCGCACCGACCACATCCTGGGTCAGGCGCGCCACCACCTCACGCACGCGCGCAGAGGCAGCACCTTGTCCGCCTTCCACTGCGATAAACGCCTTGGTCATCGCGACAGAAATCTTGCCTGGTTCAAAAGCGACCACCGATCCGTTGCGGCGGATCACTTTATATTGGGAATATTGCGAACCGGGTGTAGCAGAAAATTCAGAAAAACCACTCTGAAGGACAGGATTTAAGTTTGCGCTGTCGGCCGTGAGCTGCATAGTCGACCTCTCCTTATTTATTGGACGCCAGAATTCAAGTAAATCAATGCAGTCATACTACCTGTAGTAGTAGACTATCGTTTTAGGTTTGCCTATTGTACTAGCTTTTGAAAAAACGAAATACATTTCTGTATTGAAAAACGCTCTTTTTTCATTAACTAGCTGATAAAAAAACAATAATCAGAAAAGGAGATTTAGGTATCACTGCCTCCGTTTTTCTCCGATTTTAAGACGAATCATGTTATGAGAAACTACGCGTGATTTATTATTAAGTGACTTATTATTCATTATCACGAGCCTTCTCCATGGACCAAAACCAATGGCAGCTGCTTGCCACCAAGCGCTTTCTGCCTTTTTTTCTCACTCAGTTCCTAGGCGCATTGAACGACAATGTTTTCAAAAATGCGCTGGTCATACTGATTACCTATGCGACGATAGATAGCGCTGGTTTCAGCTCACAAATTATGGTAACGCTGGCGGCTGCCATCTTCATCCTGCCTTTTTTCCTTTTTTCTGCCACTGCAGGCCAGCTTGCCGATAAATGGAACAAAGCAAAGCTGATCAGCATCGTCAAATCCATAGAAATCCTGTTGATGGGCAGTGCGGCAGTGGGCTTCTTGCTAGGAAATACCATTTTTCTGCTGTGTATTCTTTTTTTAATGGGAACCCAGTCAGCATTTTTTGGACCACTCAAATATGGCATTCTGCCAGATCACCTGCAGGATCATGAGTTGATCAGCGGCAATGCCCTGATTGAAGCTGGCACATTTTTATCCATCTTGCTTGGCACCATACTGGGGGGACTACTGATTCTGGCCGAGAATGGTATTGCCATTATTTCAGTCTTGGTCATTATCGCTGCAGTCAGCGGCTGGCTAGCCAGTCTGTTTATACCATCAACCAAGCCGGCATCACCCGAGATTAAGATCGGCTACAATTTATTGAACGAAACAGGCACTATCCTTCAGTACATTCGTCAGGACACCATAATATTCCGCTCAATCCTGGGAATCTCATGGTTCTGGCTGTTTGGTGCAGCCTTTTTATCTCAATTTCCCCTTTTTGCAAAAGAAATCCTGAGAGGCGATGAGCAAGTTGTCACCTTATTTCTAGTCGTTTTTTCTATTGGCATTGGCATTGGCTCATTGTTGTGCAACAAACTCCTGAAAAGCGAAATTGCGGCAACCTATACGCCGCTCGGTATCCTGGGCATGACTCTCTTTACCGTTGATTTGTTTTTTGCCAGCAGCAATATCCTGCCTCTGCAAGGAGAGGAACTGATCGGCGCAATTGCCTTTCTCGATTCGTTCGCACACTGGCGTATCTTGCTGGATCTACTGGCCATTTCCATTTGTGGTGGCATCTATGTTGTGCCGCTATATGCCCTTGTTCAGCATTGCTCGGAAGCACCCCACCGGGCACGCGTCATAGCTGGCAATAACATCATCAACGCATTATTCATGGTGATCGCAGCGCTGGGCATCAGCTTGATGCTGGCCAGTGATTTCACCGTGACGGAAGTTTTTCTTGCTATCGCTATTCTGAATGGCCTGGTGGCAGTCTACATCGCCAGCCTATTACCGCAAGCGCTGGTCAAATCGATTCTGCAAGGGATTTTTCATATTTTCTACCGGCTGGAAATCAAAGGTCTGGAAAATTACCAGAAAGCAGGAGAAAAAACACTGATCATAGCCAATCACTTGTCATTCCTGGATGCCATCCTACTAAGCATCAGCATTCCCGCGCCGCTGTGTTTTGCCATCAATATGCACATCGCACGACGATGGTGGATCAGGCCGTTTCTATTTCTGGCTGACACTGTCACAATCGACCCTGCCAAGCCGATGTCTACCCGGTTATTGATTGAGAAGGTAAGAAGCGGCCAGAAAGTCGTCATTTTTCCAGAGGGTAGACTGACACAAACCGGCTCCCTGATGAAAGTTTATGAGGGCCCTGCCATCATTGCCGACAAATCTAATGCCCTGCTTCTACCAATCAGTATCTCAGGCGCTCAATACACCCCTTTCTCCAGACTGAAAGGCAGAATCCGGCTTCGCTGGTTCCCTAAAATCTCCCTTACCTGCATGCCGCCTGAATCATTTGATCTTCCGCCGCAAATCCAGGGAAAGCGACGCAGACGTCTTGCCAGCATCAAGCTTTACGACATCATGACCACCATGATGTTTCAAAGTAATGAACTCAAGCAAACCTTATTTCAATCCCTGCTGGATGCAACAGCCATTCATGGCAGAAAACATATCATCGCTGAAGATATTGAACGCATGACATTGAGCTACATGCAACTGATCACTCGCAGTTTTATTCTGGGAAACAGTTTGCGCAGACTTACCCAGCCAGGAGAAAACGTAGGGGTGTTATTGCCTAATATGAGCAGCACGTTGATTTGTTTTTTCGCATTACAAGCCTTTGGCCGCATCCCCGCCATGTTAAATTTCTCCGTCAGTAAAAAGAATCTGGTGGGCGCCTGTCAACTTGCACAAATCAAATCAGTTATCACTTCCAAACGCTTCATTGAAACGGCAAAGCTCACTGACATGATCGATGAATTGCGAAAGCAGCATGTCACAATATGTTATCTGGAAGATATCCGCCAACACCTGCATTGGTGGAACAAGCTGACAGGATACTTAGCCGGTTGGGTTCCGCACCTTTATTATCGTCTTACCAGTCCCTCCCAGAATGCGGCTGCAACTGCGGTGGTCTTATTTACCTCTGGCTCTGAAGGGGCACCCAAAGGGGTGGTACTCAGTCACATCAATTTACAGGCCAACCGTTTTCAGGTATCCGCTGTGATTGATTTTGGCCCGACAGATATCGTGTTCAATGCATTACCTATTTTTCATTCATTTGGTCTGACAGGCGGCACGCTGTTACCGATATTATCCGGCATAAAAACGTTTCTGTACCCTTCGCCCCTGCATTATCGGGCGATCCCTGAACTGGTGTATGACACCAATGCCACCCTCCTCTTTGGCACCGATACCTTCCTGGCGGGTTATGCCCGATATGCTAACCCTTATGATTTTTATAGCCTCCGCTATGTCTTCGCGGGAGCAGAAAAGTTAAAGGAAAGCACGCGCAGAACATGGTCAGAAAATTTTGGCGTGCGCATTTTCGAAGGCTATGGTGCTACTGAAACAGCACCCATCCTGAGCATCAATACTCCTATGCATAATCGGGCCGGATCAGTAGGCCGACTGCTGCCAGGCATTCACTACCAACTGGAAAAAATACCGGCTATTAAAAATGGCGGCAAGTTACTGGTCTGCGCCCCTAATGTCATGAAAGGCTATTACCTGATCGACTCACCTGGACAGGTTATACCACCAGCAGACGGCTGGTATGACACGGGCGACATCGTCGAAATCGACGGGGAAGGTTATCTCTTTATCAAAGGACGTGCCAAACGCTTCGCCAAGATCGGTGGTGAAATGGTTTCCTTGACTGCAGTAGAAGAATACGTCAGCAAGCTATGGCCAGATTACGCCCACGCCGTGGTGCAGATTCCCGATGCCAAAAAAGGAGAGCAACTGGTTCTAATTACCACCAACCCTGCTGCCAATCGAAATGATCTGATTAATTACGCCCAGGAACAGGGTATGGGAGAGCTGAATATCCCCAGAACCATTCTAGTCATCGATGAAATACCTGTTCTGGGCACTGGAAAAACAGATTATGTTACCCTCCACGATTGGGTTCTGAAGCAGAAAACCAATCTTTGAGCAATGGGTTTCGGAATTGATCTTTCTGGAGACGATTCTCATCGGCCATATTTTTTCCGATTGCGGCGGCGACGGTTATGCGCACGCCTGGCTTCTTCTTCAGTCAGTGGCGCAGGTTTTTTATTAGCGTAAGGATTGTAGCCTGTCCTGAACTCTACGCGTAACGGTGTCCCTTCCAGTCGGAAGGTTTCACGAAACATGTTTTCCAGATAACGGCGGTAAGTTTCTGGCACATGATTCAGCATGCTGCCATGAACGATGATCAAGGGAGGATTGCATCCTCCCTGGTGAGCATAGCGCAATTTGGGACGAGACATGCCTCCCCGCGGAGGAGATTGCTTTGCCACCGCCGCCAGCAAAGCACGTGTCAGCTTGGGTGTGGGCAGGTCGGCCATTGCCGCGGCATAAGCGGCGTTAATCGAAGGAAACAATCCTCTTATGCCGCTTCCATGCAGCGCAGAAATATAGTGATACTTAGCAAAATCAAGAAACGAAAACCTTCGTGCGATCTCGCGTTTGATAGCATCCCTCTGATAATCATCTAGCCCATCCCATTTGTTGATCGCAATAACCAAGGCTCTGCCTGTTTCCAGAATAAAGCCGGCGATATGCGTATCCTGATCGGAAATATCATTTCTTGCATCGAGTACCAGAACCACCACATTTGCATCCTCGATTGCTTGCAGTGTTTTGATGACCGAGAACTTCTCTATCGTTTCAAATACTTTGCCGCGACGGCGTAAACCTGCAGTATCGATCAAAGTGTAATGCTGCTGATGGTACTCAAAATCAATATAAATACTGTCTCTGGTCGTACCCGGCTGATCAAAAGCAATTACCCGTTCTTCACCCAGCAGGGTATTGATCAGTGTTGACTTTCCTACATTAGGTCGCCCAACGATAGCGATTTTGGGATATTTTTCTGCTCTCGCTTCAATTTCTTCTGACTCAGTGAGAAAACCAGCTAAAGCAAGCTCGACCAGTTCACCCACATGATCCCCATGTATCGCTGAAATAGCACAGGGCTCACCCAGACCTAGTTCATAAAATTCCGAGGTGACGATAGCTGTTCTCATTCCTTCAGTTTTATTCACTACCAGCAGAATTTTGCGACCCGTTTGCCGCAGATGCTCAGCAATAATTTTGTCATGCGGCGTTAATCCTTGCCGACCATCGACCACAAACAAAACGACATCCGCCTCATCCACTGCCTGTAATGTCTGCCTCGCCATCGCATGCAGCACGCCCGATTTCACCACCGGTTCAAAACCACCTGTATCTACCACGATATAAGACTTATCACCGATCCGGCCATGCCCATAATGCCGGTCGCGCGTCAACCCTGGGATATCTGCCACAATCGCATCACGCGTGCGCGTAAGACGATTAAACAGTGTTGACTTACCGACGTTGGGACGCCCAACCAGCACAAGCGTAGGTTTCATGATGACAGGATTATAATGGCTGAAGAATGCATGCTTTCATCCATGACTGGAAGGAAGCACGTTTGAAATTTACCGTGAAAAGTGTATTAAAAACAATCGCTACTGCGCAGCAAAAGCATAGATTGCGCCATTAGCGGTTTGTACCACAAAACCCTCAGGAATATATTCCGGGCGGCTCAGAATCGCGCTGCCATCCGTGGCAGCTCGTGCGACTAGACTACCATCGTGACGCTTGAGCAAAGAGACATGACCTTCTGAATCAGCTACTGCCAAAAGTGCACCAGGAATAACCAATGGCGCAGATAATTTGCGGCTCCCCAGTTTAGTCTGCTTCCACATCATAGTCCCACTTCTTTTATCATAAGCCACGATTGCGCCGCGATCTTCACTGACATAGACATTATTGCTATCCATGGCAAGGCCAACATTGCTGGAAGCATCTCTCGCCCAAATCTGATTACCGTCAGTGACATCATGACAGGCGATACGCCCATTATAGGCGACAGCACAAACCTGTTGATCATCAATAACGGGTTGACCAGCGATATCCGTCATCCGTTCCAGCTCGGTTACTCCGCGTGGTTGCGACACTGTCGCCTCCCAGCCTACATTACCATTCAGTAAATTCATGGCTACCAGTTTGCCACCGGCTAATCCAGCAAATACAGCCCCTCGGGAAATTAACACGCTGGCAAAATTTCTCATCGTCAAGGCTGGCGTAGGCCCTTGATAAATCCATTTGCGCTTACCATCAGCAGCGTCTAAACCAAAGATTCTGCCATCCCCACTCCGCACGATGACAACGCCATCATCGACCTGGGGCGAGCTTAATACTTCGCTGGTCACACGCGCTTTCCACAACTCATTACCCATTTCGTCAAATGCGAGCACCTCACCCTTAAATGTTCCGAGCAGGATCATGCCATGACCAGCACCTACCCCCCCTGATAACTTATGCTCGGTCTCTACCTGCCACATCTCTTTTCCATTAACAGGATCAAGGCGAGTCAGCCGTCCTTTTGCATCAGCAGCATAGATCGCTCCATTTTCATAAACGGGGGAAAATACGGCAATTTTGCTCTTACTCATGGCAAGTTGCCATAATAGCGGTATCTCAGGTGCTGCTTTTAATGCAGCAATTTCTTCTTGATCAACTTCAACTTCCTCTTCATTACTCAGCAGATCAACAAGATTACTTATTCCCAGATCACCAACACTTGCGCATCCAGTCAAGCAGACCAACCCTGCCAACAATACGCAGCATCGTAAAAAAGAACCGCTCACTCTAAGCAACACAAGATACTCCAAACACAAATTGATGATCACCTACTGCTTGTTCTCTCTCAAAGCATCCAGCTTCATCTGGATAATATTCTGATAAGCGCCGCCCTGACTACTGCTCAATTTATCGCTTGCATGTTGATAAGCAACCCGTGCTTCGGCTATTTTCCCTGATGCCGCCAGGATATCCCCTTTCAAGTCAGCATAAAGCCCCGTAAATGATGCGCCATGCTGCACATTCAGCAAATTCAAAGCTTCATTATATTTTTTTTCATCCAACAAGACGCCGGCCAAGCGTAAGCGCGCAATATCCTTTATTTCTGGTTCCTTGCTCATATCCAGAATCCACTGCAATTTACTTTTCGCCTCCACTAATTTGCCTGCTTGTGCATTTACCTGCGCAGCAATCAGGGCTGCACGCGAGGCATAGCCACTGGCAGGGTAACCTTCTACCAACAAATGGGCAGCATCATTGATCTTTGCAGGATCACTGTTTTTCTCAACTTGTTGTTGCAATACCGCAAACAAATCAGCAGCCTGGTGCGCTTGTTGATTTTTATAATAATTCCATAGCTGCGTGCCGGCGATCGCCGCAATCAGGGTCGTGACCACAATAATCACTGTATTACCATGCGACGCCCACCAAGCCTTGAGCCCGTCTATTCCTTCCTGTTCTTCCGGATTATAAGCTGCCATTTTCTTAGTCTGTCTAGAGATAATTAACTATTAAATTCGTCTGAGTAGCGAACCAGCTTCCGCTAACCCCACCCTCACCTGCTCTGCTGCCTCACGCAATGGTTTGATACTCACTTCACCCTCTTTTGCTTCATCATCACCAATAATGACAGCAAAACGAGCGCCGCTGGCATCCGCTTTTTTCATTTGTGATTTGAAACTGCCACCTCCGCAATGCAAAATAGCGCTTAGCCCTTCATTACGAAACCATTCCACTGCTTTCCAGGAAAAACTCGTTGCGATTTCTCCCTGATGGACGACATAAATATCGACAGCCGGTTTGGGTATTTCGTTTTCAGCCATCAAAGCAAGAATTCGTTCAATTCCCATCGCAAACCCACAAGCAGGTGCTGACTTTCCACCCATTTGTGCGATTAACCCATCATAACGCCCTCCTGCGCATATCGTCCCTTGGGCGCCGAGCTTATCCGTCACCCACTCGAATACGGTGCGATTGTAATAATCCAATCCCCTCACTAGTTGGAGATTAATTTCAAAATCCACACCCTGATCGTGCAGCAACCGCTGCAGCGCTTCAAAATGCTTAAGTGAATCCTCATCCAGATCATCCAATAGCCGGGGTGCACCAGCCAAGATTTCGCGCATGAGTGGATTCTTGCTATCCAGGATGCGCAGTGGATTGCTATGCATGCGGCGGCGGGCATCCTCATCCAGATCATCCTGATGCTGTTCAAAATACTTAATGAGCCTCGCCCGGTAAATGGCGCGTGCTTCGGTGCTGCCAAGTGTGCCAATTTCCAGGCGCACACCTGAAATACCCAATTGACGCCACAGCCGCGCGCACATAATGATCAACTCTGCATCGATATCAGCGTCTGCATAGCCCAGCGCCTCCACGCCAACCTGATGGAATTGCCGGTAACGCCCTTTTTGCGGACGTTCATGCCGAAACATCGGCCCATAGTAATACAATCTCTGCGGCCCTGCATAAAGCAGATTATGCTCAAGTACGGCACGCACGCAGGAAGCCGTTCCTTCCGGGCGCAATGTCAGGCTGTCTCCATTAAGATGATCCACAAATGTGTACATCTCTTTTTCGACGATATCAGTCACCGCACCGATCGAACGCGTGAATAAATCGGTCTGTTCGACTATCGGGGTACGGATATTGCGATAACCATACCCGGCCAGCCAGGCACGCACAGCATCCTCGAAAAACTCCCAGCGATGGCTTTCATCCGGCAGGATATCATTCATCCCGCGAATCGCCTGAATCAAACTAGACATGAGCTGATTTTCTTTGATACTTGGTGCGCACATATTCATCAACGATGTGACGGAATTCACCCGCGATGTTGTCCCCTTTCAGAGTAACCGTCTTTTGGCCATCCACATAAACCGGCGCCACTGGATTTTCCCCTGAACCAGGCAGGCTAATGCCAATATTGGCATGCTTACTCTCTCCCGGGCCGTTGACCACACAGCCCATCACCGCCAGCGTCATGTTTTCTACACCATCGTATTGCTCGCGCCAAGTGGTCATTTGCTCGCGCACATAAGCCTGAATACTTTCTGCTAACTCTTGAAAATAAGTGCTGGTCGTCCGCCCGCAACCTGGACAAGCTGCTACCAGTGGAACAAATGCCCGCAAACCCATAGTCTGCAAAATTTCCTGCGCCACGATAACTTCACGCGTGCGATCTCCTCCCGGCTCAGGCGTCAGTGAGATGCGTATGGTATCGCCGATTCCTTCAAACAGCAGCACTGCCAATGCCGCAGTCGATGCCACGATCCCTTTCGACCCCATCCCTGCTTCTGTCAGCCCCAGGTGCAGTGCATAATCACACTGCGCCGCCAGTTCCCGATAGACTGCGATTAAGTCCTGTACGCCACTTACCTTGCAGGACAATACGATGTGATCCCGCGGCAATCCAAGCTCCTCCGCTTTGGCTGCGCTTTCCAAGGCAGAAGTTATGAGCGCCTTACGCATTACATAACCCGCATCCATCGGCTCAGCCGATCGAGCATTTTCATCCATCACGCGCGCCAGCATTTCCGGATCCAAGCTGCCCCAATTGACACCGATGCGTACTGGCTTATCGTATTTACATGCGGTCTCGATCAACGTGGCAAACTGCTCGTCACGCTTCTTGCCATGACCTACATTGCCTGGATTGATACGGTACTTAGCTAATGCTCTAGCGCACTCAGGATAGGCAGTCAGTAATTTGTGGCCATTAAAATGAAAATCACCCACCAGCGGCACATGACAGTCCATATCGTCCAATCTTGCACGAATTGCTGGCACTGCACTGGCTGCTTCCGCAGTATTGACTGTAATCCGCACCAGCTCTGAGCCAGCACGCGCCAATTGCGCAACCTGTATGGCAGTTGCCACTTCGTCTGCAGTATCGGTATTGGTCATTGATTGCACAATGACAGGCGCATCCCCGCCAATTATGATTGAACCTACGCGAACCCCAACACTTTTGTGTCGCGGTAAAGAAATATTGTTTTGTGACATTATTCTATCAAGCCTGAAAAAGAACTAAAAATTTGATCAACAACACAAGAATTATTCGAGTGAAAAACGCGCCACATCATCGCCTTTCCGGGTATAAGGTGTCAGATCAACCAGCTTGCCATTGTAAGTAAGATTCACGCCGCTGGCATTACCAATCACCAAATATAAAGGAGGATTCCCTGTTATTACTTGTTCCGTCCCTTTGGCATTCGTTTTGACAAAAATTACTTTTTTATTACTGTCTTTTATCTCAACCCATGAGTCCTTGGAAAATATAAAATGCAGTGTTTTTTCGCTGCCCCCCATCGTCTCGCTCACAATTGGCTCGCCCACGGGCGGCGTGACCGGCGCGGAGTCAATTTCTAATGGACTCTTCTCTGAAAATTCCAGCATACCTGCGCCACGCGCAGGAGCTGAAGGCGTCTGAGGCAGCAATAATTCCATCGTCGCCTGATCATTTTCAGTTTGCAAATCGACCGCAGCATTTGCATCAATATCATGCTTTATAATCAGATCCCGCTCCTGCCCCCAATCTCCCTCCTGATAAACGCCATAGCCCAGCAAAGCCAGAACTAAGCCTATAGCTAGCAGCCATGCGCCACGCCCCTCACCACCTCGCTTCGACAAAACCAGTGGAACCGTCTTTTCTTGCTTTGCAGGGTGCTGCTGCACAAGCACAGGAGCAGATTGAGTCAATAAACGCAGCAAAGAATTGGTGTCAAGCTGCAGCAAACTTCCATAATTACGAACAAAGCCGCGCAAAAATACCCCGGAAGGAAGCTTACTGTAATCTTCTTCCTCAATAGCATTCACTTGTTGTACTGATAATCGTAATCGCCGCGCCACCTCGCCCACACTCAAGCCACGCTTCAGTCTTTCAGCACGTAATAACTGCCCGTAGCCAACTACTGCCTTAACCTCTTCTTTGGTGTTATGCTCAGCAGGTTTCTGACTAGGCGCCTCCATATTGGCTACAGGCGCATCAGCCTGTACCAGAGCGTTTTCGTGAGCGCTGCTATCAGAAACAATTTGCTCCTGTAGACTCGCATTCCCTGCTTTTTGACTATTTTTATCACTATCGTGCATGATTTAATCTACCCTCACGCAGCGCTATTGCCTCACTAGAATCCGGAAAACGCCTTTGTAACTGAAAAGCGTAACTAGCCTCGGCCTGATGATCGCTAATTGCACGTTCAATTTGAATCGCTAACCATAAACTTTCTGGCGCAGGTGGATAAGTCTGCATATAGGAAGTAATGTTTGCTTTAGCTGCTCTGAGATCACCTCGCTTGAAATCAATCTCAATTAACCCGAGTACTGCCAGCGGATAGTGAGGACGAATTACCAGGGCTTTCTGAAAGAAGGCATAAGCACGCTCGAATTCATTCCGCTTAAGCACACAAATTCCTGCATTTGAGTATGTTTTTTCGGGCATTTCGTAAAGTGGATCTCTTAATGCACTCATAAAATGATCCACCGCCAGCTCCATCTGTTCAGGTTGGCGCTGGCAAAGAAACCAGCCAAAGTTATTGTGAACATCGGAATCGTTGGGAGCAATTCTGAGTGCATGCTCAAAGTTCCCGCGCGCGCGTTCATTTTCGCGCAAGTCCATATACACTAAGCCGAGTACATTATAGGCAGGCGCATACTCCGGGCTTGACCGTAACGCGATTTCTGCTTCCTCTATTGCTACCCGATACTGCCCACGGCGGTAATATTGCCCAGCGAGTTCTGCATGAATTTTTGCGCTTTGTTGTGCTCTCTTTCTTGCTTCTTCCGATAGCTGTGCCGTCTCCTTGACAGGTGACTGCGCACATCCCGCTGCTACCATGAGAGACATGCCTACCATACCAGCGAGCACCTTTTTCATCCAGTTGCCCTTGTCATGCTGCGACTTGTTCGCCGTGTTTTATCTAGCACCTGACCAGCCAATTGACCGCAAGCTGCATCAATATCATCGCCACGTGTTTTACGCACTGTCGTCACGAGACCTGCTTGCATCAGTACATCACGAAAAATCCGAATCGCTTCCGCTGAGGAACGCTCATAACCCGAGCCAGAAAAAGAATTAAACGGGATTAGATTCAGTTTACAAGGAATTCTTTTTACTAGCCGCACCAGCTCATGCGCATGCTCGACTTTGTCATTCACGCCGTCAAGCATGACATATTCAAAGGTAATGAAATCTCTTGGTGCAGCTTGCAGATAACGCTCACAGGCAGCTAACAACATTTTAATTGGATACTTCTTGTTAATCGGCACCAACTGATCGCGCAAGGCATCGTTGGGCGCATGTAACGAAACTGCTAGAGCGACGGGACAGCGCTCACGCAACCGGTCCATCGCAGGCACCAGGCCGGAAGTACTGACCGTCACTCTCCGCCTGGACAAGCCATAAGCGCCGTCATCCAGCATCAAATCGAGTGCCGTCACGACATTCTCAAAATTGGCCAAGGGCTCACCCATACCCATCAGGACAACATTGCTGATCATACGACTGGCGCTCTTTTTCTGCTCATGCGCTCTTGCATTGATAAAACTTTCCGGCACAAAACAAGCTTCATGATCACTTTCAGTTTTGAGCATCTTGTTTGCCCACCATAACTGACCAATGATCTCTGCAACCGTTAGATTACGATTAAAACCTTGCCTGCCGGTTGAACAAAAACTGCACGCCAGCGCGCACCCTACCTGGCTGGAAATGCAGAGCGTGCCACGATTGACTTCCGGAATAAAAACCATCTCTACCGCATTGCCAGCTCCCGTTGACAACAACCATTTGCGGGTGCCGTCTGCAGCAATATGATCGTTAATGACCTCGGGTGATTGAATAGTAGCGAGCGTTGCGAGTTTCTCGCGGAATGCTTTCGCCAGATCACTCATCTCAGCAAAATCTGACATGCCCAATTGATGTATCCAGCGTAACAGCTGTTTCGCCCGATAGGGTTTTTCTCCTATCTCCATGCAAAAACGCGTTAAACCAATTGCATCAAAATCAAGCAAATTAATCGCCATATTCATACCCGGGTTCACATAACTGCATACTATTTTCAGCGCGAATAAATATCCAGCGTGGGGAAAAAGCAAGCGATCTCCACTGCCGCTGTCTCAGGCGCATCGGAGCCATGTACCGCATTCGCATCGATATTTTCTGCGAAATCAGCCCGAATGGTTCCTTTTTCAGCTTTCTGCGGATCTGTCGCTCCCATTAATTCACGATTCTTGCTGATCGCATTCTCTCCTTCAAGCACTTGCACCATAACAGGTCCAGAAGTCATAAATTCAACCAGATCATTGAAAAAAGGACGCCCACGATGAACCGCATAGAAAGTCTCGGCTTCCGTGCGTGATAGCTGCATCATACGGGCAGCGATAATTTTTAAGCCAGCTGCCTCAAATCTTGCATAAATCTGACCAATGACATTTTTTGCAACTGCATCCGGTTTAATAATAGACAGCGTTCTTTCAACAGTCATTCAATACCCCATGAAATTAACAGATTAAAATAAAGAGGTATTCTAACAAAAAATGAATATCCTGATTTTGGAAAAGAGCGCTTAAGACAAGATGTTATGAATAACCAACTAATCAAGCACAACTTGTTCAGCACGTTAGCGTATCTTCAGTATTGACAATTAGCTCGACAGAAAAGGATAATGTCATGATTCTAAAAAGAAAGCGCTCTGGATTGCTGCTGATTGGCATCTCTCAACCTTGCATTCCTCTGAATTTGGCACCTAAATATCAGATACATTCACGGTATTATTGTTCCCATCATGAGCTAAACGCAACGATAACATCTCTCAACTAAAAAGCCCTTTGATTCCGCAAGACTCAACCATGTTTTTTCAACATTTCACCTACAACCTTGCCATGGAGTTTAGTTTATGAATATCCAGGAACTCATTCAGCAGCGTGGCAAAGAAAATTTCGCACTACACGATCACTATCTCAATAGTCAGATGGTAAAAGTGTTGAAAACCATAGGCTTTGATCGTCATTATGTAAAAGCTGAAGGAGCTTATCTTTTTGACGAGCAAGGTCATCGCTATCTTGACTTACTGAGTGGTTTTGGTGTCTTTGCAGTTGGACGCAATCACCCGCATATCGTGCAGACGCTTAAAGATGTCCTCAGCGCGGAACTTCCTAATCTGGTGCAGCTGGATGTATCGCTGTTGTCCGGTTTGCTCGCCGAAAAGCTGGTCGCCATTAGTCCAGCAGGCCTGGAACGCGTGTTCTTCGCCAACTCCGGCACCGAAACAATCGAAGCCGCAATCAAATTTAGCCGTTATGCCACAGGCAAATCTAAAATTGTTTATTGCCAGGGAGGATATCATGGCCTCAGCCTGGGCTCGCTTTCTGCTACTGGAGATCCTCACTACAAGCAAGGGTTTGGTCCGCTAATACCGGATTTTATCGAGATTCCGTTTAATGATCTGGCCGCTTTGGAAGAAGCACTCTCCCAGCAGGACGTGGCCGCCTTTATTACCGAACCGATCCAAGGGCATGGTGTCTGGCTCCCGGATGATCATTACTTGCCAGAAGCTGCCGAACTGGTACGTCGTTATGGCGCATTATTGATCGCGGATGAAGTGCAAACAGGACTGGGGCGCACCGGTAAATGGTGGGCGGTAGAACATTGGTCAGTCGTTCCGGATATCCTTTGCATGGCAAAAGCGCTATCTGGCGGATTCGTTCCGGTTGGCGCACTAGTCTGCAAGGAATGGATTTTTGATCGCGTTTTCAATCGTATGGACCGGGCCGTTGTGCATGGCAGCACCTTCGGTAAAAATAATCTTGCTATGGCAGCTGGATTCGCCACTTTGGAAGTACTGGAATCAGAAAACCTGATCGAAAAATCTGCTCAATCCGGCCAAGCGATTATCGACGCGCTGCAATTCCTGGTTGGAGAATATGAATGTCTGAAGGAAATTCGCGGCAAAGGCATGATGGTTGCTTTAGAATTCACTGAACCGAAAAGTCTGTCACTGAAAATATCCTGGAAAATGCTGGAAGCAGCTAACAAAGGATTGTTTTCGCAAATGATCACCGTCCCCTTGTTTGCCCGGCATCGTATTCTGTCCCAAGTAGCCGGTCATGGCATGAATATCGTCAAGTTTATTCCGCCACTCATCCTCACAGAAGCCGATATCAAGTGGATGGTAGAGGCAGTCAAAAACGTTGTCGCTGACGCACACCGCGGCCCGGCGGCAGTTTGGGATTTAGGCAGGATACTTGCTGCCAAGGCGCTGCGAATAAAAGCAGGCACTTAAACTTTGAGTTTCCATAAACACTTCCCTTTACTTTCTTTATCAATGTTGTCAAGCTGCTGCGCATGTAATGCAAGCTCTTTCTCGCTGGCTGACAGTACAGTCAAATGCAGATTTTCCACCATGACTGCTGTATCGATTGATGATGGCGCAATATCCAATTCCATCAACAGACTTTCTTGTCCTCTGGTCATGGCTAAATACACTTCAGCCAAAAGCTCCGCATCCAATAAGGCGCCATGCAAAGTGCGTCTTGAATGGTCAATCTGATAGCGCTCGCATAATGCATCCAGGTTATTCCGTTTACCAGGATGCAACTCTTTGGCAATAACAAGAGTATCCGTAATCACGGTGCAGTAATTTTTCAGAGACTGCAACCTGATCAGCCCTAATTCATGATCGAGAAACCCCACATCAAACGGGGCATTATGAATGAGAAGCTCGGCACCCTCAATGAACGCTAGCAAATCTTCACAAATATCACGGAATTTATGTTTATCCTGTAGAAATTCTCTGGTCAGTCCATGTATTTGCAGCGCACTGGCATCACTTTCCCGTTCAGGATTGAGGTAGTAATGAAAATGACGGCCGGTCAATTGCCGGCTACACATTTCAACAGCTGCTATTTCAACAATGCGGTGACCCAGCTTTGGATCTAAGCCGGTTGTTTCAGTATCAAGAAAAATTTGCCGCATCAATCGCTTGCCTTGCCATCTGAGTTACACTTGCTTGCGGTCACCGCTTCCACGCCGCGGTTAGCCAACTCATCCGCGCGCTCATTACCATCATGACCAGCATGCCCTCGTATCCAGCACCATTCAATTTGATATTGCTGTGACAATTGATCAAGTTCCCTCCACAACTCTTCATTCTTCACCGGCTTCCTGTCAGCAGTACGCCATCCCCGTCTTTTCCAGGCATGTATCCATTCACTGATACCTTTTTGCACATACTGGGAATCAGTATGCAGTTGTATTCTGCAGGATTGCCCTGAAACAGGCAGCGATGCTAATGCCTGCAATGCACGAATCGCTGCGATCAACTCCATCCTATTATTGGTGGTTCTTTCTTCTCCGCCAAATAATTCCCATATGCCCCCCCGGTATTTCAGCAAAGCGCCCCATCCGCCAATACCGGGATTGCCCTTGCAGGCACCATCCGTAAAAATCTCCACCACGCATGTAGCGTCTTGCATGTCTATCTCTTATTTGCAGTACTACTTGATCATTGTGATCGTTAACGAATGTAATGACGCTCACTTCACACTATCTTTGAATTTCTGCGTCACCGACGCAACTTTTCTTTTAGCAGATAAACTATTTTCCCAGCAAGGCTTAATAATACGCATGCCATGGACTCGCTTGATCGCCTGTAAGAAATAAACGCCGCCTGAAATCGGCCACCAACGATCCCCCGCAGCCTCCATAAAATGAAAACGC
>NZ_JAGFJM010000088.1 GCF_024102715.1 Nitrosomonas communis
CTCATCTTGTATAAGGTTTTCCTTACCTGATAGCTGTCGCGCCTCTTCAAGATTGTGCGCAACCGTAACATTACCATTCTCGTCATACCACGCTGGAATTCGGTGGCCCCACCACAATTGCCGTGAAATACACCAGTCCTGGATATTTTCCAGCCACTGATTATATACATGCGTCCAATTTTCCGGCGTGAAACGAACATCACCGTTTGCTACCGCCTCCAAGCCACGCTTAGCCATCTCTTCCATAGCAACATACCACTGATCGGTCAGCATGGGCTCAATGACGGTTTGAGTGCGATCTCCACGTGGCACCATCAGCTTGTGTGGACGTGTTTCGACTAGCAATCCCTGTGCTTCTAAATCACTAATAATCTTTTTCCGCGCATCAAAACGATCTATTCCTTGATACTCAGTCGGAGCACACTCATTGATTTTTCCATCAAGTGTAAAAATATTAAGCGGAATGAGCTTATGACGTAGACCAACTTGATAATCGTTAAAGTCGTGTGCCGGCGTAATTTTCACACAACCCGTACCGAATGTCGGATCAACATAATCATCTGCAATGATGGGAATCGTGCGCTCGGACAAGGGCAGGCGCAGGTGTTGTCCAATCAGATGCCGGTAGCGTTCATCCTCCGGATGGACAGCAACCGCCATGTCACCCAACATAGTTTCGGGCCGTGTTGTTGCAACAACCAAACCATCTTCCTGCGCTCCAACGCCTGCATCACGCTCAAATGGATAACGAATATGCCAGAGTGAGCCAGTTTCTTCTACCGAGATAACCTCCAAATCAGATACAGCCGTTTGCAGCACAGGATCCCAGTTAACCAAGCGCTTACCACGATAAATCAATCCTTCTCGATATAATCGCACAAATACTTCCGTCACTGCACGAGAAAGTGTCTCATCCATGGTAAACCGCTCACGCGACCAGTCGCAGGAAGCACCCATTCGCCGCATTTGGCGTGTAATGGTTGAACCCGACTCATCTTTCCACTGCCAGACGCGCTTGAGAAACGCTTCCCGTCCCAGTTTACGCCGATCAAGATTTTCTTGATCCAAGTGACGCTCAACGACAATTTGCGTGGCAATACCTGCATGATCAGTGCCTGGTTGCCATAATGTATTGCTACCCAGCATGCGGTGATAACGCGTCAACGCATCCATCAGAGTATGCTGAAATGCATGCCCCATATGCAAGGTACCCGTCACATTGGGAGGTGGCAGCATAATGCAGTAAGCAGACGCATCTTCCTTACTTGCTGGCCTGAAATACCCTGCTGACTCCCACAATGAGTACCAGCGCGCTTCAATGAGCTTTGGATCAAAACTTTTTGCAAGTTCCATGGAATTAAGCTGTTAAATTAGCAAAAATAGAAAACCTGCCATTATATCGGAAGGCATCGCTACAAACAGCAAGGTTATATGTTATTAGATCTGGATCTAAAGGCTCCGAAACGGGCGCTATGCTAATGCCTGAAACAAATCCAGATGCTGCGCAGGGTTTAACTTGACCTGAATTCTCCTCAGCACCACATCAAATGCACACCAGGAAAAATATTGTATTCCACTCGCTGAATTTCCGATAAAAGTACGCATTTTTTCAATCAACCCCAGATTCTCTTGGTAATGCTCATGGGTATCTTATCTGATTGACGTACAACAGCTTAAGAGGAAATCGGAAACGATACTCCAGTTTTCTTTGGGTAAATCATTGCGGAAGATTACTGCCGATAACGCAGCGACACTGCATCTGGTTTATCCAGCAAAGTAGTATCATCGGTCTCAGACGGTATTCCAATAATCAATCATAGCGAAACAACATAGAATGAATCGTTCTTGTTGACTTCAATCCTGATTCTGACCAAGCTTATGGTGGCGCACACTGAGACCCTGCTCTTGATAAAAACGATACCGCTTACGGGCAAGCGCCTTGTCATTTGGTGCATTCCCGACAATCTCAATCACTCTTTGGAACTGATCATAATCAGGTGGTATTTCATCATGCAAATTAAGTAATACTGCATGATGCGTAATCGTCCGGGCTTTCTCACTCCCATCACTTAATATCACTGGCGTAATGCTGGCCGCACCGTCATCCGCATAACAGTGCGGAACAAAGCTGATAGGGGAGAATGTCCAGAGCAGTTTATCAAATTGGGCCATAAGCGCCGAATCGGGTATATACACCACCATTCTGAGTGCTTGCTGCACTATTTTCACACTCAATCGACACGCAACCAGCAATTTATCAGACGCACCCGAATAAAAATCAATTTGCGTCATTGTACAGATACAAAATCATTCACCCTCATCGCTTTTACTCAAACTAAAAACATCAGTTAGAATCTCAATGCCTCCTGCGCAAAATTTGTTTCGTCTGCGTACTTAATTTAAACTTTTGCACGGGAAATCAGAAATTGCGTTAAAAGCGGCACCGGGCGGCCAGTAGATCCCTTCTCTTTACCATTTTTCCAGGCCGTACCTGCGATATCGAGATGGGCCCATGGATATTTTTCTGTAAAGCGTGACAAAAAGCAAGCAGCCGTGATCGTTCCCGCTGAACGCCCACCTATATTTGCCATATCCGCAAAGTTGCTCTTCAACCACTCTTGGTAATCACTCCACAACGGCAACTGCCAGGCACGATCCGAGGCCAATTCGGAAGCTTGCAGCAATTCTTTCGCCAGCTGGTCGTTGTTACTCATCAAGCCAGATGCCACATGCCCCAGTGCAATAACACAAGCGCCCGTAAGGGTTGCAATATCGATGACCGCATCTGGCTTATATCGTTCAGCATAGGTCAATGCATCACATAAAATTAATCGTCCCTCAGCATCAGTATTCAGAATTTCAATTGTCTGACCTGACATACTCGTCACCACATCACCCGGTTTGGTAGCGTTGCCCCCGGGCATGTTCTCAGTCGCGGGGATAATACCGACCACATTGAGCGGAAGCTTCATTTCCGCTACCGCCGTCAACACTCCCAGCACACTTCCGGCGCCACTCATATCAAATTTCATCTCATCCATCTCTGCAGCTGGTTTTAATGAAATGCCACCAGTATCAAAAGTCACTCCTTTACCCACCAGAACGATAGGTTTATCCATTTTTGCCATTCCACGGTATTCCAGTACAATTAATTTTGCAGGCTGATCGCTTCCGCGCGCAACGGCAAGAAATGCACCCATGCCAAGCTTCTCCATTTCTTTCTGCCCTAAAATGGAAACCTTAAGCTTGTATGTTTTGGCCATTTCGGTAGCCTGCTCTGCCAGATAAGTTGGCGTACAAATATTGGGTGCAAGATTACCTAGATCTTTGGCCACACTTATCCCTCGCGCGATAGCAAGACCCTGTTGTAGCGCTTTCTCTCCGATTGGCAACGATGCTTGATCGCTTACATATAGCGCAACTTTGCTAAGTACAACATGTTCTTTTTCTGGTTTACTTTTGAGACGATCAAAACGATAAGTGCTTTCTGCAGCAATAATAGCTGTCTGGGTAATTTTCCATGCGACATTCCGTTGCTTTAATGGAATCTCTGTCAGAAAGAGCGCAGCATCTGCAGCGCCTGTTTGATGTAGCGCCCTGAATGTCGTTGAAACAGCAAGTTGATACGCCCTGTCGTTGAAATCTTTTTCTTTGCCCAATCCAACTAGCATCACACGCTTGGCTGGAATGTCGGGAACGTTATGCAGCAGCAAAGTTGTATTTGCTTTACCTTCCATATCGCCCTGACGCAGGATATTACTGATGTAACCTTTTGAGGTGTCATCCAAAATTTTAGCAGGCTCGGATAGCTTGCGTGATTCGAAAATACCTACCACAATACATGCTCCACGCGACTTTTCTGGGGCACCGAGTTTGATTGCAAAATCCACTTTCCACTCCTTGTTAAGTATTCACTAAGATGAAAGAAATTCAGAATTAAATCTGTATGGATTATCGCTGCACTTATTGCATAAAGTCAAAATAAGCGCTATCGCTTAACTGTAGTAGAATCTCTATCTTGGAATCAATTTAAAATTAAAAAAGCGGGCGCTTATCCAATTTCATCTCTATAAAAAAAACTAAAACTTCAGTGCATCTGATGCACTTTGCTTTGCGCTTGCGCCGATACACCAAATACTATAACTAATAATAACCAGGAAACCTATGAACCTCATCATTCAAGGATTAGATATTGAAAACAGCGACCTTAGGGAAATTGCAAAACTTGCACAAGCTAGTCATATTGAGCGTGTTACCGGGCAAGCATTCCGCTTGGTAAATGCCAAAAACCACCCCGATATTCCCGAGTACTGTACTGAAATACAACTCGATTACGCCTTTGTTCCGACTGGAACAAAGATAACCAATTTTGGGTTGGTTGCAATGGATATGGATTCAACACTAATCGCCATTGAATCGATTGATGAAATGGCCGGTATGTGTGATGTCAAGCCCCAAGTTGCAGAAATCACACAAAGTACCATGCGAGGTGAGATTGATTTTGCTGAAAGTCTGATTCGACGCACAGTACTTATGGAAGGATTACCGCAGGAAGCGCTGCAGAAAGTTTATGACGAAAAGGTTAAATTAAACCCCGGTGCGGAAAAAATGCTGCAGCATATGCAAATGGCGGGGCTCAAGACGATGGTGATTTCCGGCGGTTACACCTTCTTTACCGACAGAATTAAAGCAAGGTTAGGATTAGATTTTGCGTTTGCAAACACACTGGAAGTCAAGGACAAAAAACTAACTGGCCAAGTAGTTGGCAAAATTATTGGTGCAGAAGGAAAAGCAGAAGTGCTAAAGCTTGTACGAGATGAGCTAGGTCTTAAAAAAGAACAGGTGATTGCGATCGGTGATGGCGCCAATGATCTAAGAATGCTAGAAACAGCAGGTATTGGTATTGCTTATCACGCCAAACCCATTCTCCAAGAGAAATCAACTTATTCAATCAATTTTGTAGGACTGGATGGCATCATCAATCTTTTTGAATAATTTAATTTCTTGCGAGCCAGAACCTGACTATTCCATACATAAGCGAGAATTAAGAGCTGAAATAGACGCCAGTTCATCAATAACGTTAAACTATTGAGGAAGACATCACCCAACCTCAATAAATCAAAGTAACGAATGAACTGGCAAGAGCGATTAATTGAAGTGGCTCCCCTGAACTGAACAACCTGATAGAAAATTAAGCTCTGTCATGTGATGTTATCAAGCTCAGGTGGCTTGTTGACGCGATAGTTTTTGATAATAAACTTCATCGGGTGTCTGATTGTTGAGTCCCTGATGAAAGCGTTCTTGATTGTACCAATCAAACCAGCAAACTAAACTGCTTCTTACTTCCTTTAAGTTGTTGAATGCTTGAGCATAGAGATGTTCATACTTGACAGTGCGCCATAGCCGTTCGACAAAGATGTTGTCATAGTAGCAACCTTTAC
>NZ_JAGFJM010000091.1 GCF_024102715.1 Nitrosomonas communis
GGCATCGCTAGATCAGCGCTGTTTATTTAAGCCGGCTGTAAGACATCAAAGGTTTCCCCCATGGTGTCGGGAGGGAGCAGTTTGGTTGCCGATATGAGATGTGAGCCGATATCCACGCAGAGCTGGATGGCACGTGTCAGGTTCAGGGTGAGAATATCCTGCGCGTCAATATTTTTCGCGAGTGTTGCGGCATCTTCCGGGCATTTCTCGGCAATTCTAAGCAAAACCCGCCGCAAAGATTCCAGTTTCTGCTCGATCACAGGCCAAGCCACGCTTGCCTCCTTTCGCGCAGAATTCTGTTGCGATAAGGCATGAAATCTGCCTGATTGAAAAGATGCCTGCTCAACATGAAGGCGTAGCGGCTATCTTCCCCCAGCACTCTTTTTCCCGTGGTAATGATTTGTCCGAGCAACGGCTCTCCCGCAGAAAAAAGATCGATTAAATCGACTGGACGCCCCAGCGCTTCGGCTAATTCTGCAATCAACTGCATTTTCTCGTGTTGTTGCAGCGGGCGTCCCATATCAACTGCCAAATCAAGATCGCTGTCAAAATGCGCTTCGCCTTTGGCCAATGAGCCGAATAATATCGCGAGCAGTATGGCTGGATGCTTGCTCAGCACATGCTGGACACGAACAAGATCTGGTGCGTCTGCGTTACTGTGATCGCTCATATGGCATCCTTAATGACGGCAAAGTGATACTCATCACACTTCAAAATTCGGCAGCTATACCTTCTCCCGCTGGGAGAAGGTAGGATGAGGGATTATAAAAACGGAATTTTGAAGTGTGATGAGTAGAGATCCCTGGTGCTTCTAATAACGTCATAGCAAGTGGCAAAGTTGAGTACCCCGATAAGAACTGCAATCGCAACTTCATCTTTGCGCTGGGAGTCATAACAGTCTTCCTTCCTTGAACGCGATATCATGAATAGGCAGGTGCATCAGATTGGGAGCAGAGAGTAGCACATCGACCTTACGGCCATGCATCAAACGGCTTACTTTGGCAGAAAATTCAGCCGCCAGCAGAGCAGGGTTATCTACCGGTTCACTCAACTCAAGCATCAGATCACAATCACCACCACGCGCTGTATCATCCAATCGTGAGCCAAAAAGCCATACACGAGCCTGGTTCCCCGCCAGTTGAACGGCAAGTGCGCGGATAGCTTGAATTTGTTGCTCGGTCAAACGCATTGTGATGGGAATTCCTTGTTATGTTTGATTCTAAACTCTTTCGATTAAAATAGTTATGAAATCATACCTTTTCCCTGCTTTGACTTATACAATAGGGCGAGTATCACTATTGATTTTCACTCAGTCGCATTGCGAATTCATTGCCGGTAATTTTTGCATGATGGTTAAAACTGTTTATGAAATGGATTGTATTAAGGTTTGCTCTTGTGACTCAGAGAATGATTTCTCTGGAGGAGGTGGGAAGTGTGGGGGGAGGAGGGCTGGCTTATAACATCAGGAGCTGATTCAGCCTCAACCGAGTAGTTCGGCTGCGCTGAATCAGTACGCAGATGATGTCAGCGTTATCATTGTATTTTGTTATGCTGACTTGCCCAGTCAGGTTTTTCGTTTTCTGCTAACTGCGTGATCACATCCAGCATCTTGAGGGCCATCGTTTTTCTATCATATTTTTTTGCTGCTTCCAGGCTTTGCACTTTAAAAGCTTCATAGGCAGAGCGATCCTCCAGCAGAAATCGCAAATGTGCTACCAGTTCATCGGCGTTTTCTGGCTCAAAAACAATGCCCACCCTTTCATCCCGGACGATATCGGCAGATTCTCCAGCCACGCCATGCAGCACTGGCAAGCCCATGCCCATGCATTCAAACAGCTTGGAAGGAATAACAGTCGTAAACAGATCCGTTTTTTTCAGGTGAATGACCGAGACATCCAGTAGCGACCAATAACGCGCCACCTGGTCCTTGGGAACCGAATCAATGAAGGTGACATTATCCAGTCCACGTCGCATCGCTTCCTCTTTTAACGCTGCCTTGCGGGCACCGTCGCCCAACAGAATAAAGTGGAACATTGCGCCATTGGGCAGGGTGCGTATCTTTTCCGCTGCATCCAGCAGAGTCTCCAGATGGTGCGCCAGACCATGAGTACCTACGTAACCGGCAACAAATTTACCTTCCAGTTTTAGCTGACGTACC